>SYAP01000047.1 GCA_005787565.1 Verrucomicrobiaceae bacterium | reverse complement strand
CCTCCGCGAAGCCATCGCCCTCGGCCACACCCACATCCTCTGCATGGATGCCGATGGCCAACACCCCGCCTCCCACATCCCCAAATTCCTCGAACTCTCCGCCCGCCACCCCCAAGCAGCCATCTTCGGCAGACCCGTCTTCGACGCCTCCGCCCCCGCACTCCGCGTCAACGGACGCAAAATCTCCAACTTCTGCGCAAACCTCGAAACCCTCGGCTGGGGCATCGACGACTCCCTCTTCGGCATGCGCCTCTACCCCGCCGCCGACCTCCTCGCCGTCTTCGAATCCACACCCTTCGCCCGCCGCTTCGACTTCGACCCCGAAGTCGCCGTCCGCCTCGCCTGGCGCGGCGTCCCCATCCTCAACCTCCCCACGCCAGTCATCTACCCACGCAAGGAAGACGGCGGAATCTCCCAATTCCGCTACCTCCGCGACAACATCCTCCTCACCTGGATGCACCTCCGCCTCGGCCTCGGATTCTTCGCCCGCCTCCCATGGCTCCTCGCCCGCGGCGATAACCCACTCGCCCACCTCAACCCTCCCAACCCGTGAGCGACCCCACCCTCACCTCCATCGCCCATCGCTACCCAGGCAAATGGGACCACCACTACGTCGCCGCCAAACTCCGCACCGATCCCCTCTACCCAGCCGTCCTCAGCGAACTCAAAAACTCCACCCACCCCCTGCTCGACCTCGGCTGCGGACTCGGCCTCCTCGCTCTCTTCCTCCGCGCCCACGGCCACCAAAACCCCATCCTCGGCCTCGACTACGACCCCCGGAAAATCCAAACCGCCCTCCACGTCAGCCAAACCGAAACCCACCTCCACTTCCAACACCACGACGCCCGCCAAGGACTCCCACCTCATCTCGGAGACGTCACCATCCTCGACATCCTCCAGTTCTTCACCCCCGCCCAGCAGGAAAAACTCCTCCTCGAAGCCGCCGCCCGCACCGCCCCCGGCGCCAAACTCATCATCCGCTCCGGCCTCCGCGATCCCTCACTCCGCTTCAAAATCACCGTCGCCGGAGACCTCCTCGCCAAATGCACCCTCTGGATGAAAGCCGCTCCCACCCACTACCCCACCGCCGAAGACTTCACCCGCCTCCTCACCCCCTTCGGCACCGTAAAAATCTCCCCACTCTGGGGCAAAACCCCCTTCAACAACCACCTCATCACCCTAACAAAACCCAATCCGCCCACCCCAACCTGACCCCAAAAAATCCACTCCCCACTCCCCACTCCCCACTCCTCACTCCTCACTCCTCACTTCTCACTTCTCACTTCTCACTTCTCACTTCTCACTCGTCACTCAGCACTCAGCACTCACCTCGCCACCGCCCCACCCGGCCTCGGCGCAAACAACCCGATCAAAATCATCCCCCCCGCAAACCCTCCCACGTGCGCCCCATACGCCACTTGGCTGCACGCATGATGATCCGTCATCCCGATGAAATCCATGATCAACCCGATGATCCCCACCGCCGCGAACTGACTCGCCTCCATCGGCCTCGACATCGGCCAAACATGCGCCACCGGCAATTGCCAACGCATCGACAACGCCAAATACGCCCCCTCAAACCCCATCACCGCACCCGAGGCACCTAACATCGGCGTGACATCACCCGGATTCAGCCACACATGGCAAAGCGATCCCGTCACCACCGTGAAAACAAACACCCCCAACATCCAGCGGTGACCTAACAAATCCACCAGCTGCGATGCGAAAATCCAGAACAACACCAGATTGAACAAAAGGTGGTCCAGCCCCCCGTGCAAAAACGCCGCCGTCAACAAAGTCACCATCACCCCCAGCTCCCCCACCCCTCCCCCCTCGCGCCACCCCTGCCACCCCGCCTCAACATCCGCCGGCACCGCCATCCACCGCTCGAACAAAAAATACGGCAACCACTCCTGGCAGAAAAAAATCCCCGCCATCACCCCCATCAAAACCACCAGCGGCATCTGCCCCTTCGCCCAATGGTCACTCATGATTCGGCGGCGCTTGCTCATGCGGCTTCGGAATTTTCCACTCCGCACCCTGTCCCAACACCACCTCCTTGGCAACCCCCTCCTTCACGACAATCCACACCTCTCCTCATGCCGTCTTCGGCCACATCAGATAGAGGTAACCGCCATACGTCGCCACCAGAATCAACCCCTCCCAACGGTTCAACCGCCGTCCAGTCGCCAACATCGGCACCAGAATCACCGTCAAACCGATCATGATCCCCAAATCCAACGGATTCATCGCCGAAGTTCGGATGGGATGAATCGTCGAACTGGCTCCCAGCACAAACAGGATGTTGAACAGGTTCGACCCCAAAACATTCCCCAACGCAATGTCCGACTGCTTCCGGAACGCCGCCACCACCGACGTCGCCAACTCCGGCATCGAAGTCCCTGCCGCAATGATCGTCAAACCGATCACCGCCTCGGAAACACCAAAAGATTTCGCCACCACCACCGCGTTATCCACCAACAACCTCGACCCCAAAACCAACACACCCAGCCCCGCCACAATCAGCCCGATATCCATCAACAAACTCCCACGCTTCCGGATCTCCGGCGCATCCGCCGCCATCTCCACATGCGCCGCCTCATCTCGCCTCGCCATCCGGATCGTCCACCACGTGCAAAAAATCGCACCCACCAGAAACACCGAACCCTCCACCCGGCTCACCTGTCCGTCCAAAAACGTCAGCGGCGCAAGCAACGTCACCCCTAACAAAACCGGCGCATCCCACTTCAACACCTGCAAATGCGTCGAAATCGGAAACACCACCGCCGCCAACCCCAGAATGATCGCAATGTTGAAAATGTTCGACCCCACCACATTCCCGATCGCGATGTCCGGCTGACCCAACATCGCCGCCTTCAGCGAAACAATCAGCTCAGGCATCGAGGTCCCGTAAGCCACCACCGTCAATCCAACCACCAACGGCGAAAGCCCCAGCTTCAACGCCATCGACGCACCACCGCGCACCAACAACTCGGCACCGATGAACAAAACCACGAAACTGGCCAGAATCAGAAGGATTGGAAAAAGCATCGCGGGGGGTATGTACTGGCGATCCGCCAGCCAGCCAGCCGAAAAATGCCAAAATTTCCCACTTGCCACAGTGATCCCAAAACTCGCCCCGTCATCCACCCCATCCCACCTCAGCCGGGTCACCTCCTTAAAACCCCCGCCAAAACCTCCTTCGCAATCGGCGTCCCCTCGTGCACCAGCACAATATCCCCCGCCTCCATCCCCGGCACAATCCTCTCCAACACCACCGCCACATCCCGCTCCACCGCATCAAATCCCCGGCGGCTCCACCCCATCACCTCCAGCCCCAGCACCGCCGCCCACGGATGCGTGAACAAATTCCGATGCCCCACCGGAGCCCGGAACCACCTCGGCCGCACCCCGCACGCCTCAAACACCACTTCCTGGCACTCCCTCATCTCCCGCAACGTCCGCCACGGACCCGCACACCAGAACGTCCCCTGCGGATGGGTCATCGTGTGGTTCCCCACCTCATGCCCGCGCCTCACGATCTCCCGCACCAGCTCCGGATGTGCCCGCACCTTCTCCCCGATCACGAAAAACACCGCCTTCCGGCCATGTTCATCTAACAAATCCAGCAACGCCGGCGTATCCCCCGCATCCGGCCCGTCATCAATCGTGATCCAAATCTCCCGCCCACCGCTCCGCCTCCGCACCGGCCCCAACCACTGGCAGCCCGGCCTCAATACCGCCAAACAATACAATCCCGCCATCACCCCGCCACCCGCCACCGCCCAACCCCATCCATACCGCCAACCCGCCCACAACGCCACCACATGACCTCCGCCTAACAAAAACATCCGCCACCACACCCCAGCCCACCCGCTCCACCGCATCGTCGCACCCAGCGCCAGAATCACACACGCCACCACATTCAAAACCGCCACCCCCACCCACACCCGCGCCAACCCGCCAACCACCCCACCCGCATCCCACCGCAACCACGCCCAAACCAGCGCCGCCACCAACCAAACCCGCCATTGCCTAACAGGCGATCTCCCGCCTAACACAAACGGCAGAACATTCATCGCCAAAAAACCCACCGGACCCGCCAGAACCAACCCCGGCAAAAT
>SYAP01000046.1 GCA_005787565.1 Verrucomicrobiaceae bacterium | reverse complement strand
ATCCCTTGGTCCAGGGTTCAAATCCCTGCGGGCCCACTTTTTGGGGGTGGAAGGTGAAAGGCTGAAAAGCTGAAAAGCTGAGATGTTTAAAGGGGGCTTTGCGCGGTTTTTGATGGCGCGTTGGCTTGTCGGCGGGGGGGCGGTGGTTAGGGGAGGGTGGGGGTGATTTGGGACCAGAGGAGGTGGTCTTTTTCGAAGATGAAGCGGCCGTGGAAGGTTTTGTTATCTAGCAGGAGGGGGAGCCATTGTTGGTCGTCTTCCCACATGCGGTGGTAGGGGATGGCGGTGGTGGGGGTCCAGAGGGGGATGGCTTCGTCGGTTTCGGTGGGGGTGCCGGTGAAATTTTCTGCGCGATAGACGTGGCAGAGGATGTCCGGGCAATCGGACATGGAGAACCAGAGTTCGCCGAGTTTGACGGGGTGGAGGGGGGTGATGTGGAGTTCTTCCTGGGTTTCGCGGATGGCGGCTTGGAGCGGGGTTTCGCCGGGGTCGATTTTGCCGCCGGGGCCATTGATTTTGCCTGCTCCGAGGCCGCGTTTTTTTTCGATGAGGAGGATTTGTCCATCGCGGATGATGAACATGAGGGTGGCGAGGATTTGGCCGGTCCAGGTGGTCCAGTCGATGGGGCGGGGCATGGTGGGAAGTGACTAGTGAGAAGTGAGAAGTGAGAAGTGAGAAGTGAGAAGTGAGAAGTGGAAGAAGGAAGAGGAAGAGGAAGAGGAAGAGGTGGGGGTTAGGTGTTTCCTAGGCGGCTGACGAATTCTTGGAGGAGTGCGTTGAGGCGGGTTTCTCGTGCGATGGCGGTGGGTTTGTCGAAGCCGAGCCAGATGGCGGTGGAGCCTGAGGGGCCGAGGCGGAGGGTCCAGGCATCGCGTTCGGAGCCGGTGGCACCGGTGAAGCAGCGGGTGCCGGCGTGGCGTTTGAGGACGGAGGTGGCGTCGATGGCGGCTTCCGGGGAGAGGGCTGGGGTGAGGTTGGTTTTGGCGGTGTAGATGAGGGTGCCTTCGGCGTCGCGGATTTCGCGGATGAGGACGGGTTTGGGGCGTTTTCCTTGGTTTCCGAGGGTTGCGAGGCCGACGGACATTTCCATGGGGGTTGCGGCGACGGAGCCGCGGAAGAGGTCTTCGGTTTTGAGGAAGGGACCGGCGATGCCGCAGCGTTTGGCGAGGCGTTCGACTTCTGCGGGGCCGATTTGGCGGCCGGTTTGGACGGGGCGGCCGGGGAGGACGAGTTTGCCGCGTTCGGAGGCGGCGGCGGCGACGAAGGGTTCGAAGGCGGAGCCGAGGTCGCGACGGGAGCGTGAGCGGTCGACGGCGGAGTGGGTGAAGTCGCGTCCGCCGATGAGGGCGAGGATGGCGCCGGTTTTGGTTTCGGTGGTGACGGCGGCGTATTGGAGGTAGTCGGTTTCCTGGCCGGGGGAGTGGGAGGAGTGGATGGGGTGTTTCCAGGAGGGTTCTTTTTCGAGGTCGAGGACGGCGCGGTTGAGTTCGGATTCGAGGCGTGCTTGCCAGGCGGCGTCGAGGGTGGTTTTGACGTGGAGGCCGTCGAGGCGGATGTCGAGGGAGTCGAGGATGCGGTTGAGTTCGCGCATGGCGGCCTGGAGGGCGTAGGAGCGCTGGGTTTCGCGTTCGGTTTCGTTGGCGAGGCGGAGTGGGCGTGCGGCGATGGTTTTGCGTTCGGCCTCGGTGATGAAGCCCATGGCGACCATGCGGGAGAGGGTTTCGTCGCGTTGGGCGAGTGCGGCATCGAGGTTGCGGAAGGGAGAGAAGATGTGGGGGCCGCGGATGATGCCGACGATGAGTGCGCATTCGCCTTCGTGGAGTTCGGAGACGGGGCGTTGGAAGTAGGTTCGTGCGGCTTTTTCGACGCCGTGAGCGCCGGCGCCGAAGTAGATTCGGTTGAGGTAGTGGGTGAGGATTTCGTCTTTTTCGTAGCGGGATTCGATGCGGAGGGTGAGGGCGATTTCGAGGAATTTGCGGTGGAGGGATTTGGCGCGGATTTCGTAGGTGTTGCGCGCGAGCTGCATGGTGAGGGTGGATGCGCCTTGGGTGAAGTCGCGGTCCTTGAGGTTGCGGAGGGTGGCGCGTGCGAGGCCGCGGTAGTCGACGCCGCCGTGTTGATAGAAGCGTGCGTCTTCGCGTGCCTGGAGGGCCTGGACCATGAATTCGGGGAGGTCTTGGCGTTTGGCGAGGCGGCGGCCATCGCCGAAGGAGGAGGGGAGTTCGGTTCCGTTGCGGTCGTAGAGGATGGTGCCAGCGGGGAGTTTTGCGACTTCGTCGAGATCGAAGCGCATGGCTAGCAGGAAGTAGAAGAAGGCGAAGCCGAGGAAGCAGACGAGGCCGAGGATGGCGGCGCGGAAGGTCCAGATGGCAGGGGCGTGGAGCCACTGGGGAAGCCAGCGTTTCCAGAAGGGGTCCGGGGTGATGGGGCGCCAGGAGGACACTTGGTGGTAGATGCTGAAAGGCTGTTAGGGTGGATGTTGTAATGGAAGAGGGGATTTAGCGGATGGGGATGGCGCGGGGTGGGTCTTCGACGGGTTGTGCGCGTGGTGGGGTGGGGTTGACGGGTTGTGCGCGTGGTGGGGTGGTGGGGCGTGGGGAAGGGGTATCTTGGACGGGTTGTGCGCGTGGGGGGGTGGGGGTGTTAGGGTGAGGGGGTGGGGGGATGTCGTTTTCGTTGACGGGTTGTGCGCGTGCGGGGTGGATGGGGCAGAGGTCGTTGGGGGCGAGGGCGATGTCTGCGGGGACTTGGTCGTTGTAGGCGTTTCCATCGGCTTCGCAGCCGGGGGTTGCGCGTTTGCCGGAGAGGCGGCAGAGGCGGCAGTCGACGAGGTTGACGTTGGAGTGGAGTTGTCCGGCTTTGTAGCCGAGGCGGTCCGCGGTTTTCATGACGTCGACCCAGACGGGGAGTGAGAGGGTGGATCCGTATCCGCCCTGGATGGTTTTTTTGGGTTGGTCGAAGCCGACCCAGACGGCGCATGTTAGAGAGGAGGTGTAGCCGGCGAACCATGCGTCCTTGAAGTCGTTGGTGGTTCCGGTTTTTCCGGCGCAGGGTTTATCGAAGCCGAGGCGTTTGACGGCGGAGGCGGTGCCTGAGGTGGCGACCTGGTTGAGGATGCGAGAGACGGACCATGCGGAGCCGGCGGATGCGGCCTGATAGGGTAGGGAGGGTGTGGAGTAGAGGATGTTTCCGTTGCGGTCCTTGATTTCGGAGATGAGGTAGGGGCGGTAGCGGACGCCGTCGTTGGGGAACATGGTGTAGGCGGTGGCGACTTCCCATGGGGTGGCTTCCCAGGTGCCGAGGAAGGAGGCGGGGTTTTCGGGCATGGGGTTGGAGAAGCCGGCCATGCGAGCGACTTCCTTGACGCGAGAGAGGCTGGCGTAGTTGCCGACGCGGACGGACATGGTGTTGCGGGAGCGGACGAGGCCGTAGGAGGCGGGGTGGAGTCCGCCGAATTTTCCGTCGGAGTTGTTAGGTCGCCAGGAGCCGCCGCCTTTGATTTCCCCGGGTTGGATGGGGCCGTCGCTGATTTGGGTGTCCGGGCGGAGGCCTCGGTCGAAGGCGGCGAGGTAGACGAAGGGTTTGAAGATGGAGCCGATCTGGCGTTGGCCGTCCTGGGCGCGGTTGAAGCGTGATTCGTTGGCGTCGCGTCCGCCGACGATGGAGAGGATGGCGCCGGTGCGGTTTTCGATGACGACGGCGGCGCCTTGGATGTAGGGGGGGGACTGGTTGCCGGTGTTGCCGGATTCTTTCCAAGCGGTGCGGGTGGGGTGTGGGTAGCCGGAGATGCGTTCGGTTTCGCGGAGTTTTTTGTCGAGGGCTTCTTCTGCGACGCGTTGGAGGCGGAGGTCGATGGTGGTGGTGATGGTGAGGCCGCCGAGTTGGATGTCTTCTTTTTCGAGGATGACTTCGAGGTCGCGGCGGATGGAGTCCATGGCGTAGGATTCCTTGTATTCGCGGCGCCAGGTGGGGCGGACTTCGATGGGTTCGGCTTTTGCGGCATCGGCTTCGGCGCGGGTGATGGCTTTTGCGGCGACCATGCGCTCGAGGGTGGTGTTGCGTTCGCGGGTGGAGGCTTCGATGGATTTGAAGGGGTTGTAGGCATCGGGTCCGCGGACGATGCCGGCGAGGAGTGCGGATTCGGAGAGGGTGAGTTGTGAGGGGTGTTTCTCGAAGTAGATGCGTGAGGCTTCGCCGACGCCTTTGATTTGGCGGCCCCAGTTGATCTGGTTGATGTAGGCTTGGAGGATGTCGTCCTTTTTCATGAAGGACTCGATGCGGATGGCGATGGCGATTTCGAGGCATTTGCGATCGAGTTGGCGGAGGAGGTCGCCGCGTTTTTCGCCGCGTTTGAGTTGGAAGACGTCGGATGCGAGTTGTTGGGTGAGGGTGGATGCGCCTTCGCGTTTGCCTTGGAGGTTTTTGAGGAAGGCGCGGACGATGCCGATGGGGTCGATGGCGCCGTGCTGATAGAAGCGTTCGTCCTCGCGGGCGAGGATGGCTTTGTGGAAGGGTTCGGCGACTTGGGAGAGGGGGACGACCTTGCGTTTTTCGCCGTGGATGCGGTCGATTTCCTCGCCGAGGCGGTCGAGGATGAGGGATCGTTCCGGCATGGCGTGGATGCGGTGGAGGTCGTATTGTTGGGAGCGGATGCCGTAGATGACGGCGAGGAGAGCGATGGCGCAGATGGTGGCGACGGCGGGGTAGCCGATGAGGCGGGCGATCCAGCGGGCCGGGGTGGGGAGGCCGCGGGTGAGGAGGTTGAGGATGAGGAAGGGCCAGAGGAAGAGGTAGGAGAGCACGCCGGGTTTGCTCGGCGGCGAGGGGTCTTTGGATTCCCTGCGGCGGCGGTTGGATTCAGGCGGGTTGCGTTTCGGCATTTGCGTGTGAAGAATAACGCAGTTGCGGCCGATGATCCATCCCCGATTGTTGTTTGAGACGAAGAGTGTTGGATGCGGCGCTAAGGAATGCGAACAAGATGAGTGCGATGAACTTTCGAAGCTGGATGGGTGCGGGGTGTGCGCTAGTGGTTTCGCTGGTGGGGGTGAGGGGTGCGGAGCCGGTGGCGACGGTTCAGGATTTGCTGAAGTTGGAGGCGAAGGTGGCGGAGGTGGCGAAGGTGACGATGCCGGCGACGGTGGCGTTGTTATCGGATGAGACGGGTTCTTCGGGGTCGGGGGTGGTGACGACGGCGGATGGTTTGATTTTGACGGCGGCGCATGTGATCCAGGGTGCAGAGGAGGTGATGGTGGTTTTTCCGGACGGGAAGCAGGTTCCGGGGAAGGTGTTAGGGGCGAATTTTTCGAAGGACATTGGGATGGTGCAGATCACGGTGCCGGGGCCATGGCCGTTTCGTGAGCGTGGTGCCTCGAAGCCGTTGGTGGCTGGGGATTGGGTGGTGGCGTTGGGGCATTCGGCGGGGTTTGATCCGGCGAGGACGCCGCCGGTGCGGTTCGGGCGGGTGGTTTCGAAGGGTCCGGGGAATTTCCTGACGACGGATTGCACGTTGATTGGCGGGGATTCGGGCGGGCCGTTGTTTGATTTGGAGGGGAAGATTGTGGGGATCAATTCTTCGATCGGGGTTTCGTGGAAGAACAACAATCATGCGGGAATCGATGGGTTTGTTGAGGATTGGGACAAGCTGTTGGCGGGGAAGGCGTGGGGGAGGCTCTCGATGAATCCGCTGGCGAATCCGGAGATGCCGGTGTTGGGAATCGAGATGGGATTGGATGGCGGGCGTGGGAGGGGTGTGCCGGTGGAGCGGGTCTATGCGCGATCGCCGGCGGCGTTGGCGGGCATTCGTGCGGGTGATGTGGTGATTGGGTTGGATGGCGGGGTGGTGAAGAACGGGCAGGATCTGATGATGCTTTTGGCGAAGCGAGAGCCGGGTGACGTGGTCAAGGCGGTGGTCCGCCGGGATGATCGTGATTTGGAGCTCGAGGTGACTTTGGGAAAACGTGAAGAACTTTTCAGAGAAGAATGAAAACACATGCGATGAACGGTCTGATGGTGGCGGCGGCGGTTTTGATGACGGTGGGTTCGTCGTTGGCGCAGGATATTCCGCTGTTGAGGCCGGAGGAGCGGCGTGCGGTGGACAAGCAGTCGGATGATTTCAATCAGTCGATCACGCCGGTTTTGCGGGAGGCTGCGAAGTCGACGGTGCGGGTGTGGTCCGGGACGCAGCGATTGGCGTATGGGACGGTGGTGGGTGATGGGCGGACGGTTTTGACGAAGTGGAGTGAGATTGCGGGGGCAGGTGGTGCGTTGCGGATTGCGAGTGGAGCGGGGATGGATCCTTCGGAGGTGAGGGCGGTGGTGGTGACTGGGGTTTATGATGAGGTGGATCTTGCGGTTTTGAAGCTGGAGGGGGATGCGTTGCCGCCGGTGAAGTGGTCGGATGGCGAGATGGCTTTGGGGACGTTTCTGGCAGCGCCGCAGCCTGATGGGCGGCCGGGCGGGATCGGTGTGGTGAGTGTTTTGGAGCGGAATACGCGGGAGACGGATCAGGCTTTTTTGGGAGTGATGGGGGATCCCGATCACAAGGGTGTGGGGGTGCGTGTGGCGAGTGTGGAGGAGGGATCCGGTGCGGCGGATGCGGGATTGGGGGAAGGTGATGTGATTTTGGAGGTGGGGGAGCGGAGGATTTCCGGTCTGTTAGAGTTGCGGAACGCGTTGATCGGGAGAGCGCCGGGGGAGAGGGTGGCGATGGAGATCCAGCGGGGTGAGGATGTGTTGAAGGTTGAGGTTTTGTTAGGGAATCGTCCGAAGTTGCCGCAGTTTTCGGGGGATCGTTTGCGGCAGATGGAGCGGATGGGTGGTCCGGTGAGCAAGGTGCGCGGGCCGTTTCCGAACGTGGTTCAGACGGACATGCGGTTGACGCCTGATCAGGCGGGCGGGCCGGTGGTGAATCTGCGCGGCGAGGTGGTGGGTGTGGTGTTGGCGCGTGTGGACCGGACGCGGTCGTTCATGATTCCGGCGTCCGCGGTGAAGAGATTGTTAGAGACGGAGCCGTTGGATCCGAGTGTTGCGAGTGTGGCGGTGGAGCCTGAGATGGTGCAGCCGCGAGGGGCGAGGAACATGAGGCCGCAGGGGCCGGGGCGTGCGCCGCGGGGGGGGAATCAGGAGAGGCTGCGCCGTCATTTGAGTGACATGGAGCGGCTGATGGAACTGATGCGTGAGGAGATGGAGGGAATCGAGGGGAATGAGGGAGTGCCGGAGGGCGAGGGGGAAGCTCCCTGATGGGGATTCAGCTCTTCTTGGGGTTGGACTCGCGGTGTTTCTTGAAGATGGCGAGGGTGCGGTCGCGTTCGGTTTTGTGATCGACGCATGGGAGGGGGTATCCGGGGGCGATGGGTCGGCCGTCTTTCGGGGGTTCGAGGAAGCGTGATGGGTGGACTTTTTCGAGTTCCGGGATCCAGCGTTTGATGTAGATGCCTTCGGGGTCGTGTTTTGCGGTTTGTGACCAGGGGTTTTGGATGCGGAAGTAGGGAGCGGCGTCGGCACCGGTTCCGGCGGACCATTGCCAGCCGCCGTTGTTTGAGGCGATTTCGCCATCGACGAGTTGTTGCATGAACCAGGATTCTCCGAGTTTCCAGTCTAGGTGGAGGTCTTTGGTGAGGAACATGGCGGTGATCATGCGGAGGCGGTTGTGCATGAATCCGGAGGCGGCAAGTTCGCGCATTCCGGCATCGACGAGTGGGAATCCTGTGCGGCCTTGTTTCCATGCGTCGAAGGATTTGCCGGGTTGGTCCCATGGGAGGCCGCGCCAGTCGGCGTTGAATTCCTCTTCGAGGACGTTGGGGAAGTGGTGGAGGATGGCGAAGTAGAATTCGCGCCAGGCGAGTTCCTTGATGAAGACGTCGATGCCGGCTTTTCCGGCGTTGTCGGCTTCGGAGCGGGCTTTGAGGGTGTTGGCGTAGATGGAGCGGATGGAGATTAGGCCGTAGCGGAGGTCTTGGGAGATGCGGGAGGTGGCGTCGAGCGCGGGGAGGTCGCGGCGTGCGGCGTAGTGTTGGATTTTTCCTGCGATGGCTTGTTTGAGGCGATCGCGGGCGGCGCGTTCGCCGGGTTCGGGAAGGGAAGTGGTTGGGATTTCCCAGCCCCAGTGTTTGACGGTGGGGAGGGGGAGGGAGGAGATGGATGGAGGGGTTTGGAGGTTGGCGGGTTTTGGGAGGGGTTTGGATTTGGGGAGGGTGAGCCAGTTTTTGCTGTAGGGTGTGTAGACGCGGTATGGGAGTCCGCCTTGGGTGAGGACTTCGCCGGGGCCGTGGAGGGTGTGGTCGAGGTGGGCGTGACAAGAGACGCCGAGTTCATGGCACATTTGGCGGACGGCGGCCTCGACGGATTTTCCAAAGGGGTCGGGGTCGAGATTGAAATGGAGGGCGATGGCACCGGTTTCGATGATCAGGTTGCGGAGGGCCTCGACGGCTTTGCCTTCACGGATGATGAGTCGTGAGCCGATGGTTTTGAGGTTTGCATCGAGGGATGCGAGGGAACCGCAGAGGAAGTGTTGGCGGTTCGGGCCGGTCCAGGCGTGGGATTTCTGCCAAGAGCTGATCACGTAAACGGGCACCACGGGGAGGCCGTGGTGCCCGGATTCAATGAGAGAAGTATTGTCTGTGATCCGGAGGTCCCTGCGGAACCAGTGAATCACGGAGCGGGTGGTGGAAGGCATGAGCCAAGAAAGCTAAACGCGGGGATCGCGCAACAGCAGATATGGCCGAATGCCGATCCGACCGGATCAGACCGCTTCCTTGAGGAGTTTTTCGGCTTTCTTGACGGTGGCCGGAGTGAGTTTGCCATCCACCCGTTTTGATCCGTCGATGATCGCCTTGATCTCGGCCAAAGCGGCTTCAGCAGCGGCAAGGGACTTCTTGGGGGTGCCGAACTTCTTGTCAGGGAAATATTTGACGAAGGTCGTGCCGGCACGGCTAAGGCACAAGCGCCACCCTTGGAAAGCTGAGGTTTCGTAGGTGAAGCGAGTGAGGTTGCGTTTGGATTTCATGGCTCGTGGAAGTGTTGTGACTCCAGTGGTATGAGGGATTTCCCTGAGGAAATCCACCCCTTTTTCACCTTTATGGCCGAAAAAGTGACGCTTTCGGTAAATTTCATTCAAAAAAGGCGTTGCAAGGTGTCTGTGTTCCCCCTTTAGTCCCGCCCCCGCGAGCCTCAAATCGCCGTCGGTCCTCTGTGTTGTTCCTTTGGAGCAACCGCTCGCAGGAGGGTAACCCGGCAACCCCAAACCATTATGTCAGCAGTAAAACTCGCTCGTTTCGAGCTCCCAAACCGCCTCGTTCGCAACGAGGAGACCGCCACCGATACCTACGCCCAGTTCACCGCCGAGCCATTCGAGCGTGGATATGGACACACGATCGGCAACTCACTCCGCCGCGTGTTGCTTTCCTCTTTGGAAGGTGCATCGATCACTTCCGTGCGGATTGCCGGTGTTCAGCATGAATTTTCCAGCCTTCCGGGCGTGGTGGAAGACGTGACGGACATTGTTTTGAACCTGAAGAAGGTGAAATTCCTCCATCACGACAAGGAGCCGCGCATTTTGACCATCAAGGTTGAGAAGGAAGGCGTCGTGACGGCCGGTGACATTCAAGGCGACCACATTTATGAAGTGGTGAACAAGGACCAGATCATCTGCACGCTTGACCGCAAGGTGAAGTTCGATTGCGAGTTCGAGGTTCGTGTTGGCCGTGGTTTTTCCACGGGTGACGAGAACAAGCGCAAGGATCAGCCGATCGGCGTGATCGCCATTGATTCGATTTTCTCGCCGGTGACCCGCGTCAAGTATGCGGTGGACACGACGCGCGTGGGTCAGATGACCGATTTCGACAAGCTGACCCTGGACATTTGGACGGATGGTCGGATCACGCCGCAGGACGCGTTGCTTCAGGCGTCGGCGATTTTGCGCCACCACCTTGACGTGTTCGTTAACTATGATGAGAACGCGGTTGATTTCGAAGAAGCGCCGGCTGAGTCCTCGGAAGAGAACGCCGCGCTGAAGAAGCTTCTCAACATGTCGGTGAACGAGATCGAGCTGTCGGTTCGCGCCGCCAACTGCCTCAACAACGCCAACATCACCTCGGTCGGCCAATTGGCGATGAAGTCCGAGGCGGAGATGCTCAAGTATCGCAACTTCGGCAAGTAGTCGCTCAACTAGATCTTGGACAAGCTCGTGGAGCTGGGTCTTGGCCTTGGAATGACGTTCGATCCATCGTTGCTTTCCGGACCTTCCGCCGCCTCGCGCGGCCCGCGCCTTGGCGTGGAAGACGAAGCACCGGTTGGCCTTGCCGACCTGATCGCACAAAACCTCGACGACTGAAATTAATCCTCCTGTAGAAACGGAAGCATCCGATGAGACATCGAAGCAACACCACCAAGCTCAAACGCACCGCCGCGCATCGTCGCGCGCTGCTCGCCAACCTCGCCTGCAGTCTCATTGAGCACGGGCGGATCAAGACCACCCTCGGCAAGGCGAAAGCCCTGCGTCCGGTGGCTGAAAAGCTCGTTACGCTGGCGAAGCGTGACGATCTCCACTCGCGCCGTCTTGCGGTCTCTTTCCTTCGCCAGAAGGAAACCGTGAAGAAGCTTTTCGCGGAAGTCGCTCCTGCGTCGAAAGACCGTCAGGGTGGCTATTGCCGGATCACGAAGCTTGGGCCCCGCCCGAGTGATGCGGCACCGATGGCTTACATCGAGTGGGTTGACGTGTCGGCCGCTGCGGTCGCTGCTGAAGAACCTGCCGCTGCCGAGGCAACCGCCGCGGAGTAAGCTGTTCACTGACAAGCTGAATTTATTTGTTCACCGTCTGCGGCCTTGAGTCGCAGGCGGTGAATTTTTTGTTCGTGGTGCTGGGCTGGGGAGTGAAGTTGGGATTCGGTTTTTGCGAATCACTTGGCCAGCATTTCCAGGAGGCGGGTGGCCGGGATGCACTTGTTGCGCTCGAAGAGGACGACGCGATCCTTGATTTCCTCCGGTTCCTTGGGTTTTTCGCCGTCTTTGGAAGGTTCGGCGGGGATTTTCCAGGTTTCGGCGGTCTGATAGAACCAGCGGCGTGCGTGATAGACGCCGACGACCTGGCCCATGTTGTTGACGACGGCGCTGCCGCTGGATCCGGCGGAGACTTTGTTAGAGACGTCGATGACGGGGAGGAGGATGGATTTTTCCTTGCCGTCCGGGGTGTAGCGTTCGAGGCAGTAGCGGTTGACGATGCCGTCGGTGAAGGTCCACCAGGAGGTGTGGGTGTGTCCGGTTTGCCAGACGGTTTCGCCGGGGGAGGGGAGGGTGGGGGCGAGGGGGAGGTGGGGAATGGAGCCGGTGGGATCGGCGATGCGGAGGATGGCGAGGTCGTTATCGATGTTAGAGGCGAGGCCTTCGGTGACGGGCAGGACCTTTCCGTTGTGATCCATGACGACGAGGTGAGGGAATTTCTGGTCCGGGCTGACGACGTGCCAGTTGGTGACGATGATGCCGGGTGCGATGGCGAAGCCGGTGCCGTATTCGTCGTGGTTTTTGTCGTCGAGGGTCATGACGACGACGGTGCTTTGTTGGAGGCGGGTGGCGAGCGTTGGGGCGTCGAGGATGGGAAGCGAGGGAGCGGGTGGCGGGAGGGTGTCGGCGGGGAGGGAGGTGCGGTCGCGGAGTTGGGCGAGGATGGTTTCGCCTGGGGTGAGTTTGCCGTCTTTGGATAGGGCGCGAGTTTGGCGGTGGATGTATTTTGAGAGGGCTCCGTCGTTCCAGAAGCGTTGGCCATCGCGGTCGATGAACGGGAGTTTCTCCGAATCGCTGTGAGCGAGTGAGGAAGCGAGGAGGAGGCAGGTGGCGAAGCGGAGGTAGATCTTGAAGATCATGGAAAGCCGATACGCGGGGCGTATGATCCGAGTTTCAGCGATGGGTTAGAGTTTTGCTGGAGGGTGAGGGGGGTCAGCCGCCGGTGCGTGGCGGGCGCTTTTTCTTGGAGTCCGGCGGGGTGACGTCGCGCATGCCGGAGGTTGATCCGCCGTTGGCGAGTCGTTCCTTTTGGAGGCGTTGGAGTTCGGCTTGTTTTTCGGCCATGCGCTCGACCCAGGATTTTTTGCCGGCGTTGGCGTTGGCTTTGAGTTCGGGTTCGGGCATTTTGCCCATGAGCCAGGTTTGGCCGATGGAGAAGATGTTTTGGACGGTCCAGTAGAGGGCGAGCGCGGAGGCGAAGTTGTAGCAGAAGAAGAAGAAAATGAGCGGCATGAAGAGGATGATGCGCTGCTGCATTTTATCGCCGGTTTTCGGGGTCATCAGGATCTGGAGGAAGCTGGTGATGCCCATGACGATGGGGAGAATGTTGAGGGGGATGCCTGCGAAGTAGGTGAGGGTGTCCGGTTGGGAGAGGTCCTGGACCCAGAGGAAGCCTTGGTTGCGGAGTTCCACGGCTGACTGGAGCATGGTGAAGAAGCCGAAGAAGATGGGCATCTGGAGGAGCATGGGAAGGCAGCCGCCGAGGGGGTTGATGCCGTATTTTCGATAGAGTCCCATCATCTCGGTGTTGAGCTTGTTAGGGTCATCGGGATATTTCTCCTTCAGCTTGGCCATTTCCGGCTGGAGTTTGCTCATCCGCTTCATGGTGCGGGTTGATTTGGCGTGGAGCGGCCAGATCAGGATGCGGACGATGATGGTGAGGAAGATGATGGCGAGGCCCCAGGACCAGTTTTTGGCGACGCCATCGAAGAGGTTGTGGAGGGTGTTGAGGAGCCAGTTGAGCGGGCGTGAGACCCACCAGAACATGCCGTATTCCATGACGTCGCCCCAGCCGCCGCCCATTTTGCGGAGCATGGGGTTGTGTTTGGGGCCGATGAAAATCTGATAGGTGAGGTTGTGTTGTTTGCCGGCTTCGATTTTGACGTCCGGGAGGTGGAGTCCCGCGCGGACTGATTGGACGGCCGGGGAGTTGGAGTTGATGACGACGCCGCTGTTCTTGCCCCAGACGGAGGTGCCGGAGGGGGTTTTGGGTTTGAAGACGGTGGTGAAGAACTGGTTGGAGACGCCGGCGAATTCGATGGGGAGGTTTTCCTTGCTGTTGATGATCGAGCGGTCGCTGCTGAACCAGCCGCCTTTGAAGCCGGTGACTTTTTCGAAGGTGAAGTCGCCATCCTCGCGCCAGAAGAAGCCGGTTTGGGCGATGTTCTCCTTCTGATAGAGTGGCGAGGCCTCACCGATGTAGAGGCTCCAGTCTTTGAGGTTGACGGCGGCGGCGGTGGCGTTTTCGAGGGTGAGTTCGAAGTCGAGAAGGTAGGGGCCACCGGGTTGTTTGGGGTCGGTGAGGGTGAAGGTTTTTTTTGCGAGGAGGCCGGAGGATAGTTTTGCGACGTAAACGACTTTGCGGCCGGGTTCGGATTGTTCGGGCTTGTAGGTGTAGGGGATGTTTTCGAGAGATTTCGACGCGCTGGCGATGGCGCCGATGGGTCCGCCACCGAAGCGGTTGACGCGGACGGGGATGGTTTTCGAGCCGACTTCGAATTGTTTTTTGAACTCGGCGTGTTTGATGCCGCCGCCGATGTTGGTGAAGGTGAAGACGACGGATTCGGTTTCGAGAGTGATGGTTTCCTCTTCCGTGGGCGGTGGCGGTGCTTCGACGGTGAGTCCGGGGGTGGCTTCGACCGCGGCGGGATCGAGAGGAGCGGTCGGGTTTTGTTTTTCTTCGAGGGCTTTGGCGGCGGCCAGGCGTTTCTCGTAGTCGGCGCGCTCTTTCGCGGCCTTGCCGGTGTAGTGCAGGTTGAGCGCCAGCAAAACGCCGCAAACGGCGAGAACAATCCAGGTCTTACGGTCGTACATGCTTGGTGGGGAAAACGTGAGGCCGCTTCCTAGGGGCGATCCCGCAAGCATGCAAGCGCCACCTTGCCGGGGTGGGGAATCGGGGAGGGCGGGTGTTTTGCCGTGGAAAGGTTTTTTTGGGGATTTCTGGGGCTGAGGGGAGGGGGGGAGGGGGGGAGGCGTGGTGTGGGCTGGTGGATTTCAGGAGAACCATTCCTGGGGATCGAGCCTGTAGAATTCCTTCAATTCGATGTAGAGATCCGGGTAGCGGCGGGAGAGTTGGCGTGGTTTTTCGAAGAATGTTTCCGTGGCGACGGCGAAGAATTCCTCGGGTTCCGATGCGGCGTAGGGGTCTAGGAGTCCGCGTTTTCCGGAGGAGATCTGGTTGCGGAACTCGGTGTAGTTTTCGCTGAAGACTCGTGCCCAGGAGCGGTAGGCGGCACGGCTTTCGAGGGTTGGCGCGCCATCGGTATCGCCGTTTTCGTGGTCGAGCTGGTGGGCGAATTCGTGGAAGGTCACGTTGCGGGCGTCGGCGATGTTTCGTGCGCCCTGTGCGACGGAATCCCATGCGAGGATGACGGTGCCAGTGCTCCAGGATTCGCCGAGGCGATGGACGACCTGCTCGGTGACGATGCCAATCTCGTTCTGGCGTTTTTGGATGGAGCTGAAGGTCGTTGGGTAGAGGTAGACGGTGCGGAGTGCCGGGTAGGGATCGCCATCGCGATGAAGGACCAGCATGCAGGCTTGGGCAGCGACGGTGAGGACCATTTCCTCGGTGAGTTCGAGATCATTGCAGGCCTCGAAGCGGGTGGTGGCGATGAAACGGCCGATCCGCTGGTGGAGCCTTTGTTTCAGTTCTTCCGGGAGGCGCGAATACAATGGGACCCGAGCGATCAGGATTTCCGTCCAATGCTGTTGGTATTGGTCGTCGGGCGGTTCCGATCCTGTTAGCAGCGACTTGATTTTCTCCCAGAGCATCGGGGGGATTCTGCCTTCCGGGTGGGCGCTTTCCATCTTTGTTAGAGAGAGGATGAATGGGGGATTTTCAATCCTTGAGGTGAAATGACGGGTCGGTGACGGAGCCCACGGATGAGGTTGGCGATTTCAGCATGGTGAAGCCTCCCGAGACGAGACGGCGGACCGGTTTGCCGGAGTCCGGGTGTATCGTGAGTTTGGGATCGTTGATTCCCTGGCGAACCTCGAAACGCGTGGGCGATTGGTCGGGGTGCTGGGGGATGGTCTCGTAGACGTAAGTGGTCACACGTCATGGTGACACGGCTTGGTGGCCGATCACAGATCGATTTTCAGCCGCTTCGCTCAGGCCACGCGCTGGCCTTGGCGTTCGGCTTCGAGTTCGGCTTCGAAGTCCGCTTCGATTTTTGCCTGCAAGTCGATTTCGGCTTGTTTTGCTGCTTCGACAGCGGCGGCTTCCGCTGCGACTTGCTGGGCGGCGTATTCCTCGGCCTTCGCTGCTTCACGAGCCATGCGTTTGTCGATTTTCCGCTGCTCGCGCTCGCGGCGCTTGTAATCTTTGCTTGGTGTGACGGCCATCGGTGAGATCCTGGTGTGTGGTTGAAACGGCTGACGGGGCAATGGCCTCATTCGCGAAGCTTCGCTGATTCGTTCGCGGCCTCATACAGGGCTGTCCGACGTCAAAGCAATGGAAAAAACCATTCGTGCGATTTCCTTTCCGTTGAGGGTTTGCCGATGGTTGGGTGGAACTAGAAAATGGATCGAGCTCGATCCCTCTGGAATCCTGCAAGAATCTGCATCCTTGCATGCGTAGCGGATCATCCGGTATTGCAAGGCCGGATCTTCCGTCATGCCTGCCCATCGTCTGATTGCTTTTGTTCCCTTGATTTTAGCCACTGTCGCGCCGGCGGCTGAAGTGGACTTCAACCGCGAGATCAAGCCCATCCTATCGAACCATTGTTACGCGTGCCATGGCCCCGACGAGGAGGAGCGCCAAGCGAGGTTGCGGCTCGATACCTATGAAGGAGCTACCCGCAACCGCCGTGGCCGCCAGGCGATCACTCCTGGGAATCCTGATGCTAGCACGATCATCGAGCACATGACCTCCACGGACCCGGATGAGGTCATGCCGCCGCCGGACAAGGGGCAGCCGCTTTCTCCAGAGCAGATCGAGCTGATTAAGAAATGGATCACCGAGGGTGCCCACTACGCCGAACATTGGTCGTATACGCCCGTTGTCCGTCCGGAGGTGCCGGAGCTTGCGTCCCATCCTATCGACGCATTCCTGCTGGAGGAGCTCGCAGCCAACTCTCTAACCTTTTCTCCCCAAGCCGATCCGCATCGGCTTGCGCGGCGGGCGGCGATGGACCTCACCGGACTTCCACCATCGCCGGATGAGGTGGATGCCTACATATCCGACCAATCACCTGACGCCTACGAAAATTACATCAACCGTCTTCTCGCCAAGCCCGCGTATGGTGAACACATGGCCCGCGGGTGGCTGGACATCGCACGCTATGCCGATAGCGCGGGTTATGCCGACGACCCGCCACGCACTATCTGGGCTTATCGCGATTGGGTGATCCGTGCCTACAACAGCAACATGCCCTTCGACCGTTTCACCGTGGCGCAGTTGGCGGGCGATCTTTTGCCCGAGGCCACCGAGGATGATCTGATCGCCACGGCGTTTCACCGGAACACTCTAACAAACAGCGAGGGTGGCACCGATGACGAGGAATTCCGCAACGCGGCGGTGGTTGATCGGGTGGGTACCACTTTCGAGGCGTGGATGGGCACGACGATGGCCTGCGCCCAATGCCATACGCACAAGTATGACCCGATCACCCATGAGGACTACTTCCGTGTGTTTGCGATTTTCAACAACACGCAGGATGCGGATCGAAAGGATGAATCTCCGACCATCGGAATTTTGACCCCGGAGCAATTGCGGCAGCAGGAAGAGTGGCTGCGGGAGAAGGAGAAACTCGCGAGGGTGTTAGAAAGCCAGGCGCCGGAACTGGCCGCCGCGCAACAGGCATGGGAAAGCCGATTGAAGGAAGCCCGGCCATGGACTCCGGCATCGGCGGTTTCCCAATCGGCCACGGATGGTGTGGTGTTGACTCCGCAAGCCGATGCCAGCTTGCGTGCCACCGGGGAAGCGCCCGCCGCATCGACTTACACGATCCGCATTCGCCCTCCCGCCGGACAACCGCTCGCCGCGATCCGTCTTGAAGCGCTCGCCGACCCGGAGCTTGCGCAAGGAGGTCCGGGGCGGAATGGCAACTTTGTGCTATCCAACCTTTCAGCCCGCTGGATTCCCCAACAAGCCACACCGCCCACCGCGAGGTTTGTCCGCATCGAACTAACAGGTGCCGGGAAAATGATCCACCTTGCTGAAGTCGAGGCGTTCAGCAATGGCATCAACGTTGCCCGCGCCGGCAGCGCGCGGCAGAGCAGCACGGATTTCGGCGGGGATGTTTCACGCGCCATTGATGGCAACACGGATGGAAACTATACCGCCAACTCGGTTTCCCACACGGCCGTTTCGACCGACCCGTGGATCGAGATCGATCTCGGGGCGAACCGTCCGCTAGATCGGGTGGTGCTTTGGAATCGCACCGACGGCAGCACGGGTGAACGCCTGCAGGGCTATCGCATCGTTCTGTTGGATGATGCCCGCAATCCGGTGTGGGAGGAAATGCCCGAGCAAGTTCCGGCACCGCGATCGGAGTTTCTGCTATCCGGTGAGCGATCGATCAAATTTTCGGGTGCCATCGCGACCTTCGCGCAGGATGGATTCGCCGCCGGCGAGGTGCTTGATGCGGCCAATCTATCAGGACGAGGGAAGGGTTGGGCGGTCGGGCCGAAACTCAACCAGTCGCATGAGCTCGCTCTAACACTTGCCCAGCCGCTGCCGCCGGGGGCTGGCGAAATCGAACTCACGCTTGCCCAGCAATCGCCCCATACCGGGCATACGCTCGGGCGTTTCCGGATTTCCACCGCTGCGGATGCCTCCGCCGTGAATGATCTGCTGCCGGATGACATCCGTGCGATTGTCCAACGCGAGCCGGGCCAGAGGACGCCTCTAGAAATCGACACGTTGGCCCGATATTTCCAATCCACCACGCCGCTTCTTGCTGAAACAAGAGAACGACTCGCTGCGGTGGAGAAGGGTCTAACAGGGATCAAGCCGGCGACGACCGTGCCGATTCTACGGGAAATGCCGGAGAATCAGCGGCGCAAGACCCACATCCAGCTGCGCGGAAACTTCATGAATCTGGGCGATCCCGTTGAGCCCGGCACGCCATCCGCGTTTCCTCCGCTTCCCGAAGGAACGAAGGCCGACCGACTTGCCTTCGCGCGTTGGGTCGTTTCTCCGGAGAATCCGCTTACGGCGCGGGCCACGGTCAATCGACTGTGGGAGCAGGTTTTCGGGACCGGCATTGTGGCCACCACCGAGGAGTTTGGCTCGCAGGGCGATCTTCCGAGCCATCCCAAGCTGTTGGATTGGCTCGCGGCCGAGTTCGTTTCCAGCGGTTGGAACACGCAACACATGCTACGGCTGATGGTCACGTCGCGCGCCTACCGTCAGACATCGCGCGCGACTCCCGAGTTGTTGGAGACCGATCCGGCCAACCGGCTTTTGGCGCGTGGGCCCTCCGTCCGTCTAACAGCGGAGGAAATCCGGGATCAGGCGCTTGCCGCGTCCGGTTTGCTCAGTCCGACGATGTTTGGTCCGCCGGTCCGCCCGCCACGTCCGTCGTTCGGCTTGGTCGCCGCCTTCGGGGAGACCACCGATTGGGTGACTAGCACTGGGAGCGATCGCTATCGCCGCGGTGTTTACACGGAGATCCGCCGCTCGATGCCGCATCCTTCGCTGACCACGTTTGATGCCACGAGCCGTGAGGTTTGTTCGCTCCGTCGCTCCCGCAGCAACACGCCGCTGCAAGCTCTCGTCACCCTCAACGACCCGGCGTTTGTCGAAGCGGCGCAAGCGCTCGCCCGCCGACTGCTCCGCGATCACCCTGATGCCGATCCTGACCAGCGTCTCACCATTGGCTTCCGGCTGGTGATCGTCCGGCCGCCATCTCCGCCGGAACTGGCGGCGATGAAGAAATTGTTGGATCAGCTGCTTGCCGACTATGCCGCAACGCCGGATGAGGCGCTTACGTTTGCAACGAATCCCATCGGGCCGCTTCCTGATGGCATGAATGCGGTCGATCTCGCCGCCTGGACTGCTGCTGCCCAGGTTTTGCTCAACACCGATGAGGCCTTTCAGAAATATTGAATCATGACGCCGCACCTCGCCCAACTCCAGCACATCACCCGCCG
Source organism: Verrucomicrobiaceae bacterium (assembly GCA_005787565.1). Lineage (GTDB taxonomy): Bacteria > Verrucomicrobiota > Verrucomicrobiia > Verrucomicrobiales > Akkermansiaceae > Luteolibacter. Next base: position 18,492 of record SYAP01000046.1, on the reverse strand, counting down.
CCAGTTCCTGCGCACCGGAAACCTCGGTCTCGGCGCGATGGCCCTGTCGTCCCTGTTAGGCAGTGGATCGTCCAGTGCCTCCAGTGCCGCATCCGTCGTCGGGCAACCGCATTTTCCGCCCAAGGCGAAGCGAGTGATCTACATCCATTTGTCAGGATCTCCGCCGAATCTCGATCTGTTCGACTACAAACCGGAGTTGATCAAACGCAACGGTCAGGACTGTCCGGATGATTTCCTGAAGGGGCGGCGTTTCGCCTTCACTTCCGGGGTTCCGAAGCTGTTAGGTTCACCCCGCAAGTTCCAACAGTTCGGTGAGGCCGGGATCTGGATGTCCGATGCCATCCCGCATTTTCATGGCCTCGCGGATGACATTTGCGTCGTCAATTCGATGCACACCGATCAGTTCAACCATGCGCCCGCCGAGTTGCTGATGCTCACTGGTCACCCGCGGCAGGGTCGGCCATCGATCGGCTCGTGGGTGACTTACGGGCTCGGTTCGGAGAACACCGACCTTCCGGCGTTCATCGTGATGATTTCCAGCGGTTCGCAACCCAGCGCCGGGCGCAATGCGTGGGGCAGCGGATTTCTTCCCTCCGTTCATCAAGGCGTGCAGTGCCAGAGCAAGGGCGATCCTGTGGTTTATGTGAACAATCCGCCGGGGGTGAGCCGGGATCACCGTCGTCACACGCTGGATGCTCTGGACGCGATCAACCGCGCCCAGTACGAGGAGTTTGGAAATCCGGAAACGCTCACGCGCATTTCGCAGTTCGAGCTATCCTACCGCATGCAGGCCAGCGCGCCGGAGGTGATGGATATCTCCCGCGAGCCCAAGGAGGTGTTAGAGGCATACGGTGCGGTTCCCGGTGCTTCCAGTCTTGCCAATAACTGCCTGCTCGCGCGGCGGCTGGTTGAGAAGGATGTCCGCTTTGTGCAGTTGTTCGACTGGGGCTGGGATTTCCACGGCACCAACCCGGCAGAGGACATCCGCGACGGGTTGACCAACAAGTGCGCGACGATGGACAAACCGGTTGCGGCGCTGATCCGCGATCTGAAGCAGCGTGGATTGTTAGAGGATACGCTTGTGATCTGGACCGGTGAGTTCGGCCGCACGCCGTTCCGCGAAGGCCGCACATCCGGCGGCGGGATTCTCGGACGCGATCACTATCCGGATTGCTACACGATGTTCATGGCTGGTGGCGGCGTGAAAAGCGGTTACCGCCACGGTGCCACCGACGAACTCGGTTTCGGAGTCACGGAGAATGGCGTTCATGTGCACGACCTGCAGGCGACGCTCATGCATTTGTTAGGTTTCGATCACGAGCGGCTCACCTATCGACATCAGGGCCGTGATTTCCGACTCACCGATGTTCACGGCAAGGTGGTGAAAGCGCTGCTTGCATGATGCGATCCAATTTCAATCACTCCATTCATGAATCCAGATCCCGATGAAAAACCCGTGCCGGCCCCGGTTGTCAAAACCTCGAAACGCGGACAAAACACCAAGCGCGGGCGCGTCGACATCGTCCGCCAAACGGCTCATCGTGGAGGGAAAGCGGTGACGGTTGCGAAGAACTTCGTCGGGATCGCCCTTTCGGAGAAGCAGGAGTTGGCGAAGAAGATGCAGAAGGCCTGCGGAGTCGGCGGCACGGTCAAGGACGGCTGCATCGAAATCCAAGGCGACAAGCGAGAGCAGATGATGCGCATCCTGACCGAGGCTGGCTTCAAGCCGGTTTTTGCCGGGGGGTGATTATGCTGTTCGGTCGCCCGGAAGCTGTTTTGGCAGGTATGATTGGAGGATACAATGACGAGTTGGGGCACCTTGACAGAATATACGGACTAGTATCTATTTTTAGTGTGCAAGCGAAGCTATTCATGAACGGGCAGAGCCAAGCCGTGCGGCTACCAAAGCAGTTCCGGTTTGAAGGGAAGACAGTCTCGATTCAAAAGGTAGGTGATTCGGTGGTCTTGAGTCCGGTCAAGGATAGCTGGGAATCGTTTTTTGAGGCGGCAGCCGACTTCTCTGCCGACTTCATGGCAGAACGGGAGCAGGGAGTACAGTTGGATCGGAAAGGCTTTGAGTTCAGTGCCGAGGACGAATGAAGGTGCTGCTTGATACAAACATGTGCATCTACATCATGAATCATCGTCCGATTCATGTGGTAGCGCGCTTCAGTCAGTACAAGCCAGGTGATATCGGGGTGACATCCATTACGGTTGCTGAACTTCATTTTGGCGTTTTCAAAAGTGCGCAGATTGATCGCAACCGCAGCGCACTCTTCCGTTTTCTAGCACCTCTTGAGATCGTGCCGTTTACCACCGAGGCCGCCGAATCCTACGGTCAAATCAAGGCCAAGCTCCGTTCGCTTGGTATGATGATTGGCGAGCTTGATTGCCTGATCGCTGCACAGGCGCTTTCGATGAAGTTGCCTTTGGTGACGAACAATACTTCAGAGTTCGCACGTGTTCCTAATCTCCGGCTGGAGAACTGGGTAGAGCCTTCGTGAGGCGAGTCGGGGCGGAATGGGCGTGTAGGGAATCGGTATAACTAGAAATTTGCTAGAGCTTCTCGTATGCTGTTAGGGCGGGGGTGATGGCTTGGATGGCGGTGGACCAGAAGGTGGGGTTGGTTAGGTCTTCGCCTAGGGTTTGTTTGACGACTTGTTCGCAGGTGGCGCTGCCGGTTTTGGAGAGGAAGGCTTCGTAGTGGGGGAGGAAGGATTGGCCTTCGGACTTGAAGCGGGCGAAGAGGGCCTGGCTGAGGAGGTAGCCGAAGACGTAGGGAAAGTTGTAGAAGGAAACGCCGGTGATGAAGAAGTGCATCTTGTAGGCCCAGAACATCGGGTCGGTGCCATCTTCCAACAGGGTGTCGCCGTAGAGTTTGCGTTGGGCGGCGGTCATGAGTTCCTGCATGCGGGAGACGGAGAGTTCGCCATTGGCGCGCTCGGTGTAGAGGGATTTCTCGAACTCGTAGCGCATGGGGATGTTGATGAGATAGGCGTGAGAGCGGAGCATTTCCTGATCCAACAGATAGGCGCGGGTGGCGGGGGAGACGTCGGAGGCGTTGAGGAGGCCGTCCAGGAGGATCATTTCGCCGAAGTTGGATGCGGTTTCGGCGAGGGTCATGGGATATTTGGAGGCGTAGGTGCGTGCGGGGCGGAGGACGCAGGAGTGCCAGGCGTGGCCGACCTCGTGGGCGAGGGTGACCATGTCGTGGACGGTGTTGTGAAAGGTCATGTAGCAGCGTTCCTCGCGGAGGAGGCGTGAGCCGGTGCAGAAGGCTCCGGGGCGTTTGCCGTGGCGGGGTTGTGCCTCGATCCAGCGGTTGGCGAGCATTTCGCGGAAGTAGGCGCCGAGCTTCGGATAGGCGTTGGAGAAGGAGCGGTCGACGGTGGCGCAGGCTTCGTCCCAAGTGAGCGGGGTTTCGTCCGGCGGGGAGATTTGCGGGGCTTCGAGGTCGAAGTAGTGGAGGGCGGTGGTGCCTTGGAGTTGGGCGGCTTTGCGGAGGGCGCGGCGGGGGAGGTCGATGTGGGTGTGGATGGCATCGAGCATGGCATCGAGGGACTCGCGGCTGATGGCGGAGTCGAACAGCGGGGCATCGAGGAAGTGGGGCTGGCCGCGTTTCTGATAGAGTGTGAGGCGTGTGCCGGAGATGCCATTGAGTCCTGCGGCGAGGGTGAGGGCGTGATCGTTCCACGGTTTTTGCCCGGCGTGGAAGGCGGCTTCGCGGAGGTTGCGATCCGGTTCGGACATGAGGGCGCGGCGGCGGGACATGGGGACGGTCTCGGTGTGGCCATCCGGGAAGGTCATTTCGAATTCCATCTTGCCGGTGAGGGTGTCGTAGAGCCGGCCCCAGGCGTGGAGGCCGTTGACGTTGAGGTCGGCGGCGAGGGCTTCCATTTCCGATGGCATCTGATGGGTGCCTTCGTAGCGCATCCGGCGAAGTGCGTGGGCGGCGTTGTCTAACGAAGGTTCTGCTAGGAGTGTATTGAAGTTGGCGTCGTCCAAGGCGGCGAGGGTTGAGCGGAGGGAGGCGTGGAGTTTGATGTTCTCGGCCTTGAGGGTGGCGATCCAGGCTTCGTCGGCTTTGACGGCTTCGTCATTCGCATCGTCTGCGGAGAGGCAGCCGAGGTAGGCGGAGAGGTGGCCTAGCCGTTCGCCGAGGGTTTCGAGCGCGAGGATGACGCGGGCGATTTCGGGTGTTTGGTGGCTCAAGGCATCGGCCTGCGCACGGAAGTCGGCGAGGTCTTTTACGAGGTTGGATTTGAAAGCGGTGTAGTCCGGCGCACCCAGACCGGTGAACCAGGAGTCGAGGGACCAGCGGTCCGGGGTGGTGGGGGTGTGGGTGCTCATGAGGTAAGAGGTGGAGATAGCTGGATGTGAGGGGACGGGCAAGCCGTGAGCGAAGGTGGTTTTGGATCGTTGATCCTGTGAAGGGCCGGTCAGGAATGGAATCGAATGGGAGACTCACGCAAAGACGCGGAGACGCAAAGGGGAGAAGGGCAGATGGATTTCCTGGTAGACTTCAATTCCTAGTGACTGAGAGTTTCCTCGGTTTGAGGAGAGGATTTGTTGGAATCACGGGGAATCCGGTATCCCGTTGGCGATGCGTCTGATGCCATCTTTCATGAGGTCGGCGCCGAAATTGAGGAGAAACCCGAGCCTCTTGTCCGCGAGTTTGAGATCGGTGAAGACCTGTTTGTGATGAACCTTGGCAAGTTGCTCCACGGATTTGAGTTCGAGGATGACTTTGTCTTCGATGATGATGTCGGCTCGAAAGCCCTCGTCGAATTGCAACCCTTCGTATTCGATGGGGATGAATACCTGCCTTTCCACTCGCAGACCCCGGCGCTCCAGCTCACGGGCAAGCACCACTTCGTAGACAGACTCCAGCAGGCCTGGGCGGAGCTTGCTGTGGACCTTGATTGCGGCGTCGACGACTTCTTTGGCGATTTGGTCTTCGTTCATGGGATGAGTTTATAAAGAGGCATGCGTTGATAGGGGCTCACGCAAAGAAGCGAAGACGCAAAGGAGGGGAATATCGAAGAATGGTTCCTTCAGATCTATGTGTTGGAGTGTCTTAAGCGAATCGGGCGGGATCGAGCTGGATGCGGCTCTTGCCATCGTCGGTGGTGTAGAGGATGAGGTCGTTCATGGGGTGGAAGGAGGTTCGCGGAATGCTTCAGGATCTTTGATGGAGTGTTGTGGGTCGTCGATGTTCCAAGGGGGGGTTAGTTGGTTTTTGGGGGTGGGATTTGTTGGATGCCGGGGGGGAGGGTGATGGTGGATTTGATGGTGCCGTCGGGTTGTTTTTGGTGGCGGACGTGGATGGGGCCTTTGGGGGTGGGGTGGGTGCCTTCGGCCCAGTCGAGGCGGCCGAGGTTGGGGGTGATGGAGACTTTGGCGAAGCCGGGGGCTTGGGGTTGGATGCCGAGGATGTTGTGGCTGAGCCAGGCGGTGGGGCCGCCGGCCCAGCCGTGGCAGAAGCTGTGGCGGAAGCCGAGGTAGCAGTGTGCGCCGAAGTCGCCATGGAGGTCTTTTTTGCCGGGGGCGACGGGTTGGTCGATGGGGCCGGCGTTGCGGGTCCATTCGAGATCGAAGTCTTCCCAGAAGGTGGTTGCGCCGAAGTCGAGCATGCAGCCCCAGTATTGGCTGATGAAGTCGAGGCCGGTATCGATGTCGCCGGATTTGGCGAGGGCGTTGAGGACGTAGAATCCGTAGAAGGTGCTGAGGTCTTTGGGGCCGTCTTTTTTGAGGACGTCGTTGGCGACGGAGTGTGGATCGCGGAGGCCGGCGAGGGAGAGGAGTGCGGCGGGGGATTTGCGGCCGCTGGATTCGGGGGTGTGTTTGCGGAGGCGTGCGGCGGTTTGTTGGCAGAGGGTTTGGGTTTCGGCTTCGCCGAGGATTTTGGCGAGGCGTGCGCCGCTTTCCATGGTGAGTGTCATCATAGCTTGGAGGCCTTCGTGGACGGCGATTTTGTTTTCGAAGGTGGGCCAGTCGAGGAAGCGCATGCCGTCGAGGGTTTCGCGGCCATCGGGATCGACGTAGGTGGCGAGGCGTTTGAGGAGGTTGATGAGGTAGGGTTTCTGTTGGGTGAGGTAGTCGAGGTTTCCATGGTGGAGGTACCATTCCTCGTGGATGAGGATCCACCACATGGAGTAGGAGCTGATGCCGTTCATCCATTCGGTGACGGGGGTGACGTCGCGGATCATGTCGAGGCTGTTAGGGACGACGTCGTTGTGGCCGAAGACGGAGTTGATGACGCGGACTTCGGGGTGCATGTCTCCGAGCCAGACGAGGCGGTCGCGTTTGACGCCGTCCCAGAGGTAGTCCTGCATGTTGAGGTGGACGGTGTATGCGCCGGTTTGCCAGATGCGGTTGAGGCGTTCGTCGGAGCATTTGAAGGAGCCGATGTAGGGGATGTCGCGGAGTGTTAGGATGGCGCGGAGGTGGCTGAGGGAGACGACGGTTTTGGGGTCGGTGTTATCGATGCGGACGAAGCGGAATCCGCTGGGGCCGATGGTGGTTTTTCCGAGCCATGGGAGTTTGACGATTTGGTCGCGGAGGGCGTGATCGTTTTGTGCGCCGCGTTCGCCGATTTCTGCGGAGGTTTCGGAGACGGATTCGCCGAAGCGGATGCGAACGGATGGCATGTCCTTGCTTTCGGTCATGGTGGTGAAGAGTTCGACGGAGCCTGAGATCTGGATGCCGAAGTCGATGATGATGGCGGCGCCCGGTTTCATGATGAGGGGCGGAGCGGGTTCCTTGAGGACGGCTTGTCCGCTGTGGGGTTTGAGGAGGTTTTCGGAGTTGGCGATTCCGTTTTCCGAGGTCCAGACGATGCGCGCGGGTGGGATGATGAAGGAGGATAGCGGGCTTTCTTCGGTGTTTTCGGGCAGGACGGGAGGGAGTGCGTGCAAGCTGGTGGCGAGGAGCAAGGCGCAGGCGAGGATGGGGTGGTGGATCGACCTGTTCATGGTGTGTGGAAGGGTCGCTTGATACCACGGAGCGGTGCAATCTCTATCGGCTGGCGGGTTCCCGTGATCGCGTGAGGTTTTGGTTTGATCTTTTTCGGGGATGGGGAGAGAAGCGTGATCATGGCAACGGATTCATTCACGGAGACGACAAGCACGGGTTGGTTCGGGCGGATTGGGAGTTCGATCAAGGGTGTGTTGGTGGGGTTGGTGATGATTGTGATTTCGGCGGTGGTGTTGTTCTGGAATGAGGGTCGTGCGGTGAAGACGGAGCGGACTTTGGAGGAGGGGGCGAAGGGTGTGGTTTCGATTTCCGCGGATTCGGTGGATGAAGGGAAGCAGGGAAAGCTGGTTCATCTAACAGGGGTGGCGAAAGCGACGGGAGAGTTGAGTGATCCGGTGTTGGGGATCAAGGTGGAGGCGTTGAAGCTGAGGAGGAATGTGGAGATGTATCAGTGGAAGGAGGAGTCGAAGAGCGAGACGCGGAAGAAGCTGGGTGGCGGGGAGGAGACGGTGACGACGTATTCGTATGTGAAGGATTGGGCGGGGGATTTCATTGATTCATCGAAGTTCAAGAATCAGGCAGGGCATGAGAATCCGCGGTTGCCGATGGAGTCGGAGGATTGGACGGCGTCGCCGATCACGGTGGGTGCGTATAGGTTGTCGCCGGGGTTGGCTGGGCAGATCGGTGGGTTTACGACCGTGCGTGGGGATGAGGCGGTGGAGTTGCCGGAGACGGTGGCCTCGAAGAAGCTGCACCGGAGTGCGGATGGATTTTATCTGGGAGAGGATCCGGCGAAGCCGATGGTGGGGGATGTGCGGGTGAGCCATGAGGCGGCGCTGCCGGGGGATGTGAGTGTGATTGCGAAGTTGAGGGGGAGCAGCTTCGAGCCGTATCTGGCGAAGGCCGGGGGGAGCATTGAGATGTTAGAGAATGGGAATCAGAGTGCGGAGGCGATGTTTGCGTCGGCGCATGCGGGGAACCGGATGTTGACGTGGGTTCTGCGGGCGGTGGGGGTGCTGGTGATGTTCATCGGCTTTTCCTCGGTGTTCCGGCCGTTGTCGGTGTTGGCGGATGTGGTTCCGTTCGTGGGGAACATCGTGGGTGTTGGGACGGGCTTGGTGTCGCTGTTGCTGACGGTGCCGATCTCGCTGGTGATCATTGGGGTGGCGTGGATTTTCTATCGGCCGATGATTGGTATCCCGCTGCTGTTGGTGGCGGTGGTTGGATTTGTTTTGCTGATCCGGAAGATGCTGTCGCAGAAGAGGCTGGCGGCGGCTTGATGGCGGGGGCTGTTAGGGACTAGGGGTTGAGTGTGATGTGGAGGCGGAAGAAGCGGGGGGTGGGTGTGATGGGGGTGGTGATGGTGAGGTAGCCTTGCGGGTCCGGGGTGAGGAGTTGGGTGGAGGAGTCGAAGAGGATGTCGGCGTTTGACCAGTCGTTGAGGTTGTCGGTGGCTTGGAGGCGGACGGTGATGTCGTCGCGGCCGGGGTCGAAGGGGAAGCGGAAGGCGGCGTTTTCCGTCAGGGTGAGGGAGGGAAGAGCGCCTGTTAGGTCGAGTTGTGCGCCGAGGGCGTAGCGGAGGAGGTTTTGCGGGGTGGGGCCGGAGAGTTCGGGGTCGAGGAGGTCTGCGGGGTTGGTGAAGACGGTTTCGCGCCAGCGGGTGAAGGTGGAGGGTGGGTGGCCGATGCGGACTTCGATGATGCGGCCGGTGACGGGTTGGCCGTTGAGGGTGGCGGTGTGCGGGACGGTGACGAGTTGTGCTTCGGGGTGTGGGGACCAGGTTTGGCCATCGAAGAGGTGGGTGCCGGCGGGGTCGGGGATGAGGATTTCCCATTGGGATTGGCGGAGCCAGTCGGGGAGGTGGATGGCGTTGGGTGGGGTGATGAAGAGTGCGCCGCGCTGGGTGGCGGTGGGGTTGGCGAGGTGGATGCGGACGGTGGCGGGTTCGGTGGGGGGGCTGGAGAGGATGAGGGTGCCGTTGCCGGATTGGGAGGGTTGGGTGAGGTCGGGGTTTTCGGGGAGTTGGAAGAGGGCTTCGATGGTGGTGGATTCCGCGGTGTTGGCGCGGAAGGTGGTGGCGAGGAGTCTAACGGAGCCGTTGCCGTTGAGGGATGTGGAGGAGCCGTGGCCGGTTAGGGTGGCGGTGGCGGCGAGGGTGATGGGTGAGGCGAGGGGGCCGGAGAGGTGGAGGGTGCCGTTCTGGATGGTGAGGGGGCCGGTGAAGGCGGATTGGTCGGGGCCGAGGGTGAGTGTGCCGCCGCCGGTTTTTGTTAGATGGGCGGTGCCTGTTAGGGAGGTTGGAATTTCGAGGTGGTTGTCGGAACCTTCGGTGTGGATCGTGGCGGCGGAGGCGATGTTGACGGAGGGGTTGAGGATGGCGCGGTTAGAGCCTGCGCCGGGATCGTAGCGGAGTGCGCCGGATTTTCCGAGGCCGAGGCCATCGGGGAGGGAGGGGTCGCGGCCGTGGCCTTCGAGGATGATGGGGGTGGCGAAGGTGTAGAGGCGCGGGTCGCCGGAGGAGAGGAGGCGGAGTTGGCCGCCGGGGCGGACGGCGACGGAGGATGCCTGAGTGGGGACGGCGGGTTCTGTTAGGAAGAGGGCGCCTTCGGTGATTTCGAGGGGGCCGGTGAAGTTTTTTCCTGCTCCTGTTAGAGAGGCGGTGCCGATGCCGGTTTTGGTGATGCCGCCGGGTCCGGTCCAGAGGGAGCGGAGGCGGAGTGCGCTTTCGATGGGGTTGCCGAGGGTGTGGTTGACTTCGATGGTGAGATCGGTGGCGAGGGTGGTGCCGGCGAGGACTTCAAATTCGACGAAGCCGGTGCCATCGCCATCGACGCGGATGAGGGCGTTTTCGGAGCCGCCGTCGAAGGTCAGGGAGTTGCCGGTATCGCGGTCGCGGATGCGGTCGCGGAAGGTGGAGTTGGCTTGGGCGAGGGTGATTTCGCCGATGGTGACGGGTTGGCGAAGGTTGATGTTGCGATCGGCGGAAGGGGCGTTGATGCGGGCGCGGCGGGCGGTGCTGTTAGGGAATGCGATGCCGGTCCAGTTGGCGTCGTTGGTCCAATCGGCGGTGGTGTCGGGGAGGAAGACGGGTTCCTCCTGTTCGACGCGGAACGCGGCTTCTGTTAGGGCGCTCCAGGTGCCGTTGTCGAGGACGCGGGCCTTGAGGGTGAAGTTGGCGGATGGGGAGAGCGGGGTGGTGTAGGTGAGGGACTGCGGGGAGGGTGTGCTGGTGATGGGGGTGCGCGGGTCGGTGCCATCGGTGGTGTAGTGGATGGTGCCGGCGGGGGCCGAGATGGTGAGGGTGGGGTTGAGCGGGAGGTTTCCGCCGTGTTGGCTGAAGGTGGGAGCCTCGACGGTTGGATAGAGGTTGGCGGCCTGGAACTGGCTGAGGACGGTGGCTGAGCGGACAGGGAAATGGTTTTCCATCAGATTCTCCCGTTCGGCGGTCCAGTGGGGATCGAGGGCGTAGCGTGGGGAGGGGCCGTTGCGGTCGTAGATTTCGTTGCGGTAGGAGCCCCAGCGGGCTTGTTCGGCGAAGATGGCGGGCTGGACGGAATCGGCGAGGGCGTTCCAGCGGGCGATGTTGGCGGCGGGGGTGAGGGCGCCGTTGTTGTGGAAGTGGCGGTGGAGGCGGTCCGCGAATGTGAGGCGGAACTCGGCGTTCTGGCGGAGTGCGGCGTAGAATTCGGCTGGGTTGTTAGATCCGGTGAGTTCGACGCGGTTGATGGCGGTGGATTCGAGGGTGCGCTCGCCATCCCAGCAGTGGAAGAGGTATCCCGCGCCGGGTTGGCGGAGGCGGGTGGCGTTCCAGTTGTTGTGTGGCCAGTCTTGGTTTCCGCCGTAGATGTTGACGATCATGTAGTCGATGAAGTGGTCGATATCGAGGTATTGGCGGATGGCATCGTAGGCGGCGGGTGTGGAGAGTCCTGAGGCGGCGAGCGCGCGCATGGCGTTCCATGCGATGTTGTCTCCATCGCGGATGCCGTCGTGGGTCATGGCGTCGTATTCGATGTCTTCGCCGCCGAGGTAGGTGGAAGCGAAGGCTGCGTCGGCGCGTTCGGAGGGGTTGTAGACGCCCCAGTAGATGCCGTTGAGGTAGAGGTGGACGTGTGATCCGTGGGAGCCGATGCCGCTCATGGCGATCTGGGTGTTTCGCATCCATTGGTCGCGGATGAGGCTGCCGCGGAGGCGTTGTGGGCCGTCCCAGTGGAGCCATGAGTTGTTGTAGTCGGCGCGGAGGACGATGGAGTTGAAGTCGTCCATGGTGGTTCCGCCTTGGGCGAGGACGGGTTGGCGGAGGCGGCCGGCGCCGTAGGAGTCCTTAAAGAGGAGGCGGAGGGATTTTTTGGGGGTGTTGGTGAAGTTGCGGCTTGCGCCGCCTTGGACGCGGAGGCCGGCGTTGATTTGGAAGTCCGGGGTTCCGGGGAGGCCGATCCATTCGGCGGAGACGGGTTTTTCGAAGTCGTCGATGGTGGGATTGGAGTAGACGCCATCGGTGCCGAAGAAGTCCTGCGGGCTCATGGTGAGTGAGAGGGTGGGCAGGCTGGCGAGTGCGGCTTTCATGGTTTGCGCATAGCCGGGTTGGGAGGCGGTGAAGGGGCTGATGGCGTAGCTGGTTTGGGCGAAGCCGTTCCAGGTGGATGGGTAGGAAGGGGGGCGGGCGGTGAGTTGGATGATGTCGTCCGCGAAGAGGTAGGAGTGGGTTTCTGCCGGGTGGTAGGGGAGGGAGCCGGGGACGACGGCGATGGCGCGGACGACGGTGGTTTGGCTGATGGAGATGGGGGTGTTGAAGACGGTGCCGGAGGTGGCGGTGGGGGTGGAGCCGTCGAGGGTGTAGCGGATTTGCGCAGCGGGATCGGGGTGGGAGAGTGTCAGGGCGAATGGGTTTTCCTTGAAGCCGCGTGGTTCGGAGAAGGCTGGGGAAGTAGAGGGAGGGTTGTATGAGGTGGTGGTGTTAGAAGTGGCGGGGGTGGGTGTGGCGAAGTGGGCGAGGGGGCCGACGGCATCCGGAGAGCGGCCGAGGCTGGAGCCGATGGGGATGAAGATGGGTGGGGTGGAATCCGCAGTGGAGCCATCGGGGCGGGTGAGGGTGAGGGTTTCCCCGGCTTCTGCGATGCTGAAGTTGGTGTGGTATCCGGCGGTGGATGGGGTGGAGATGCCGTATCGGTTAGAAAGATAGGTGCCGACGGATTCGCGTTCGTTGGTGGAGAGTTCGCGGTCGAAGAGGAGGAATGCGGCGATATCGCCGTTGAAGGAGCGGGTGGAGTCGGAAGCGCCGATGGCGAAGGTGCTGTAGTTGGATAGTGTGGTTGGGCCTGGGGCCTGTGCTTTGGAACCGATGAGGGTGTTGTTTTTGTAGAGGCGGCCGGTGGGGGTGGGGCCGGCGGTGGTCATGGATGCGCCGAAGAGGGCCCATTCGGCGGGGGTGACGGCGGAGTTGACTCTGACGTCGTTCATGGTGCCGACGCGGAGGCGGAGCTGGTTGAGGTTAGAGACTTCGAAGTGGGTGTTGGCGGTGTTTGGATTGGCTCCCCAAGCTCCCATGATGCCGGTCTGGTTGCCGCTGGTGAGGCGGGCGAGGGTGATGGCGGTGAAGTTTCCGAGGTTGTCGAGACCGTTGAAGTTGAGGTGGGGTAGGGCGAGGAGGTGGTTGGAGGTTTTGGTGAACTGGATGGCGGGGTGGCCGTTGATGCGGTTGGCGCGGAAGAAGGGAGAGGCTGCGTTGGATGGGGCGACGGCGTGGTTGTTGTTTCCGCTGAGGTCGGACCAGGTGGAGACGGCGGCGTTCGGGGCGAGGTTGAGGTCGATGGCATCGAGCCAGAGGACGAGGCCGGGGATGGTGTCGGGATCAGTTAGGGTGGGTGGGTTTGGGGTGTAGGGGCCGATGCGGTTTTTGCCGGAGGCCCAGATGAGGAGGTATCCACCGGGCGGGATGGTGTGTGCCGGGATGGCCCATTTGATGGGGAGGGCCGGATCGTCGGAGAGGCCCCAGCCGTCGAGGTTTACGGGATTGGTGGAGGGGTTGTGGAGTTCGATCCAGTCGGAGGCGTCGCCATCCTCGTCGGTGATGGTTTGGTCGTTGGAGCTTTGGATCTCGTTGATGACGATTTGCGCAGGGATGCGGGCGGATGGGACGGTCCATGCGAGCAGGATGCAGCAAAGTGTTAGAAGAGCGTGGCAGCGAGCTGCAACGATGGGTTTTTTCGTCACAAGGAAAAGTATCTGGCAGCGATTGTTGAGTGCAATTGAAAAGATCGAAGGGAGGGAGTGATTGATGTGAACAAAAGGCCCGGGATTGGCGGAGGGTTACCGCTTTTCCCGGGCTGGGTTTTTGTGCTGCTTTACGCTGGAGGCAGTTGATGGATTTTCGTTAGTTTCTGATGATTTGTACCCGTGCGAATTGAGGGACTTGGGGGCCGCCGGGGGTGGTGATGGTGGCGGGGAATGGGACCTCGACGGCTTCGATATCGGCGTCGCTGGCGAGGACGGTGGGTTCGGTAGCATCATCGACCCAGGTGTCTAGGTCGTGGCTGAATTGGACGGTGTAAGTGAGGCCTTGATCGATGCGATCGATGCGGCGAGCGAAGATGAAGGAGAATCCGCCGTTGGTTTCGATGAAGGGGCTGCCGGAGTTGGTGATGGTGCCGAGGTCGAAGGCGAGGGTGTTGGTGATACCGCTGGTGGGATCGGTATTGAAGGCGAGTTCTTCGAGGTTGGTGAGGCCGTCGTTGTCGGGGTCTGAGCCAGGTTCTGCGTCTTGACCGACGAGGGATGGGTAGTTGGCGATCCAGGTTTCGTAGGGTGAGCTGGTGGATAAGGATTCGACAGGGATGGAGACGTTGTCCATGGCGATCCAGCCCCAGCTTCCGCGATCGGAGTTGATGAGGTCGAGGGTGCATTCGATTCCGTCGAAGGGTGCGAGTTCCTCTTGGGTGAAGGTGATGGTGCGGAAGACGTCGTTGTTGGCTCCGGTGCGGGGTTTGGCGATGAGGAATGCGCCATCGCTGACGCGGCGGAGGGCGATGCCTTTCCAGCCGCCGCCGGTGACGGCTTCGTGGGGGATTTGCGATTCGTCGAGCGGGTTTGTGGTGTTGGCGATGCCCATACCGAGGTCGACGGTTAGATTGGCGACGGCATCGAGGACGAATGCGGGTGAGCGGAGCCAGTGGGTGTTGAGGTGGTTGTCGGTGCTTCCGTTAGGGCGGACCTGGCCATTGAGCGGGGCGAAGATGCCGTTGTCGATGGATGGGGGTTGGATTTCTCCGCCGTTGATGCCGGAGGGGAGGGTTGTTGCGTTGGGCGAGAGGTTGATCCATCCGCCGCTGCCGCCGTTTGCGGCGAGGTCCCAGACGCGGTTGGACCAGCCATCGAGGGTGCCGGAGTTGAAGGTGAAGTCGGCGCGCTGATAGACGGACACGGTGTAGACGGTGGTGGTGGATTCGTCGTCCGAGGTGACCGTGTAGGTTTGCGGGGTTGAGAAGTCGCGGGTGGTTCCTGAGGGCGGGACGCAGGTGGCGCCGGGCGAGATTTCGAAGGTGGGATCGAGGTTGGTGATATCCGTGCCGACGGGGACGGAGAGTTGCAGGTTGGTGCCATTGACGACGGCGGGTGGACCGAAGTAGCTGAGATACCACAGGGCGGCGGAGGATGGCTCGGAGGCGGGCTCGGTGGCGAAGAAGGTTCCGATGGAGCCGCCGATGAGGTTCATCTGGGTGAATGGGATGTCCTGGCCTTTGGCGTAGCGGGCGATCATGACTTCGCCGCCGCCTTCTTCGAAGTAGCCGATGGCGATGCGGATTTTGTCCATGGGTAGCCAGACGGTTGCGGTGCGGGTGGTGGTGGCTTGGACGGCGTTGTTGTTGACGATGAGTTCGCTGGCGTCGTCGAAGTCGCCGTCGTTGTTGAGGTCGAGGTAGATGACGCTGCCATCGTCGCTGCTGGTTCCGAAGGTGTAGTAGCCGGGGCCTTCTTCGGCGACGTCGAACCAGCCGTCCCAGAGGATGGCGAAGGTGTCGCCATTGGTGAGGCCGGGGGTGGCGGGGTTGAAGGTTGTGAAGGAGATGTCGTTTGGAGCGATGAAGGAGGCGCTCGGCGTTTGGGCTGCGAGGTTGGAGATGGGTGCGAGGAGGCTTGTGCCGGAGATGGTGTCGTAGGTTCTGACGTTGAGTGCGCCGGTGTTGCGGATGGTGACCACGTATTCCGTGGTGGTGGAATCGTCGTCGGAAGTCACCGAATAGGTTTGGGGGTTGGTGAAGTCGAGCGGGGTTCCGGAGGCGGGATCGGATACGGCGCCGGGGGCGAGGAGGAAGGTGGGGGCGACGGTGGTGATGTCGATTTCCGGAGGGATGTTGAGGTAGATTTGGTTTCCGTTTTGGGTGGCGGTGACGCCAGCGGCCTGGAGGTTCCAAAGGGCGGTGGAGGAGGAATCGGCAGCGGGGCGGGTGATGGAGAAGTGTCCTGATTTTCCGCCGATGCGGGCGAGTGAGGCGAAGGGTTGGTTTGCGCCGGAGAGGAAGCGGGCGTCGATGCCTTCGCCGCCGCCTTGTTCGAAGAAGCCGATGGCGATTTTGACGGAGTCCATGCCGAGGTAGACGGAGCCGGTGGCGATGTCGTAGCCGTGATAGCCGTTGTTGTTGACGACGAGTTCGCCGGGATCGCTGAAGTCGCCATCGTCGTTGATGTCGAGGTAGATCATGGAACCGTCATCGCTTTGGGAGCCGAAGGTGTAGAAGCCCGGGCCGTTGAGGGAGACATTGAACCAGCCTTCCCAGAGGACGGAGAAGGTTTCGTTGCCGGTGAGGCCGGGGAGGTTGGCGGTGAAATCGCCGTAGAAGATGTCGTTGAGCTGGATGCCTGTGGCGGTGGGTGTTAGGGCCTGGAGGTTTGAGATGGGTGCGAGGTAGCCCGGGCCTTCGATGGTGTCGAAGGTTTTCACGCTGAGGGAGCCGTTAGGGTATACGGTGATGGTGTAGGTGTTGACGACGAGGCCATCGCCCGAGGTGACGGTGTATTCCTGGGGTGTGGTGAAGTCGCGGACGGTGCCGTGGGGTGGGGAGATGCTGGCTTCCGGGGAGATTGCGAATTGTGGGGCGAGGGCGGAGACGTCGGTGTTTTCGGGGACCCAGATATCGATGAAGTTGCCGAAGGTTTCGGAGGTGCTGGCGGGGCTGATTTTGGCTGAGGTGAGGAGTGCTTCGGTGCCGGGTTCCTCGAGGAGGCCGGGGATGGAGACGTTGTCCATGTAAGTCCAGCCCCAGCCGCCGGAGTTGTAGTCGAGGTAGTCGAGGGTGTATTGGCGACCGTTGTTGACGTAGGGGGCGAGTTCCGCAACGGAGAACTGGTGGAGTTGGAAGCCGCCGCCGTTGCCGTTTTTGCGGCGCCAGAGGACGTAGGTGTCCGTTTCGACATCGCGGAGCGCCATGCCGGCAAAGCCGCCGCCGTTGATGGCGTTGGCGGGAATGGCGGATGGTGCCGCAGGTGCGGCGAGCGGGGATTGGCCGCCATCGAGGAAGAAGGTGATGGGTCCGGAATCCAACAGATAGAATCCGGGGGATCTGGCGAAGCGGGAGAAGGGATCGTCGTTATCGTAGCCGGAGCCGAGGGCGTTGTTTTGGAGGAGGACGCCGGAGACGGGATAGATCTGGGACCATCCCTGGAGGCCGGTGTTGAAGTCGTAGGTGAGTGCGTTGACTAGATTGACGGTGACTGTGTAGTTTTTCGTGGTGCCGTCTTCCGCGGTGACGGTGTAGGTTTGTGGGAACGCGAAGTTCCGAGGAGTGCCGGAGCTTGGGTTGCTGGTGGAGAAGAGGGAGGTGGTAACGGCTGGAGTGAGGGCGGAGACGTTGGTGGAGATGGGCAGGTATTTGGTGATGGTGGTGCCGGAAATGATGGCGTCGCCGAAGCTGCCGAAGCTGAAGGTGAGGATATCCTTGTTGGAGCTTTCGGGGCCGCCGGCTGCCGCGCCGGTGACGGTGGAGGAGACGGGGCTAGCGCCGGTGTTGTTTTCGGCGATCACGCGGTAGTCGTATGAGACACTGACCGGGAGGTTGGGATCGGTGAAGCGGGTGCCAGCGGTTTCGCCGACGGTGGTGAAGGTGTCAGCGCCTGCGGGGGAGCGTTGGATTTCGTAGGAGGAGGCGCGGGGTGTGGGGGACCACTCGATGACGAGGGTTTTGGATCCGGCGGTGAGGGTGACGCCGGTGGGAGCAGGGGGTTCGATTTCGATGCCGGGGATGGAGACGTCGTCGAGGTAGGTCCAGCCCCATCCGCCTTTGTTGTAGTCGATGTAATCGAGGGTGTATTTTTTGCCGTCGTTTCTGAAGGGAGTGAGTTCGGAGGGGGAGAATTCGAGGGGGATGGCGGCATCGCCGTTGCCGGGTTTGCGGCGCCAGAGGACGTAGGAATTGGTGGTGACATCGCGGAGTGCGACGCCGCCGAAGCCGCCGCCGTTGATGGCGATTTCGGGGATGGCGGAGGGTGCGGCGGGGGTATCGAGTGGGGATTGGCCGCCGCGAAGGTTGAAGGTGAGGGGGCCGGAGCCGGTGATGTAGAATTCGGGTGATCTGGCGAAGCGGGTTTCGCCGCCGTCGTGGCCTGAGCCGAGGGCTGCACCTTCCCAGAGGACGCCGGGAGGGGTTGGCCAGAGTTGGGTCCAGCCTTGGAGTCCATCGTTGAAATTGTAGGAGATGGATTGAGCGGTGATCGGCAGGATGGATCCGGTTAGAGCGAGAAGGTAGGCGAGCCAGCGGCGGGATGGGTTTTTGCCAATGGTAAGGGCAGGCGGAGTGATGGAATTCATCGCTTGGGTATGGGTTGGGTCTGTTAGGCTGACCGCGGGTTGACGGGCAGGGGTGGTTTTTTTCCAAAGATGGGTCTTTGGTTGGAGTAGGGGAGTTCAAGACAATCCGGCAGGGGAGTGCAACTGGATTTTTGATGCTTAAGATTTCCGAACGGTCCTGCTTGCGCGTGGGAGGGGGCGAAACGAGAGTCGGGGAGAACTGATGATGAACCTTTTCGGCAATGATCCATCGGCCAACCTGTTGCCCTGTGACGGGACGGTGAATTATTTCGGGTGTGTGTTGGATGAGGAGGATGCGCGGGGACTTTTCCGGAATTTGTTAGATGAGGTGCCATGGGAGCATGATGAGGTGGTGATTTTCGGGAAGCGGATTGTGACGGCACGGAAGGTGGCTTGGTATGGGGATTCGGATTTTTCCTATTCGTATTCGGGGACGACGAAGCGGGCGTTGCCGTGGACGGAAGCGCTGGCGAGGCTGAAGGGCAGGGTGGAGGGGTTGAGCGGGATGGGTTACAATTCGTGTCTGCTGAATCTCTATCACGATGGGGAGGAGGGGATGGGTTGGCATAGTGATGATGAGGCGTCGCTGGTGAGGAATTCGTCGATCGCGTCGGTGAGTATAAACTTATGAATAGTGTGAAAATAATAGTCGAAATTTTCTTATAACTTCTTGTAAGGTCTCGAATTGAATATTTGAAATCTTGAAAATTAAATAATTT
>SYAP01000045.1 GCA_005787565.1 Verrucomicrobiaceae bacterium | reverse complement strand
GGGCAGGCGCGGATGCGTTGGCTGGACATTCATGAGGATCACCACCACCTGTCGCACGAGCCTGACAACAATGCGGAGGCGCAGGAGAAGCTGGTGAAGATCAATACGTGGCTTTGCGAGCAGTTGGTGCTTTTGGTGAAGAAGCTGGATGCGATTCCCGAGCCTGGCGGGACCGGGACCATGTTAGACAACACGACGATTGTTTGGACCAACGAGCTTGGTAAGGGAAACAGCCACACGCTTGATGATATTCCGTTCGTGCTGGTGGGCGGTGGGCTTGGATTCAAGACGGGTCAATCGCTGCGGTTTGAGAATGTGGCGCACAACCGGTTATGGCTTTCGATCGCGCATGCGTTCGGGCACCACATTCCGACGTTCGGGCATCAGGATCTGAGCGCGGGCGGGCCGTTGGTGTTGTCCTGAGGAAAGATTTGCCGCTCCGGGGATCCGCCGCTAGAAGCGGTGGTCATGCAGAACCGCTTTTATGGAGGCTTTGATACCGAGCGGCGCTCCGGCGCTGGCGGCGGGGCTGATTATCGGACGCCATTCCAGATTGATCGGGACCGTGTGCTTCATACGCCGACCTTCCGGCGACTTCAGAACAAGACGCAGGTTTTTTGGAGCGGGGAGTATGATTTTTACCGGACGCGGCTCACGCATTCGTTGGAGGTCGCGCAGATCGGGAAGTCGATCACCTATTGGTTGAAGAGCCAGGCGAATACTCCGCTTGAGCCGGACTTTTTCATCGATCCGGATCTGGTTGAAGCGGTTTGTCTTTCGCATGATCTGGGGCATCCGCCATTCGGGCATGCGGGGGAGAGAACGCTGAATCATTTGCTCCGCGGTCACGGTGGGTTTGAAGGAAATGCGCAGACGTTGCGGTTGCTGACCGAGCGGATTTTTTCCGCGAAGCGCACCGGGATGGATCCGACGCGGGCTTTTTTGGATGGGGTTTTGAAATACAAGTCGCTGTGGTCGGAGCTGAATGGTCCGGATGGTCCGCCGTCGCATCATTTCCTTTATGACGACCAGCATGCGCATCTGGATTGGGCGATGGGTGGGAATGATTTTCCGGTGGAGCTGACGCCGGGCAAAGCGCGGGATTCGTTCAAGTCGATCGAGTGCCAGGTGATGGATTGGGCGGATGACACGGCTTACTCGCTGAATGATCTATCCGACAGTGTGCGCGCCGGGTTTCTCACTTTGGAGAAGATCGAGGCGTGGGCGGAGAAGACCGGGCAGCCGGCGGGTGAGGGTACTCCGCTGGGTGATCTGATGCGGGCGATCCGGCGGCGGAGGGTGGATCCTTTTGTTGGGAAGCGGATCGGGACTTACATTCAGGCGGCGCGATTGGAGACGGATGTGAATTTCCTGAGTCATTTAACACACCGATACCGGTATCGACTGGTTTTGGATCCGGAGGTGCGGGCGGAGTCGTCGTTGTTCAAGCGTTTGGCGTTCGAAGTGGTTTTCCTGTCTCCGCAGTTGAAGCAGCTTGAGCACAAGGGGAGCCGGATGTTGCGGCAGCTTTGGGAGGTGTTAGGCGAACGATACATTGCGGGGCGTTCGATTGATGGACAGGATTTCCAGCTTCTGCCGGCGGATACCGCCGCTGAGATCCAGGGTGCGCCGGACGAGGCATCGCGGGCGCGGCTGGTTTGTGATTTCCTGGCGGGGATGACGGACGGGTATGCGGCGCGGACTTACAAGCGGTTGTTCTCGCCGGATTTCGGGTCGATTGGGGATTTGATTGGGTGAGGGGCGGGTGAGATGAGACGGATGGGGCTGATAGGACTTATGATGAATGGCTGGTGGGGGCTTGGCGGCGGTGATGGGTTTCAGCAAGTTGCTGGAGCCAGGTGAAACGGTTGCGCATGGTGAGGGCTGCGGCGACGCGTTGTTCGATGGTCATTTGGGTGACGCGTTTGATTTCCGTCCGGAAGGCCGCGTCTGCGCATGCGCTTCGGCGGGCATGGCGGTTGGGCGTTTTGGGGGCTGGCGTGGGGTGATGGTGCATCAGTCGGCGATCCGGTGCAAGCTATGGATGTTTGGGATTGGGGTGCTTCGATCCAGTTTGGCAGGCGATCCGGCGACGCTGGTTCGATTGAGAAGGCAAAGGCGACGAAGAATGATACTTGGGTGATTTCCTATTCAACAGGGGAACTTGGATCGCTACAGGCGCATCTTGATGCGCTGACGGGTGAGGTGTTGATGGCGTTTCTGATTCCTGAGGGGTAGCGATAAGAGAGACAAGGTATTTGTGATCAACGTAATCTCATTGCGCCGGGTTTGTCAGGTGTTTGGTATTTCGTGGAGGCCAGCGAAGGATTGGTGGGTGTTTTGCTGGACCTGATCGGGGAATGGGGATGATCTAGCAGATGTATGAGTGATGATCATTTCCCGGAGGATGGTAATGTCTACGCTGTTACAGCGGAGCCAGGTGATCATCCGCATTATGCGCTTGTGCTGAAGATGGTGCTGTGGGGGGAGGAGGCGGATGAGTTGTATGGACGGCTTGCGGTGAATGGGGTTTCCGGGGAGGTGGCGAGGCGTCTTTATGAGCAGGCGAGAAGGGAGCGGATTCGCACGATCCGAGGGCATTATAGGGGAAAGATCTGGTTGGGGGCGGGGTCGGTTTTGGCGGCGGTGGGGGTGGTTTTCTTTTGTTGGTTTGGGTTGGGGTTTATTTCCAGATTGCTGTTTTGTGTGTGCGGTGGGAGTGGGTGTGGGGGGGGAAGTTGATTGATGGGTTGTCTGGATATCTGATGGCACCGGTGAAGACGGGGTCGGTGGCGGATGATATGTGATTGGGCTGTTGTTTAGAGTGAGATGATGGCTTTGATGGCGCCGAGGTTGGGGTCTGTTAGGGACTCGAAGCGGGTGGGGACTTCGTGGAAGGGGATGCGGTGGGTGATCCAGGGGTCGGTGAGGATTTTGCCGTCGCCGATGAGGCGGATGATTTCGGGGAAGTCGTGGGGGAGGGCGTTGCGGCTGGCGAGGAGGGTGAGTTCGCGGCGGTGGAAGACG
>SYAP01000044.1 GCA_005787565.1 Verrucomicrobiaceae bacterium | reverse complement strand
TCTGCTTGTGAATGCTAACTGAACTTTATTCATCGTTGTATTTGAGTCCGTCGCTGACGGATGTGGTTTCGGCGGCGGAGCAGCGGAGGGCGGTGCAGAGTTCGGTGATGTCGGCGTTGGAGCACGCGGAGGCTGGGGATCAGTTCGAGGCGTTTTCGGTTCAGATGTCGATCCGGATTTATTGGATGGAGCGGATGATGGGTGGGGGGCAGGAGCCGGGTGAGGCGGGGCCATTGCCTGAGCGGCTGGTTGCGATGGATGGGCGGCGGGCGGCGGATGGGGATGAGGCTGGGGAGGATTTGTTAGGAGTGGTGCGGGCGAAGACGGAGCGCTGGTGGTTGCCGTTGTGTGTGGGGGTGGGGGCGCTGGTGGCCGGGTGGGTCTTGGGGGTGGTGATGAGGAGGCGGGCGCGGTTTTGTTTTCCGGAGTTTGAGATCGAGCGGCGGATGGGTGGGGATCATGCGGCGGGGATTGGTGCGGTGATCTCGTTTGCGAGTGCTTCGTTGCCGCCGTCTTCGCAGCGGGATCAGGTGCCTGATTACTTGCGGAGGGCGTGAGGGGGTGGATAGTGGGGCATGACGAATTGGAACGAGCTATGGCAGGCGGGGCAGACGCCGTGGGAGAAGGGTCGGCATGCGCCGCCGTTGGATGAGTTATTGGAGCGGATGGATCTGGCGGTGTGGGGTGGGGGGCCGGTGTTGGTGCCGGGGTGCGGGAGCGGGCATGATGTGAGGGCTTTGGCGGCTAAGGGGATTGAGGTTCTGGGGGTGGATTTGTCTGAGACGGCGGTGGCGCGGGCGCGGGAGTATCCGGAGGTGCCGGAGGCGCGGGTGGAGGTGGGGGATTTCCTGGATGCGGAGTGGGGGAATGGGCGGAGGTTTTCGGCGTTGTGGGAGCACACGTGTTTTTGTGCGATTTCTCCGGTGGATCGGCCGCGGTATGCGGAGGCGGCGGCGAGGTTGATTGTGCCGGGTGGGATGTTGGTGGGGTTGTTTTTTCTGAATCCGTATGATGAGGGGGATGACCGGACGGGGCCGCCGCATGAGTCGACGGTGGAGGGGATTGAGGAGACGTTCGGGCGGTGGTTTGAGCGGGTGGATGACTGGGTGCCGACGCGGGCGTATCCGGGGCGTGAGGGGCGGGAGTGGCTGGCGCTGTATCGGCGGCGGGATGGTGAGTGTTGAGAGGTTGAGACGATTCGGGTTTCAAATCCGGGGAAGGGGGTTTAGGTTGTCCGCGCTCCATGATTACGATTACTGAAAAAGCGGCGGTTGAATTGGCTGGGATGCTTGCGGCGAAGGCTGCGGGTGCGACGGCGGGGTTGCGATTGGCGGTGCGGAGAGGTGGCTGTGCGGGGTGGCAGTATGAGATGAAGGTGGGTGAGGCGGAGGAGGGGGATACGGTGGTGACTTCGGGTGGGGCGCGGGTGATCGTGGCGGGTGATAGCGTGGAGAAGCTGCGGGGGTGCGAGATTGATTTTTCCGACAGTCTAACGGATGCGGGGTTCAAGATCCACAATCCGATGGCGGCGCGGTCGTGCGGGTGCGGGACGTCGTTCGAGACGGCGGACGAGCCACCGGGGCTGCATGCGGTGGCGGATGGCGAGGCGTGTGGGAGCAATTGATTTTTCCGATTTTCCGAGCCGTGCCACGAGTGTTAGAAGAGCCGAAGCCGAGCCGCCCCGCCTATTTCTGGTGGTTGTTGGCGAATGCGCTGGCGTTGTGTTTCGCGATCGTTAGTTGGGCGGTGTGTTTGCATGTTTTCGGGCATCCGGAGATTCCGCGGAATTATGAGATTTTGCGGAAGCTGAAGCGGTTGCCGGAACTGCAGCGGTATACGGTGCTGGATGTCCCGGATGGGAACGCGCTCGCGCCGAAGGAACTTTACCGGAAGTATTTCGGCGGGGCACCGGATCAGATCGCGAGGGTGAACACGCTGCTGATGCGGAACTATCTAACGAATTTCGACCGTCCGCTGCTGCTGACTTACATCGAGGGGGAGTATGAGGTGGTGGAGGTGAAGCGGTTGAGTAAGGTGGATTTCCTGAGTCCGGGGTTTGTGGTGCGGGCGCGGGCGATGGTGAAGCCGGATGATTTTACGGCGGCGGCGCCGTATCCGGTGGTGATCGAGTATGTGTTTCCGACGGCGAATGCGGATGCGCCGGAGGCTTTCAATGCGGGTGATCTGATGGTGGTGAAGAAGAGCCCGAACTGTGCGGCGGTGGTGCATGTGGGGAAGACGACGGCGGATGACGAGCCGGCGTTGCTTTTGACGGTGATTCCGATCGCGTATGGGCCCTATCAGATCGGGGACGGGAAGTCGTTCGCGATCGAGCCGCCGAAGGAGTTGCGGCCGGGAGCCGGGTTTCCGATGTTCAAGGCGAGGTAGTCGATCAGGGTTTGGTGAAGACGAGGAAGTGTTGCCAGGGGAGGAGGCGTCGGTTTTCGACGAAGCGAAAGCCACAGGCTTCGAATTCCTTGCGGGCCTGGGCTTCGGTCATTTTGTGGAGGGGTTTGATGGGGACGCGGTCGTCTTCGCCGCGGAATTCCATGAGGAAGATGCGTCCGCCGGGCTTGAGGGTGCGGTGGAGGGAGGTGAGCATTTCCTTCGGGTGTGAGAATTCGTGATAGGCATCGACCATGAGTGCGGCGTCGATGGATGCGGGAGGGAGTTTGATGTCGTCGATGGCACCGAGGTGTGGGGTGACGTTGGTGATTTCGAGCTCGCGGGATTTGTTTGTTAGAAAGTCGAGCATTTCCTGTTGGATATCGACGGCGATGACGCGGCCTTGGGGGAGGCGTGGGGCGAGGCGGAAGGCGTGGTAGCCGGAGCCAGCGCCGATATCGGCGAGGATCGCATCGGGTGGGAGGTCGATGGCGGCGAGCATCTTGGAGGGTGCTTCCTCTTGTTCGCGGTTGCCGCGTTCGAGCCAGTCGATGGCCTGGTGGCCCATGACGTGGGAGATTTCGCGGCCCATGAAGAGCTTGCCGATGCCATCCGGGGTTGCGGGTTGGAAGGTGTAGTCGGGCGGGGAGGGGATGGTGGTGGTGGATGCTGCGGGAGATGAAGGTGGGGAGGTGGGCTGCGGGGATTTTTCGCGGAGCCAGTAGTTTATGTAGAGGCTGAGGCCGAGGACGATGAGTGCTCCGAGGAGTGGAAGGGCGCGTTTCATAGGGTGTTAGAAGCGGATTTTCGAGGGTTTTACGGCGTCGCGGTTGAGTTTGTCGCAGACGAGGCGGCAGAGTTCGAAGACCATGGGGTCTGCGATGGTGTAGAAGACGGTGGTTCCGGATTTGCGGCGGGAGACGACGCCGGCATCGTGGAGGAGTTTGAGTTGTTTGGAGACGTTGGCCTGGCTGGTGGTGAGGCGGTCGACGATTTCGGAGACGGCGAGTTCGTCGGACTTGAGTTCCTGCAGGATGGCGAGTCGGGTGGGTTCGGCAAAGGCGCGGAACAGAGCGGCTACCCGGGCGAGCTGCTGTGAATCGAGTTTCATGGTTGGAGGATGGCAGAAATTTTTTTGCTTGCAAGTATAACCAAATGGCTATTTAGTGATTAAAGAAATCACAAACTTGAGCAAACGAAAGAGAATCATCATGAAAATCGAAGCGAAGGAATTGAAGGCGGCGTTGGATGCCGGGAAGAAGCTGGTGTTGATCGATGTGAGGACGCCGGCGGAGCATGGGGAGGTTCATATTGAGGGGTCGCGGTTGATGCCGTTGGACCGGTTGGTGGCGGGGGAGGTGAAGTCTGCGGCGACGGGTGACGGATGTGTGCTGGTGTGTCGGAGCGGGAAGCGAGCGGAGCAGGCGATGAAGACCTTGGAGGGGGCCGGGTGTGAGAATCTGGCGGTGTTGGAAGGTGGGGTGACGGCTTGGGAGCAGGAGGGATTGCCGGTGAACCGGGGGCGGAAGGCGATGTCGTTGGAGCGTCAGGTGCGGATTGCGGCGGGGGCGATGGTGTTGGCCGGGGTGGTGTTGGGGACGTGGGTGCATGCGGGTTTTTACGGGTTGAGCGGGTTTGTGGGAGCGGGGCTGATTTTCGCCGGGGTGACGGACTGGTGCGGGATGGCGTTGTTGTTGGCGAAGATGCCATGGAACCAGAGCTCCGGGGTGAAGTGTGCGGGCAATTCGTGTTCGGTCTGAGTTTCGATTCAATCCATCAACCTAACAAAATCATGTTTCTTCGACAAATCACGGATGCGCATTTGGCGCAGAACGCCTATCTGATCGGCTGTCAGCGGACGGGGGAGGCGATTGTCATCGATCCGGAGCGGGATGTGGACCGATATTTCGCGGTGGCGAATGAGAATGGTCTGCGGATCACGGCGGTGGCGGAGACGCACATTCATGCGGACTATTTGAGTGGCGCGCGTGAGTTTTCAGAGCGGCACGGGGCGGTGGCGTATTTGTCCGAGACGGGTGGGAAGGATTGGCAGTTCGAGTGGGCGAAGGGGAGCCCGAGGGCGCGGTTTTTGAGGGGTGGGGATGAGTTCAGGGTTGGGAACATCCGTTTCACGGCGATTGAGACGCCGGGGCATACGCCGGAGCATTTGTCATTTCTGGTGACGGACGAGGGTGGAGGGGCGGATGAGCCGATGGCTTATCTAACGGGTGATTTCGTTTTCGTGGGGGATGTGGGAAGGCCGGATTTGTTAGAGAGTGCGGCGGGTCAGGAGGGGATGATGGAGTCGAGCGCGCGGACGCTTTATGCGAGCTTGAGGGGGACTGCGGAGTTGGCGGATCATTTGCAGATCCTGCCGGCGCATGGTGCGGGGAGCGCTTGTGGCAAGGCGCTGGGGGCGGTTCCGACGAGTGTGTTAGGCTATGAGCGGAAGTTCAATGCTCCGTTGCATGAGGCGTTGAACGGGGAGGAGGAGCGGTTTGTGGAGCACATTCTGAGCGGTCAGCCGGAGCCGCCGTTGTATTTCGCACGGATGAAGCGGGACAACCGGTTGGGCCCGGCGTTGTTGGTGGATGGGAAGCTGCCTGTGCCCGAGCGGGTTTCGGCGGATGGTTTGGTGGATTGGGTGGGAAGGGATGGGACATCCATTTTGGATTTGCGAGGGGACCGGGTGGCGTTTGCGGCGCGGCATTTGCGGGGGGCGATTCACGCGCCGCTGGCGGGTGGCAAGCTGTCGGTTGCGGCGGGATCGTATGTTGATGAGCGGTCGCGGATTCTGCTGGTGGTGGAGAATGAGGATCAGGTGGAGGTGGCTGTTAGGGATCTGGTGCGCATCGGGTTGGATCGGGTGGAGGGGTGGATTCCTTCGGGTGAGGCGTGGGGTGACGGGTTGGCGGAGACGTTCATCAGGATCACGCCCGGGGAGCTGCCGGCGGATGCCTGTGTGCTGGATGTGCGCGGGGCGGATGAGTTCAACGCATCGCATGTTAGAGGAGCGGTGAACATCGCTTACACGCGGTTGGCGGCGCGGAGGGATGAGATTCCCGACGGGTGCAGATTGCATGTGCACTGTGCGGGTGGCTTGCGGGCGTTGATCGCGTCGTCCTATCTGGCCTCAATCGGGAAGCCGGTGATTTGGGTGGATGGGGCGTTTGGTGACATTCCTGACTTGATGAAAGAGCCACGGGCATGAGTGGGCTGGCACTGGCGGCGGCGGTTTTGATCGGGCTAGCGCTCGGTCTAACCGGTGCTGGCGGGAGCATCCTGACGCTGCCGATTTTGGTGTATCTGGCGGGGATTGCGCCGAGGGAGGCGGTGGCGATGAGTTTGTTGGTGGTGGGTGCGGTTTCGATGGTTGGTGCGATCCAGCGGGCGCGGGTGGGGGAGTTGCATTATCAGGCGATGGGTTGGTTTTCGCTGGCCGGGATGGCGGGTGCGGCGGTGGGAGCGAGATTCACGCACTGGGTTTCGGCGGATGTTTTGTTGATGATGTTCGCGGTGTTGATGGTGGTGGTGGGTTTGCGGATGTGGATGGCGGGGCCGACGGTGATGGAGTGCGGTCCGGAGTGCCGGCCTGTGCGGTGTTTTTTTGCGGGGGCGCTGGTTGGGGTGCTGACGGGATTTCTTGGGGTTGGCGGTGGATTTCTGCTGATGCCGGCATTGGTGAGGTTTGCGCGTTTGAGGATGGGGATGGCGATGGGGACCTCGTTGGCGGTGATCGCTTTCAATTCGCTGGCCGGGTTTCTTTCGCATGCGGGTGAGGCGAAGATCCAGTGGGCGATGACCGGGGTGTTTTTGGTGATGGCGGTGGCGGGGGTGTTGGCGGGTGGGGTGTTGGCAAAGCGGTTGCCGGAGCGGTTGTTGAAGCGAGTGTTCGGTGGATTGGTGTTGGTGACGGCGCTGGTGGTGTTTTGGAGCGTTTGGATTTGAGAGATGGGGTAAATTTTTTCTTAAACCCGGAGGCTTTGGGGCACATTATGAGGCAGCGATCGATGTCGGCCGAAAATGACAGTGCGGGTTCCGAGGAATTCGTGAAGGAACTCACCAATCACCAGACGGCGATGTTGGCGTATATCCGTTCGTTGTGTCCGGGAGGTTCGGGGGCGCGGGATTTGTTGCAGGAGGTGAACATTACCTTGTGGCAGAAGAGGGATGCGTTCGAGATCGGGACGAATTTCAAGGCGTGGGCGTTTCAGACGATCCGTTATCATTTGTTGAATCATCGACGGAAGTTGGTTTCGAAGGGGTGGTTGGTGTTTGATGACGATTTGATCGATCGTGTTTCATTGGATGCGGATGGGGATCCGGAGGAGTTGGAGGAGCGTCATTTGGCGTTGCGGGAATGTTTGAAGAAGTTGCGTCCGCAAGATCGGGATTTGTTGCATCACCGGTATGCGACGGATGCGTCGTTGCGGGAGTATGCGATGGCGACGCGGCGGAGTTCGGGGACGTTGAAGGCGATTCTTTTCAATCTTCGGGCGGCATTGAAGCGGTGCATTGAGCGTCAGCTTTGCGAAGCGAAAAAATTACACGGATGAAAAAGCAGGATCATCAACTGGTGCAGAAGGTCATTGAGGGAGCCGTGACGCGGGAGGAATTTGATGCGTTTCAGCAGCGGTTGCGGGAGGAGCCGGAGTTGTTGGCTCTGTATCGTGAGTATGCCTTGTTGCAGCACACGTTGATGGAGGAATTCGAGGGGCGGCCAGCGCCGAAGAGGCTGGCGGCGGTGCCTAGAATGCGGTTGTTGCCGGTGTGGATCGGGGTTGCGGCAGCGGCGGTGATCACATTGTTGGTGGTTCTGTTGGATCGGTCTAACAAGGATGTTCCGCCGGTGGCCGGGGATGTGGCGATGGTTGAGTTTTCCGAGGATGCGGTGTGGGAGATGGATGGGGCGTTGCAGCCGGTGGCAGGGAACCGGAGATTGGGTGAGGGTGGTGTGATCCGGCTGAAGCATGGTCAGGCGCGACTTACTTTGGCGACGACGGCGAGTGCGGTGATTGATGGGGACAGCGAGTTGGTTTTCGAATCGGATACGGCGCTGCGTTTGAACCGGGGGAGTGGTCGGTTCCGGTTATCCGCGCCGGGTGAGGAGTTGAGTGTTTCCACGCCGACGATGACGGCGGTGGATTTGGGTACTGAGTTTGCGATTGTTGCCCGGCCGGGGCAGCCGGATGAGTTACATGTTTTCGAGGGCAAGGTGAAGTTGGTGCTGCCGGATCAGAGGGATGGTGAGGTGTATGGTGAAGGGGAGGGGGCGCGGGTGGTTGACTCTAACACGGTGGAGGCCTTGCCGGAGGTGATGGAGCGGCCGGTGCTTGGTTTGCCGGTGTTTCGGAGTGTTTTTGAAGATCGGTTCGATGGGGTTGGGTCAGAGGAGTTTGATGGACGCAGGGTGTTGGTGGGTGGGGGAAGCTGGGAGTTGAGGTCGGGCGAGGCGGTGGTTGGAGATGGGGTGTTAGACGGGGCGGGGTTTGAGGCATTTGTTCCGGTGAGTTTTCCGAAGGAGCTGCCGGTGATGTTGGTGACGATGGAGGTGGCTGAGCCCAAGGCGGGAGTTTTCCACACGCCGGGTTGGGCGGGGTTGAGTTTCTATCAGAATGGCCAGGAGCTGTTGTTTTTCGGCGACAGTTATGGGGATGAGCGGACGTGGTCGCTGGATATCAAGCAGGGGTTGCCGGTGGTATTGCCGGAGGCTGCTGTGGCTGGGCCGCGGGTGGTGACCTTGCGATATGATCGGGGCACCGGTCAGGCGAGTTTGCACGAGGGAGGGCTTCCGCTTGGGGAGATCCTGTGCGAGGGGAGAATCCCTGTGGGGATTGATTTTGATGAGATCCGAGTGGGGGCGTCGGTTGGAGCGGCGATTGCGGTGAAGTCGGTGACCGTGCGGGTGGGAAACAGCCGGTGATGGTTGTTTCAGATGGGGACGTGCGGTTCGAAGGTCATCGAGCGTTCGTGTTCGCGGGCTTTTGCGGCGCGCTTTGCCTGGAGGTGGAACTGTTCCTGGACGCGGAAGGCTTTCTGACCTTTGGCGCGGGAGACGCGTTGGGAGGTGCCGTCCGGGAGGAGTCGTGAGGCTTGGCAGTTGTCCTGGAAGAAGGATTCGAGGATGCGGATGAGGCGGCGTTTGAGGGATTTTTCCTCGATGGGGATCATGAGTTCGACGCGTTTTTCGAGGTTGCGGCCCATCCAGTCGGCGGAGGCGATGAAGACTTCGGCATCGCCGCCCTGGTGGAAGTAGAAGAGGCGTGCGTGTTCGAGGAAGCGGTCGATGACGGAGATGACCTCGATGTTTTTCGAGTGTTTGGGATCGCCGGGTTTGAGGCAGCAGATGCCGCGGATGTTGAGGCGGATATCGACGCCGGCTTGTGAGGCTTTGTAGAGGGCCTTGATGATATCGGGGTCCTGGAGGGAGTTGGCTTTGGCGATGATGCGTGCGGGGAGGCCTTGTTTCGCACGTTCGGCCTCACCGTGGATGAGGTCTAACAGGCGGGGTTTCATCGCGGTGGGAGCGGGGACGAGGCGTTGGAAGCGGAGGAGTTTGGAGCGGCCGGTGACGGCGTTGAAGAAGAGTGATGCGTCGTTTCCGTATTCGGGTTTGCAGGTGAGGTAGGAGAGGTCGGTGTAGAGTTTCGCGGTGGATTCGTTGTAGTTTCCGGTTCCGAGGTGGACGTAGCGGCGGAGGTGGCCGTGTTCCTTGCGGAGGATGAGGCAGATTTTGGCGTGGGTTTTGAGGCCTTTGACGCCGTAGACGATTTGAGCGCCGGCGCGTTGGAGTTCGTCGGCGCGGTTGAGGTTGCGGGCTTCATCGAAGCGGGCCTTGAGTTCGACGAGAGCGGTGACGTGTTTGCCGTTTTCGGCGGCTTTGATGAGTGCGTCGATGATGCGTGATTGGCGTGCGGTGCGGTAGAGGACTTGTTTGATGGCGATGACGTTGGGGTCTTCTGCGGCTTCCTCGATGAGGCGGAGGACGGGTTCGAAGGATTCGTAGGGGTGGTGGAGGAGGACGTCGCCGGCAGTGATGGTTTCGAACATGGATGCGCCTGGGGTGATGGCGGGGGAATTACTGGCGGGCCATTCGGGATCGCGGAGGTGATCGTAGCCGGGGAGGAAGGCGAGTTCCATGAAGGATGCGAGGCCGGGTGGGCCATCGATGCGGATGACTTCCTGGGAGCTGGCGGCGGTGACGGTTTGGATGATCTTGGCGAGGTCGCGCGGGGCGTCTTTTCGGAGTTCTAGGCGGACGGTGTCTGCGAATCGGCGTGCGGTGAGGACGTCTTCCATTTCACCGGCGAGGTCGATGGCGTCTTCTTCCTGGACAGCGATGTCGCCATTTCTGGTGACGCGGAAAGCGGTGGTGGCGGTGACGGTTTCGCCGGGGAAAAGCCGGTTGGCGTGGGTGGCGACGAAGTCTTCGACGAGCATGAAGGCGATGCCGCCGCCTTCGAGGTTGATGGGGATGCGGCGGCCGATGGATTCGGGGATGGGGATGAGGGCGAAGCGTGGTGATTGGGAATCGTGATCGAGGATGCGGCAGGCGAGGGTGATTTGGAGGCCTGGGACGGCAGGGGGTGGGGTATCCGGATCGACGGCGAGGGGGGTGAGGAGGGGGAAGACTGAGTCTTCGAAGATGGCCTCGCACTGGGCGGTTTGCGTGGGTGTTAGATCGGCGGGTTTGAGGATATGAATGCCGGCTTTGCAGAGTGCGGGGTGGAGTTTTTCGTTGAGGAGGTTGTATTGGTCCGCGGACATTTCGAGGACGCGCTGGCGGACGGCGGCGAGGGTGCGAGCGGGGGAGAGGCCGGAGGGGTCCGGGGCGTTGCGGCCGCTGCGGCGCATGAGCATGAGGCCGCCGACGCGGACCTGGAAGAACTCGTCGAGGTTGGACGCGGTGATGGCGAGGAATTTGACGCGTTCGAGGAGGGGAAGGTCATCGCGGAGGGCTTCGTTGAGGACGCGTTGGTTGAATTCCAGCCAGGAGAGTTCGCGGTTGAGGAAGGGAGTGGACATGGGAGAGGGGCGGCGAGGTGCGGGGCGCGAGGGGACGATGGCAAACAAACGGGGATGGGTGGAATCTCTAAAATTGGCGGGGAGTGGTGTGTGGGAGGGATTTTTCAGTGGATCTCGACGGTTTCGCCGATGGCGGCTTCGTAGGCGAGGTGGAGGGTGTAGGTTTGGCGAGCGCCGAGTTTTTGTCCGAGCTGTGCGAAGAGATAGAGGGCGATGGCGAGTGTTAGAAGGATGAAGAAGGGGATGAGGCCCCAGGCGAAGATGCCGACGACGGTCTGGACGATGCCGAGGATGGCGGTGAAGAGGCCGAGGGTGCCGATGAGGAGGTAGCCGTAGAGGAACATGGACCAGACGTTGGTGCTGGGCCCGTAGATGCCGTTGATTTGGGTGGTGCCTTGGTCGGTGGGGTCGAGGCTGAGGGTGAGTTGTGGTGACCAGAAGTGTTGTTCGGCATCGGGGATGCGGAGTGTCAGGTAGCCGGGGAAGCGTTTGACGGTGCAGCCGTGGTTGCCGGATTCGATTTTGGCGGCGATGCGTTCCTGGACGGTCTCGGGTTTGAGATTGACGGTTTGTGAGAAGCGGGGACGGATGCGGAAGCTGCTCATGGGTGGGCGTTTATCCGAGAATGAGTGGGGAGGACAAGGGTGTTGGATGGGTTTTTCAGGTGTCGGGTGGGGTGGTAGAGGGTTCGATCTGATAGAGAAGTATGGCGGAGGAGCCGTATTCGCGGCGGTCGAGGAGGGACCAGCCGGGGGATTGTGGGGGTTTTTGGAGGGTTGAGGCTTCGGCGAGGAAGTAGCCGGCGGGGTGGAGGCGGGGGTGGAGGTGTGGGGAGTTGAGGAGGGCGGCGAGGTGGTCTTTGTCGCCGTAGAATTTCCAGTAGGGTGGATCGGCGAAGATGAGGTCGTAGGTGGCGGTGTCCCGTTTGAGGAAGGCGAGGGCTTCGGCGCGGACGACGCGGCCGCCGGGGAGTTTGGTTTTTGTTAGATTGTCCGCGATGACGGCGGCGGCCTGGCGGTGTTCGTCGATGAAGAGGCAGGAGGCGGCGCCGCGGCTGAGGGCTTCGAGGCCGATGGCGCCGGAGCCGGCGTAGAGGTCGAGGACGCGGGCTTTTTCGACGCGGTCGGCGAGGATGGAGAAGATGGCCTGGCGGACGAAGTCGGTGGTGGGTCGTGCGACGGCGGAGGGGACTTTGATGGCGAGTCGGCCGGCTTTTCCTGCGATGATTCTCATGGGGGTGAGGGAGTGGCGAGGGCTTGAGGGAGGGTGAGTTGGGGGCCTTGGTTGCCGATTTCGAGGGTGAGTTGGCCGAGGTTGCCGATTTTTCCGAAGAGGCGTGTGTCGAGGGCGGCGCGTTGTGGGGTGCTGAGGTGGGTGAGGGGAGGGGGATTGGTGAGGCCGGGGAGGAGGCGTTGGGTGAGGTGGATGAGGTTGCCGGGGTCTGCGACGATGCGGAGTGCTGCGGCGGTGCGTTGGTCGGAGAGGATCGCGGCGTTTCCTAACAGGGAGAGGTCGTCGCCGATGAGGCGTGCGTCGACGCACTGGAGGTGGCCGTTGCGGAGGATGGTGAGGAGGTTTCCGCGGTGGAAGCGGAGGGTGTTTTCGTTGATGGTGATTTGGGCATCGGCGGTTTGGGCCAGGAAGTCGCCTTGGAGGGTGGTGGGTGCGAGGAGGAGGCCGCGGAGGCGGGCGTGTGCGGTGATGGATTTGGCGGAGGCGTGGGAGTTGTTAGGGAGTGTTAGTGTGGCTGGGGATTGTGGTGGGAGGAGGGACTCGATGTGGATGGGGAGGCCGCTGGTGAGGGCGATTTGGAGGAAGGCTTCGGATTTGAGGCCGAGGATGGTGGGGGCGATGGGGCCGAGGGTGAGGGCGGGGGATTGCCAGGTGACGGGGATGGTGAGGGATTCGATGAGGGATTGGCCGAGGGCGCGGGATGGGCCGAGGTGGAGTAGGTTTTTGGCGTTGCCGCCGGCGATGGGGATGCTGCCGGTGAGGGTGCCGGATTCGAACCAGGGTGTTTTGCGGGATGCGGAGACGAGGGTGAGGGTGGCGTTTTTGAGGTGGAGCCAGGAGGTGGGGCGGGCTGGTTGGGCTGGTGTGAGGGGAGAGGGTGGTGGTACGGGTTGGGGTGCGGAATCCGCAGGGGGCGGGGTGGTTGGCGGGGCGGGTGGGGGATTTACTGGATTTGTAGTAGGAAGTGGTTGTGGGTTGGGTGCGGGACGAGGGGCTGAGGCGGAGAGGTGGGCGAGGAGTTCGACGGGGAGGGTGATTTGAGGGGTGTCGACTTCGAGTTGGTGGATGGCGATGCGGCCGCGGAGCCATGCGCGCCAGACGGGGGAGATGCGGATGGAGGAAACGGTTAGAAAGGGATCGCGGATGGCGGTGCGGAGGGGGGCGGGCTGGTGGCAGGTGAGGCCGCGGAGGGTGACGCCGTTCCATGGGGACCAGCTGGCGGAGGAGAGGTGGGTTTCGAGGCCGAGGCGTTGGCCGATGCGTTTTGTTAGAAACGCGGTGCCCCATGGGCTGGCGAGCCAGAGGTTGCTGAGGGCGAAGATGAGGATGGGTGTTGCGACGAGGGCGCAGAGCCATTTCGCCCAACGGCGGAGGCCCCGGCGGTGAGCGCCTGTGGGGGCATCCGGGTCCATGGGTCAGCGCCGTGGGGCGGGAGCTGGGGTGGTGGGGAGGTGGCCGGCTTTGCCGAGGGCGAAGCGGACGACGAGGCTTTTGTCGACGAGGCGTGTGCCTTCGCTGGAGATTTCCTGGAAGCGGTAGACGATGAGTCCGTATTTGTCTCCGGCCATTTTGCCGAAGGCGAGGTTTTCCTTGGTTTTGCCGAGGGTGGTTTCCTCGTCGAACTTCCATTCGCTGCCGGTCCAAGCGCCGAGGATGCTATCGGCTGGGGCGTTGATGTCCTCGATGCGTTTGAGTTCGCCGTTGGGTGAGCGGAAGGAGTCGGTTTTGGGGTCGTAGCGGAGGGTGGTGATGGCGCTGGCTTCGCCGGTGGCGGTGACGCTCCAGGTTCCTGTTGTGCTTTCGCGGAGGAGGAGCATGACATCGGCGCTGGGTTTGAATTCGCGTTTGTTCCAGAGGTTGATGTATTCGTCGTATTCCTCTTTGGTGAGGCCGAGGCGTTCGTCGTAGGGGAGGGGTGCGCCGGGTTTTCCCTGTTCTGAGAATTCGCGGAACCATTTGGGGTCCTTGCGTGCGGCGATTTCGACTTTGGCGACGTATTTGTCGATTTCGGGTGGAGGGAGGACGATTCCGATTTGGCCGCGGATGGGGATGTCCTTGGCTAACAGGCTCGCGAAGATCTTGGGGATTTCACCGGCGGTGGCGGTGATGGTTAGGATGGCGGCCAGTATCGGTGCGTGAAGTTTCATGGAGAGGACGGGAGAGAGGGTGGGGGTGTGGAGGCTGGAACTCAAGCGGCAATGCGAGATAGGGTGGAGGGGTTTCAGTGGGGTTCGCCGTTGGGGAAGATGGATTCGATGGGGGATTCGATGCGGTCGTCGATCCAGCGGTTGAGGGCTTGGCGGAGTGGGGCGAGGACTTCCGGGCGAGAGGGGGCGAGGTCGATTTGGCCGTGGGGGTCGGATTTGAGGTGGAAGAGTCCGAAGTGGCGGTCGCCGGTGGCGGTGGGGGTGCAGACGATTTTCCAGTCGCGGGTGGCGAGGCAGCGTTGTTTGGCGGCGATGATTTGGTCGTTGTATTCGCGTTTGAGGACGAATTGGTAGTTGAAGGAGGGGTCGATGAAGGTGAGTTCGTCCATGGCGGGGAGTTTGGGTCGTTGGGCGCCGGGGACTTGGAATTGGATGAAGGGGAATCCGGTTTCGCCGTAGAATGG
>SYAP01000043.1 GCA_005787565.1 Verrucomicrobiaceae bacterium | reverse complement strand
CCCGACTCCCGACTCCCGACTCCCGACTCCCGACTCCCGACTCCCGACTCCCGACTCTTCTTCCCCATTCCTGCTTGCGCGGAGGGGAAGAGCGGTGAAAGGGTTTCTTCAATGACGGAACAGGATCTTCTGGAGGTGCGGATGGAGTTCGATACTCCGCAGTTTGCGCATGGCTTGTTTGCGAATGATCCGAAGCATTTGGGACTGTTGGAGCAGATGTTGGGGGTGAAGGCGATGGCGCGGGAGGGTTGGATTTCGCTGGCGGGACCGGCGGCGGCGGTGGAGCAGGCACAGGCGGTTTTCACCGATCTGGAACGGGCGCAGCGGAAGGGCGGGGTGATCGAGTTCCGGGATTTCCGGCTGGCGGTGGAGGTGGCGGCGAAGTCGGGCGGCATCGGGGTGGCGGATTTGAATGGGGTGCGTCTGGTCGGTTCGCGGGGCCGGAAGCCGGTGATTCCGCGGACGCCGAACCAACTGGAATATGTGCGGGCGATCGAGAAGCACGACGTGGTCTTCGGCCTCGGCCCGGCGGGGACGGGAAAAACCTATCTGGCGATGGCGATGGCGTTGACCATGCTGAAGCGGAAATCGATCCAACGGGTGATCCTGACGCGCCCTGCGGTGGAGGCTGGGGAGGCGCTGGGTTTTTTGCCGGGGGATCTGAAGGAGAAGGTGGCTCCGTATTTGCGGCCGCTTTACGATGCGATTCACGACATGTTGGATCCGGGAGAGGCACAGCGGTATTTGGAGGATGGGACGATCGAGATCGCACCGCTGGCGTTCATGCGGGGAAGGACGCTTTCGAGGTCGTTCGTGATTCTGGATGAGGCGCAGAACACGACGCGGGAGCAGATGTTCATGACTCTAACAAGGCTGGGTGAGGAATCACGGATGGTGATCACGGGGGATGGATCGCAGGTGGATTTGAAGCCGGGGGTTAGATCGGGCCTGGCAGAGGCGGAGCACGCGTTGGCGGGGGTGGAGGGGATCGCGTTTCTGCGTTTCCAGCGGGGGGACATCGTGCGGCATCCGGTGGTGGGGCGGATTGTGGAGGCGTATGAGAAGTATCGCGGATGACGCTGCCTTTTGGTACTGGCCAGCGGGCGTGAGGGGCGTTTAGGGTCGCGGCGGATGATCTTGGGATTGTTGGAACCATCAGGGCTGATCGAGCAGGGCGGGCCGCTGGTCTGGGTGTTGCTCGGGTTGGCATTCGTCGGGACGGCTTGCGTGGCGGAGCGGTTTTTCTTTTTCCACCGGGCGCGGATCAATGTGGGGGATTTGCTGATGGGGCTGGCGGTGCACATCCGGCGCAGGGCGTTCGCGGAGGCGCTGCACGAGGCGGCAAGGGCCCCGGGCCCGGTGGGGCGCGTGGCGCATGCGACGTTGCTCAGGTATTATCTGGATCGGCGGGATTTGCGCGATGTGGCGCAGGAGGCCGGGCAACTCGAGGTGCCGAGGATCGAGAAAAACATCCGGGCGATCCTCGGAACGGCATTGCTGGCTCCGTTGGTGGGGATGCTCGGGACGCTCGTGGGGATGGTGGAAACGTTTCAGAAGGTGAGCGATCAGGGAGGTTTCACCGGGCCGGCGGAACTTTCGAGCGGGGTGTTTACGGCGTTGGTGACCTCGGTGATCGGGCTCACGGTGGCGGTGCCGCTTTATTTGTTTTATCTGTATTTCCTCGGCCGTGCGAAGCGGTTGATCCACCGGATCGAACGGGCCGGAATCGAAATGGTGCACCTGATCGCGGATGCGCGGGAAGAAGAGGAGTTCGCGCCGTTTCGCGGTGAGGTGACCGCGGCGAGAAAACCGGCGGCGAAGCAAAAGGAGGAGACCAAGTGAAGCTGGTAAGCACGCTGCCGGAGCGCCCTGGATTCCTGCATGCGGTGCCGGTGTTTGATCTGTTCGCACTGCTTTTGTTGTTTTTCCTGCTGGGTCCATCAATGGTGCTGCAATCCGGGGTGTCGGTGGAGCTGCCGCCGTCGCGTTTCCAGATGGAGCGATATCGCGATGTGCTGGTCGTCACGCTTGGCCCGGGCGAGCCGGAGCTCCGGATGCACCTGGGCCGGGATGCGGTGACCGAGGAGCAACTGGCAACCCGCTTGGATGATCTTCGAAAAGAGGGCGCCGCCGCCAAGACGATCGTTTTGGTGCGGACCGACACCGGCACACCGGTGGGGCTGGAGCGGAAAGTCACCGAACTGATCCTTTCCAAAGGCTTCCGCGTGGCACTCGTCGGCCGCGCCGAGGCCAAGGAAGAAGCACCGGACGAACCTTTACCGGAAAACCGATGAGCCGGAAGCATGCGCACAACGGCGGCACCGGGCTGCCTTTGGATCGCCAGGAGCTGATGTTTCCGTGGCGGGACCGGATGCCGTCGCGCTGGCGGATGCTCGGCGCTTTCTCGCTGTCGCTGCTGTTTTTCACAGTCCTCCTCACCACGGTGCGCGTCCGGATCGCGCCGACCAACACCTGGATCGAGCGGAAGGCATCGGTGATCCAGATTCCGGCAGGCGCGGAGGGCCGCGAGTGGTCGCTGAAGGCGCTGGAGGGTGGACCATTTCCAACGCGCTTCGAGCCTTCGGATTGGCCGGGGATTGCGATCTCCGAATCGACGGCGCTCAAGGATTCCGCCGCAGCTCGCCCTGCCTATCAGCCGGAACTGCGGGATTTACCCTCTCCACCACCATCACGCGTCGCGGCACTAACAGATAAAGGCGAACGGTTTTTCCCCCCTTCCCCGAAACAACCACAGCCGCCGACCGAGCCCAAGGCATGGAAAACAGTTCCCGTCCTCTATGCGGCATCAAAGCTCCCCGATGGCTCACTGCCAGACAAACTCCCACCATTTCCCAACGCGATCGACGCGAAAATCATGGCCGAGCCGTGGCGCTTCATGATCCGCCTCCAACCCGGCGGCGGCGTCGCCGATTGCCTCCCACTCAACGGCGCGGACCGCGCTGGAGCCGCCGACATCGAAGCATGGGTCAGGCTCGTGCGCTTCCCGCCCGCCCTTTCCGCCACCCATCCTTGGATCACCGTGGATGTGGGATTCCTCAACCAACCCGATCATGGACCTGACCCTCGCTGAATTGGTCACCGCCATCATCGTCGGAGCCGCCGGATTGGTGCTGTTTTTCAGCATCGTTTCCCGCAGCCTCCACCGGAGAGCCGAAAATCGCGCCGTCCGCTCAAGTGCGATCTGCCGCCTTTGCCTCCACAGCTTCCCACGGGAAATCCCCAAAGGAACCGTAATCTGCCCGGAATGCAGTGCCGTCAACGATCCCGGCCGCGATGGACTCGCAGGCTGATCGGCCGATCCCTCACAACGATCATCGGTTATCGAGATTGAGCTTGCATCCCGCGTGCTCTCAAGGTAACCCGCTTCCCGCACAGCTTCTGACGAAAGAAAGGAGTGGGTCTCGCACCCACTCTTTTGCGTCTCCAGACACCAGCAGTGTCGATCGCAGACAACGACCGCCATGACCAACGACATCGTCGCCCTCATCGAGTATTACGAAAAGGAAAAAGGAATCGACCGCGATAAGGTCGTTGCCGCGCTGGAGTTTGCCTTCATTTCCGCCTATCGAAAAATGGTCCCCGGAGCCGAAGCCATCGAAACCCTTCGCGCCGACGTGGACACCAAGAAAGGCGAAACCCGCATCTTTGCCCAACTCACCGTCGTCGCCGACGATGATCACCGCGACAAATTCAACGAAGTCCCCCTCGCCATCGCGACCAAGAAAAACCCCGCCGCCCAACCCGGCGACGTCCAGGAATTCAACGTCACCCCTAAAGACTTCGGCCGCATCGCCGTCCAGACCGCCAAACAGACGATGATGCAGCGCCTCCGCCAAGCGGAGAAGGAAATGATCTACGAAGAATTCAAGGACCGCGCCGGTGACATCGTCTCCGGCACCGTCCGCCGCTTCGAACGCAACGACGTCATGATCGACCTCGGAAAATTCGAAGGCATCATGCCCAACCGCGAGCGAGTCCAAGGCGAAGACTACAACATCGGCGACCGCATCCGCTGCTACGTCCTCGCCGTCGAAAACGAAGGCCGCGGCCCCGAAATCATCCTCTCACGCAGCCACCCCAACTTCGTCCGCCGCCTCTTCGAAGCCGAAGTCAACGAAATCTCCGACCGCACCGTCGAAATCCGTGGCATCGCCCGCGAATCCGGATTCCGCACCAAAGTCGCCGTCTGGTCCAACGACCCCAAAGTCGACCCCGTCGGCGCCTGCGTCGGCATG
>SYAP01000042.1 GCA_005787565.1 Verrucomicrobiaceae bacterium | reverse complement strand
TCTTCTCTCACCCGACGAACAGCCAGAATCCTGATGTGTTCGCTTGTCCCATGATCCAGCTTTCTCCCATCAATCTTCGGCATGCAGAAGACTATGGCGGAATATCGTTTTGTAGTCTATCCTAAAGACTTCTCAGTAAGTCCTATTCCCCCCTCTCCCAATCTCTTTCCCTTCAGACCTTCAGACCTTCCGACTTCCGACTTCCGACTTCCGACGCTGATTCCTCCCAAACTTCCCGCTTCCCACCCCCCGCCTCCTCATTTTAACTCCCGCCCATGGCCATGGAACTTCCTCTCAAACCCAACATCGAATTCGGCATCGTCCCCACACACATCAAGTTCGTCGGCGGCCTCGTCCCCGAAAACGAAGGCAAATTCCCCCGCGAAGCCGATGGCCGCCTCGCCATGGTCGCGGAAGTCCAACGCATCCTCGACCAATCCCCCGTCGCCATCACCAGCGTCCAGCTCCCCTTCTTCTTCGGCGCCGACTCCGCCGATGTCGAGGAACTCATCTCCTCACTCAAATCCCTCTCCCTCAACGTCCACCCCATCCTCATGGTCGGCGGCGCAAACCCCATGAACCCCGCCGATGAGGACGCCGTCGTCGCCCAACTCGTCTCAGGCCTCACCATCGCCAAAAACCACGGCCTCCGCGAAGTCTCATCCACCTCCATCGAGGAATGGATGAACCCCAACGAATCCCGCCGCGAAGGCCCGGACTTCCAAGCCGCCATCGACCAAAACGTCAAAGTCCACCAACGCGCCATCGCCGAAGCCGGACTCGACGGCTCATCCATCCAAACCTGGAACATCGAAGTCCTCCGCCCCGGCGAATTCAAATCCTTCACCGACCTCGGCCGCGTCTGGCAATGGGTCCAAGCCATCAACTCCGCCCTCGGTCGCAAATTCTTCAAAATCCTCATCGACGCCGCCCACTGCGGTGACTCCGGCCTCTCCATCGCCGAAAACCAGAAACTCATCGCACAAATCGCCGCCGCAGGCGAACTCGGCGTCTTCCACGCCTCCGCCAAAACCACCCGCGGCTGCCTCTCCACCGACGATGGCTGGATCTCCTCACTCCTCGCCGCATACGCCGCCACCGGCGAACTCCGCTCCGTCTTCATCGAAGTCTTCCACCACGAAGACCCCGCCCTCGCCGGCCTCCGCGACCTCGATCCCGGCCACGGCATCGACACCCGCGACGGCCGCTCCTACACCCAA
Source organism: Verrucomicrobiaceae bacterium (assembly GCA_005787565.1). Classification (GTDB taxonomy): domain Bacteria; phylum Verrucomicrobiota; class Verrucomicrobiia; order Verrucomicrobiales; family Akkermansiaceae; genus Luteolibacter. Next base: position 12,836 of record SYAP01000042.1, on the reverse strand, counting down.
ACCGCCATCGACGGCCTCGTCGATGTCGCACACCGCCTCAACAACCTCGCCGCCCGCGGCATCCTCAAAGCCTGAGCCTCCCCAACCCCCATGGAGACCCTCAACGGCTCACCCTCCCACCTCCTGAAAACCCCGACGGTCACCCTCGCCGTCACCGCCGGGGCAGGACAACTCGCACCCGCCACCTTCCACCTCCCCGGCCGCGACGTCTCACCCTACTCCCTCTCACCCTGGGAACCCGCCGAATTCCCCGACCTCCCACCCCTCCTCTCCGTCCTCCGTGGCGACTTCTTCTGCCTCCCCTTCGGCCCCCAAACCGACGGCCCTCCCCACGGCGATCCCGCCAACGCACCATGGAAACTCATCGCCCAAACCGATGACTCCCTCCACCTCGCCCTCGACGCCACGGACACCGGTGCCCACGTCGAAAAAATCCTCACCATCCACCCCGGCCAACACGCCATCTACTACGACCATCGGATCTCAAACCTCGATGGCCACTGGTCCTACGGCAACCACCCCATCCTCGACCTCTCCTCCCTCCCCGAAAACTCCGCCCGCGTCGCCGTCAGCCCCTTCCGCTGGGCCTCCACCTACCCCGGCATCTTCTCAAATCCCGCCGCAGGCGAATCCCAATCCCTCGCCGACGGCAAAACCTTCACCCACCTCTCCGCCGTCCCCCTCGCCAACGGCGAAAACACCGACCTCTCCCGCTACCCCGCCCGACCCGGCAATGACGACCTCGTCATGATGGTCAACCAACCCGCCACCACCGAACAACCCTTCGCCTGGTCCGCCGTCACCCTCGACGGAGCCGTCTGGTTCTCCCTCAAAAACCCCGCCGACTTCCCCGCCACCCTCTTCTGGCTCTCCAACGGCGGCCGCTCCGCCCCTCCCTGGTCCAGCCGCCACACCGCCCGCCTCGGCATCGAGGAAGTCTGCTCCTACTTCTGCAACTCCATCGACGACTCCCGCAAAGACCTCCTCGCCCACCTCAACATCCCCACCACCCGGCCCTTCTCCAAATCCCAAACCACCTCCCTCCGCATCATCCAGGCCGTCGCCCCCGCCCCCGCCAACTTCGGCCTCGTCACCTCCATCAAACCCGTCGGCCAAAACTCCGTCACCCTCACCGACGAATCCGGCCTCGAAATCACCGTCCCCCTCGACTGGGAATACATCCTCTGATTCCCAATTTCCGCCAAATCCATCCGCCCCACAATCCCGGCTTGCCTTCATCCCCCCTCTTCCAAGAATCCTTTCTTTGAAACATCCCTAACTCATCCCCGTATCTCCCGCCCCTTCCCTGAAAACTGAACACTTCCAACCAGCTAACTCAATATGAACCTCCATAACGCCATGTGGCCCGGCCTCGTCGGAAAAGAACCCGGCACAGACCACCCCCCCATCTCACTCGAGCACATGCTCGAACTCACCACCGCCGCAAATGTCAACGGCCGCAAATACGACGGCATCGACCTCTTCCTCTTCCACCCACACCTCGACCCCGACGCCTCCGAGGACACCCTCAAGGCCATGGCCGACCAGATCGCCGCCCACAACCTCAAGGTCGGCTCACTCGTCGCCCCAGTCTGGCCCGGCACCGTCGGCGGCTCCGCCTTCGGCTCCGCGGACGACCGCAAAAACTTCGTCCTCGCCGTCGAAAAAGCCTGCCGCATCGCTGACATCCTCAAAGCTCACGGCGTCCGCGAATACGGCATCATCCGCATCGACTCCGCAGGCGGCGTCCACGACTGGTCCGCAGACCCCGCAGGAAACACCAAACTCATCGCCGAAACCTGGCGCGAAGCCGGCAAAATCGCCGCACAACACGGCGAACGCCTCGCCGCAGAAGGCGAAATCTGCTGGGGCGGCATGCACTCATGGAAAGCCATGCTCGATACCCTCGAAGCCACCGGAATGCCCGAAACCGTCGGCTTCCAGGCAGACCTCGCCCACACCTACCTCTACCTCATGGGCTACAACGCCCCCGAAGCCGCACTCCTCAAGGAAGGCTACTCCGATGACGAATTCTGGGCCGCCTACACCACCATGACCGATGCCCTCCGCCCATGGACCATCGACTTCCACGTCGCCCAAAACGACGGCACCGTCCACGGCACCGGATCCCACGACAAAACCGGACGCCACTGCCGCGCCAACGACCCCAACGGCAAACTCCAAATCGCCAAAGCCTCCACCTACTGGCTCAAGGACGCCGCCTCCCGTGGCATGAAACACATCTGCTGGGACGGCTGCATGTTCCCCAACGACGTCCTCGAAAACCCAGAAACCTGGCAAACCATCCTCAAAACCATGATCGAAGTCGAGGAAGCGCTCTGACACTTCCCCAACCCCTCACAACCCGCCGACCAACCATCGGTCGGCGGGTTGCTTCTAACCGTTACTTGACTTGACCAGTCCCCGCGAGGCGGGACCATCCACTTCTTCCACTCAACCACCCAACCTTCAGGATCCAATCGCCATGGCTGCTTCCCCTTCAATTCTCGCGGATAAACTGCACGAATATCCCCAACACGATGTCATCGATGGAGGATCAACCTCGATCCTCGATGACTGCCTCAATCAAAACGACGGCGTGCTCCAACTTCTGCACCGCTATGCCGGCCGCACGTTTTGCTCCCCTGGAAAACGCCTTCGCCTCGACGATGAATCCTACTACCCGGACTACATGGGAGGCACCGGCCTCGATGAAGTCTGGATGTGCTGCACCGTGCCCATCGTGACCGGCGTCATCGATACCCGCACCGGCAAAGCACCCTTCCGCGAAGGAGAAGCGCACGTCCTCACACCCAGCGGACAAGTCATCTCCCTCCAGGATCTGATCGAGACCGATCCGGAAGCCATCATGGGCGAAAAAGTCACCGCCTTTGCCAAATCCCTGTTCGGCAAAGCCACCTGGCCGATCGTGTCCAAGAAGTTCGATAACCTGAACCCCATCCCCCACCACCTCCACTGGGCAAAATGGGAAGTCTACGACATCAACTCCTTCGACAACCCCGGAGTCAGCCCGTCCCACTATCACACCACCGCCATGGGCCTCTATCCGTTCGTGACCAAGGACGATTTCCTCGCCTGCATGAAACGTTGGGGACAGGGCGATTACAACGGCGTGCGCCACCTCTCGCCGCACACCATGATGCAACTCGACAACGGCTTCGTCATGCCGAATGGCGTGCTTCACTCGCCCACAGACCTTTGCACCCACGAGCTGCACGTCACGATGGACGAGCACTTCCTCGCCGAGGACCTCACCCTCGACGGACGGATCGGAGCCGCCGACGCGTTCTACGCCTGCCGCGAACAGGACTATCCGAAGGACAAACACGAAGACTGGGAATTCCTCGTCGACACCTTCGACTTCAAAGCCAATCAGGACCCGGACTTCGTCCAAAAGAACTCGCGCCCGGCCATCACCGCCGAAGAATTTTCCGGCGAAGGAGTGGATGCAAAATGGATCATCTACGGTGATTTCCTCGGCGATCAAAAAGCCTCCATCCTCCGCCTCACCCTTGCTCCCGGCGCCAAGACCAACTTCAACCCGGAGAGCCCCACCCTCTTCCACACCAACCGCGGCCGCGGCCGCGTCGGAAAACTCGCAGTGCAATATCACCAAGGCATGAAACTCGGCGAAATCTACCCCGAAATCGGCTTCATCACCCAAGCCGCCCTCAACCGCGGCGGCGTCGAAATCGAAAACACCGGCACCGAACCCCTTGTCCTAACCTTCGACTTCCCCCAAAACGCCCACTCCAAAACACCCGGTGTCGCCGTAGCGAAGTAGAGTCATTCTCAGAAGATGCCTCAAAAATGACAGGGACTACCTCTGTTAGGATCGGCGTTTCTATTCCGAAGACAACTAGACGGTTAGACTGCTAGTAAATCGCTTTCGGATCGAAGCCCATTGAAAAAGCGGGGGACCGGACCGGAGTCGGAAAAAGGAAGCGGCTTCATCATTTCGCATCACGCGTAACGTTCACGCAATCGTGGACCTCTAAAAAGCCGGCATCCTCCGCCAAGGGCTTGCCTTGTTTCTCCCATCGGTTGCCCGATAGACGAAAATTCAGCACGCCACGGACTCGCATCGCCTTACCTTGACCGAGTTGGAACAGGTTGTTTGTAATCGAGAAATCTTGCGCGTCGAGCACCCCTTGCTGATCGCGGTATGCGTTCGCCATGATGATGGCGGAACTTTGAAAACCGCTGAACGTGTTGCCCGCAATGCTCACGTTTCTCATGCGCGCACTTTCGCCCATTGAGTAGGTAAGATTAATGCCCATCACTCCCCCGCGTGAACCATCAAGTTTGTTGCCCTCAATCGACATGCTTTGAGCGCGAACCAACATGGCATTTCGCATGTACGGCATCATCACATTGTTGCGAATCACCGTGGATGAGGTCATTTGGTTTAGATTCAAGACCACCACATCCGCAGGGATCAAGGCAGGCAATGCGCGATCGAGCACAACCCGATGACTGCGACGTTGCGCGATGAATTCGACTTTTTCCACACTCGCCACGCCAATGACCCGATTCGCTTTGGCGTCAAGAAATTGCAGCGCATCGCCCTCGCGAATGGTGTAGTGGTAATAGTGATTATCGGTCGTGGTTAAAGTCATCGCATTCGGAACATCCGGCGAGTAATCGACAATTCTCTCCAATAGGGTTCCGACATTCAAACAATCGTCACCCGGTGCCTCAATGTGACAATTCTCAATCAACAACTTGCCCCGAATGTTCATCAGATGGAGCGCGTCGGAAGGCATCGATAGAAAGTGACCACTACCAGGCTTGCGGATCATGCGCACCTGACGCAGCGTCACATCGCCATGCATATCCGAGACACGAATACCACCATTCAAAGAGCCAAAAATGCTGAGATTCTCGAACGTAATGTTCTCGACATGATCTGCGGCGATTTGACCATAGATGCTCGCGGACTGATTTTTTGCCGCAACAACAGCAGCGGCCAATTGCACCTTGTTCAAGCCATAGGTGATGCCATTTCCGACCACAACACCTTTCATGCTCGGCACGTAGTCTTCCTTTACGTGAAATCGAAACACCCCCGGCGAAAGGCGCGTGATATTGCGAATGTATAAATGATCGTTGCCCATGCGCGTATTGCGTGCGACGCCGCCGTTTTCGAACACAATCATGTGCCGTCCTCCGCCACCATGCGCCTCATATTTGTTTGCCTGGAGAAATGCTTCATCGGGAGGTTCCGGGTAACCATCACTGATTTTCACATCAAGTGTTCCACCGTTGTCGACCGCGATCACTTCGCCTTGCGAAAAACTTGATCGATCGGTATCGAAAATCAGATCACGCAGGGTGACATTACGACCACCCTTGATATGAAACGCGAGACTCGAATCACCACACACGAGAGTTGCGCCATTGCCATCAATGATGAGATTTTCATGTTCGATCAAGGAAAGGCAATGCCATGCCGTTGGATGATCGCCGAGACGATAGATTTTCTTGTCAAATACGACTCTACTTTCCACGCCATCATCTTTTGCCGCCCTGAACGCAGCGATGAGCGCAGGCCCATCATCGTGCTTTCCATCACCTCGCGCTCCAAAATCAGCAACGCGAATGTCCACAGCAGACGCGGAGGCAACGCCGCCCATCCAAGCGAGAATCAAGTAGAAAATGTGTATCGCAGTTCGCACGCAGTCCTTACTTGCTCTCGCTGGCGACTATTACAGGAAGCAACATACTGCTAGGAAATCGCTTTCGGAGTGAAGACCATTGAACGAGCGGGTCGCCGTAGCGGAGGAAAACCCGGTCCTTGGAGACCGACGATTTCCCGTCATTGATCGGTAGTAAATCGCAGCAGATTTCTCCGGTCCGCAAGGCGCACGACGCCGCTGAAACCTTGCCCACGCACCCTCAGAAAAAGATAGATCGCCATCAAGTTACTCGTTTAGAGTCGCTCACCAACCCAGCAACCGCACCCCTTCCTCATCATGAAAAAAGAAATCCGCATCGGACTCATCGGCTACGGCTTCATGGGCCGCACCCACTCGAACGCCTACTCCCAACTCTCCCACTTCTTCGACACGGAGCACATCCCCGTCCGCCAGGCCGTCTGCGGCCGCGACGAAAACAAGGTCAAGGCCTTCGCCGAAAAATGGGGCTACGCCTCCTACGAAACCGACTGGCGTGAACTCGTCAAACGCCCGGACATCGACGCCGTCGACATCTGCACCCCCAACGATTCCCACGCCGAGATCGCCCTCGAATGCATCAAGCACGGCAAAATGATCCTCTGCGAAAAACCACTCGCCCTCAACGGCGAACAAGGCGAAGCCATGGTCAAAGCCGTCGAAGCCGCCGGCCTCCCCAACCTCGTCTGGTACAACTACCGCTTTCTCCCCGCCGTCACCCTCGCCAAAAACATCGTCGATGCCGGCGAACTCGGCCGCATCTTCCACTACCGCGCCAACTTCCTCCAGGACTGGACCATCTCCGAGGAACTCCCACAAGGCGGCGCGGGCCTCTGGCGCCTCGATGCCGCAGCCGCCGGCTCCGGCGTCACCGGCGACCTCCTCGCCCACTGCATCGATACCGCACGCTGGATCAACGGCGACATCGTCTCGGTCTCCGCCATGACCGAAACCTTCATCAAAGAGCGCGTCCACACAGCCACCGGCGAAAAACACCCTGTCACCATCGACGACGCCTGCGCATTCATCGCCCGCTTCGAAAACGGCTCCCTCGCCATCTTCGAATCCACACGCTACGCCCGCGGCCACAAAGCCCTCTACACCTTCGAAATCAACGGCGCCAAAAAATCCCTCGCCTGGGACCTCCACGACCTCAACTACCTCTCCTACTTCGACCACTCCGTCCCCGGCGACCGCCGCGGCTGGACCAACATCCACGCCACCGACGGCGATCACCCCTACTCAGGAAACTGGTGGGTCCCCGGCCTCTGCCTCGGCTACGAACACTCCTTCACCCACGAACTCGCCGAGTTCTTCAAATCCCTCGACAACCCCTCCGCCGAAATACGCTACCCGGACTTCCGCCACGCCCTCGGCACCCAATACGTCTGCGACGCCGTCCTCGAATCCGCCAAAACCAAACAGTGGGTCGACGTCAAAAAATCCTAACACCATCTAACACCCTAACAACCGCCCCGGCTCGCCTCATGCGACCCGGGGCGTTTTCTTTTCCCGAGTGAACAGACAAAGCCACAGTGATCCTCAACGATCTGATGAAGCGCCCCAAAAAACCACCCCCTCACTCTTCCTCCCAAGCGAAAGCAGCCTCCGACTTTGCCTCGGCAAGCAAATCAAGCGTCTCATGCTTGCCACACCATTCTTCAATATAGGACCAGTCGAGTCGGTCGGGCCCCTGAACCTGCATCACCGCAACAACATCCGCAAAATCCTTGGCCCGCTTCGCCCCGCGGCTCCAACGAAGCTTCTGAATGATCACATCCTCAGCAGTAGGAAGCCAGGCTACAACACCGGGGATGATGGAAACCCTACGGCGCCGGTCGAACCTGGTGCTGTCGTGCGCGTCTTTGCTTAGATGAAAAAGCTCGATCTCAAAAACACTGTCCTTCACACGGATTCGCTCCTTGCGGGTGGAGGTCACCATTTCGAAGCCGGATTGTTGCTCAAGTTCAAGTTCCGCAGGAAGAATCGCTGAGAGTTTCTTCCAATCCGCCTGGTCGAGATTGACCACGAGGTCAGCGTCCTTGGTGGACCGCGGAATTCCGTAAAAGTTGGACGAGTAGGAGCCGACGATCATGTATGCCAAACCCGCTTCATCGAAGGTCCGGGCAAGTGCGATGAGAGCTTCGGTGCCATTCATGGGATGACTTGGGATGTCAATTTGATCCTTCTACGGAGCTCCTTCCACTTGGCCGCCTCATCCCAGCAGGGATTTTGGTTGGAGATGCCCGCAAGAGTCCAAGCGCAGGCTTCCTCGAAGAGCGAGGCTCCCGCATCGAATTTCTCAAAGGGGGTCATCACCCGTGCCCGACGAACCTTCGCCAAATCGGCAGCCCGGGCCTGTGCGGCAATGGATTCATCGTTCACGTTGGAAAACTAACGCCAAGGGCCGCAGTCGGCAAGCTTGGGGATGAACTCGAAAAGCCCCCCAACCGGTGACCGCCCCCTTGCTGTCCTACGGCAGCCCGAAAACCCTCGATCAAGTTGCATCCAGCCCATCAGCCAACTCCCATCCTCTCTCACCCCCTCACCATCGCCAAAACCTTCTTGTAATCCAGCGTCGCCGCCTGCTCTTGAATCTGCGGCAACAACCGCTGATGCAACGGCTCCGCCTCCCCGCGCAATTCCTGATAGGTCGCCTTCGCGTTGATCCCTGACCAGCTCCGCCCGTTCGCATAATACCGCTGCGCCAACTGCCCGATCGCCCACGTGCTCGCAAACGAAAACGCCGAACTCGTAAGCTGATCCACACCCTTCTTCGCGAACCCGCCCACACTCTTCCCGAGAAACTTCTTCCCGAGCTGCCCCGCCAATCCACCGATCATCTTCCGCGCGAACCCCTCCACCACCTGCGAAGTCGCACCAATCCCCGCCGCTCCCAAAAACTCCACCAGCTGCCGCTTGTCCAACGAAAACCCGTGCTGCTTCCCCACCGAATTCACCAGCTTCATCTGCAATGGAATGATCGCCATCGTCGAAAGCGTCTCCGGCAACAACTCCAACGCCCCGTTCAGAATCGCATACTTCAAAATCAGCGAATCCACCTCAGCCTTGTTCCCCACCGCCACTGGCAAAGCCGGAGGCAGCGACGGCAGATTCACCGCATCCACCACTTCCACACCCGCTCCCGCTACCGCGTCCCCCTCCGCCACCATCACCGCGGCCTCACCCTTATCAATCCCTAACAGATCCGCCAGTCCTGCTAGAAATTCCTTCTCCGCCCCACTCGTCACACCGTCCGCCTCACACACCTTCACCGCCATCTCATACGCCAGTTGCCGCCACTCCGGTGCATCCAGCCGCCCCGCCTCCGCCTCAACCGTCGTCCTACCTAACAGCACTTTCTGATAGATCGCCGCCCCGTTGAAATCCTCAGCTCTCACCGACTCCCCGATCCTCCGCAACTCCTCCCTCTCCGCATCCGCCTTCCCTCCATCCGAAAACGCCGCAAACAAACAAATCGAATACAGCGCCTCTTCGCGCCCGCCACCCGCAACATTGGATTCAGCCATGCCCCACTCTCCCCATTTCACCTCATCCCGCAATTGGGAGAATCCCCCGATTTTCCACTCCACCCCCACCCTTGCCTCCGCCGCCGAATCCTTCACCATCACCTCATGCTGCGGCTCGCATCAATCGCCCTCATCCTCCTCACCCATCCCACCCTCGCTCAGGAAAAACCCCAAGCGCCTCTAACAAACACACCGCCCGCCCCGCAAATCCAGGGCCGCTTCGCCCAGGAAATCACCAAAATCGCCGCCATCCCGCCTGCCCCAGGCTCCATCATCTTCACCGGCAGCTCCAGCATCCGCCGCTGGCCCGACCTCAAAGCCGACTTCCCCGACCTCCCCGTCATCAACTGCGGCTTCGGCGGCTGCCACATCACCGACGTCGCGGACCGCTTCGACCTCCTCATCGCCCGCCACACCCCCAAACTCCTCGTCATCTACGCCGGCGGAAACGACCTCGCCGAAGGCAAAACCGTCGACGAAACCTTCCTCGCCACCACCCGCCTCATCCTCCACACCCACAAAACCCTCCCCAACACCCGCATCCTCCTCCTCTCCCTCAAAATCGCCCCGCAACGCGCCCACCTCGCCCCACACTTCCACCTCCTCAACCAAAAACTCCAACACTGGTCCGCCAACCAACCCAACCTCCGCTGGGTCGACGCCTCATCCTGCCTCACCACCCCGGAAAACACCCCGGACACCACCCTCTTCGACCCCGACAACCTCCACCTCAACCCCGCCGGCTACGCCAAATGGAAAGCCACCCTCGATCCCATCATCCGCCAGGAATGGGCAAACGCACAATAATCCTCCCACCCCACAACGGAGTTTGCCCAAACCCCGTCCCCATGCTTCACTCCGCCCCCATGCACCCGCGCCACCTCCGCCCCCCCCTCCTCATTGCGCTCACCGCAATCCTCGTGGCATCCTGCTCCGCACCCGCGCCCCAACAAAACCTCTCCTCCGGCCCGCAACCCACCGCCATCGCCGACCCCTTCGAACGCGTCAACCGCGGCATCTGGGAATTCAACGAAGCACTCCTCGAAGGCGTCGTCCTCCCCTCCACCACCGCCTACCACAACGCCGTCCCTCAACCCGCCCGCAAATCCATCGGCCACTTCAGCCGCAACCTCGGCTCCCCCAGCCGCTTCCTCAACCAAGTCCTCCAAGGCCGCTGGCAGGACGCCGGCAACGAAACCCTCCGCTTCGCCACCAACTCCACCGTCGGCGTCGCCGGACTCTTCGACGTCGCCTCCAAATGGGACATCCCATCCTCAAACGCAGGCTTCGCCCAAACCATCCAAACCTGGGGCTGGAACGGCAAAACCTACCTCGTCCTCCCACTCTTCGGCCCCAGCGACGAAACCCACGCCACCGGCCGCTTCCTCGACGAAGCCACCGAACCCTGGAACTTCGTCCCCTCACTCCGCACCGCCGCCACCGTCACCAACTTCGACAAAATCTCCAACATCGCCGATCGCCAGGTCCTACTCATCCGTACCCAGCCGGACCCCTACTCCATCGCACGCCTCGCCTGGACCTACTCCGCCAGCGAAACCACCACCCCGGACCTCACCCTCCGCGGCCCCGTCCACCCACCCACCCTCCAAACCCTCGGCGTCGCCACCCTCGAAAACCAGGACCCCGCCTTCTACAAAAAAGGCCGCACCGCCCACGTCCGCATCCCCTCCACCCAACGCCGCCTCCCCTACAACCTCTGGCTCCAGAAAACCCCCGCCCCCATCGTCTACATCTCACCCGGCCTCGCCTCACACCGCCTCTCCGGAATCACCCTCTCCCTCGCAGAATCCCTCTTCCGCGACGGCTTCTCCGTCGTCTCCACCTCCGGCATCTTCCACCCCGAATTCATGGAAAACGCCTCCACCACCGCCACCCCCGGCGATCCCGCTCGCGACAGCGCAGACCTCCTCCAAGCCCTCACCGAAATCGACCGCACCCTCGCCCGAAAACACCCCAATCTCCTCACCCGCCGCGCCCTCGTCGGCCTCTCCATGGGCGGATTCCAAACCCTCCGCCTCGCCGCCACCGAAAAATCCCGCGCACCCAACACCCTCACCTTCGATCGCTACCTCGCCATCCACTCCCCCGTCGACCTCGAAACCGCCCTCAAAACCCTCGACCAATACTACCACGCCCCCAACGCCTGGCCCCAAAACGACCGCGTCCAACGCATCAACAACACCTTCCACAAAATCGCCGCCCTCGCCCGCCAACCCGGACCACTCCCAAAAGTCCCGCCCTTCGAAGCCATCGAATCCAAATACCTCGTCGGCTACAGCTTCCGCATGGTCCTCCGGGACACCCTCTTCAGCCTCCACTCTCGCTACCCCTCCCAGCACTTCACCAAAAGAGCCTCCCATTGGGAACGCGACTCCCTCTATCAGGAAATGCTCAACACCTCCTTCCAGGACTATCAGAAAAACTTCCTCATCCCCAACTCCCCAGCCGGCCTCACCACTCGCTCCAACCTCCGCTCCCTCACCACCACCATCACCCGCAACCCACGCGTCCGCGCCATCATCAACCGCAACGACTTCCTCCTCGGCCCCGGCCACCTCTCCTGGTACCAAAGCACCCTCGGCAGCCGCCTCAAAACCCTACCCCAAGGCGGACACCTCGCCAACATCGCCCACCCGGACACCACCCGCGCCATCCACACCTTCCTCAAAGACCTCAAATAATCCCCACCTCCCAACGCACATGCGCTGGCTGATTGGCCTCACCATCTATCGGCTCACCCTGCCGCTCCTCTTCATCGCCGCATTCCCAGGCTGGATCATCAAAATGCTCCGCCGCGGCGGCTTCGGCAGCGACCTCGGCGAACGCGTCGCCATCTACCACACCCCCGTCGAGTTCGAACCCTGCGGCGCCATCCACATCCACGCCGTCAGCGTCGGAGAATCCCTCCTCGCCCTCAAACTCATCCGCCAGTGGCGCATCCACGCCCCACACCAACCGTTCCTCCTCGCCACCGGAACCGCCACCGGCCACGCCGTCGCCCGCACCGCAAACCTCCCCAACCTCCGCGTCACCTACGCCCCACTCGACTTCCCATCCATGCTCAAGCGTTATCTCAACCGCTTCGAGCCCGCCCAAATCATCCTCATCGAAGGCGAAGCCTGGCCACACCTCCTCCTCGCCTGCCAAAAACGCAAAATCCCCATCTCCCTCGTCAACGCACGCCTCTCCCCCCGCTCCGCACGCCGCTACCTCCGCTTCGCCAACTGGCTCAAACCCCACTTCGCTCGCCTCGACAACGTCGCCCTCCAGGACGAACAAGACCGCCAAACCTGGCAAAACCTCGGCGTCCCCACCCAAAACCTCCACCACACCGGTAGCCTCAAAATCGACCCCGGCAGCGGCCCTCCCCCCACCCCACGCACCGAATTCCAAACCATCCTCGACTCCTTCGGCCCCCACCGACCCATCATCCTAGCCGCCTCCACCCACGATGGCGAAGAACTCGCCATCACCCGCGCCATCACCACCGCCACCCCCCACGCCCTCCCAGCCATCGTCCCCCGCCACGCCGAACGCCGATCCGAAATCCGCAACCAACTCCAAAACCACGGCTACCAGGTCACCCTCC
>SYAP01000041.1 GCA_005787565.1 Verrucomicrobiaceae bacterium | reverse complement strand
AGAAGGAATAAGGGATAGAGGTGGGCGGTGGTCTGGGTGGTGGTGGACTAGGGGCTAGGGAGGGGGTCGCGGGTGAAGAGTTTGTCCATGCGATCGAGGTAGATGGAGAGTGGGTCCTTGCGTTGGTGGGGGTTGTCTTTGAGGCGTGCTTTTAGGTTGAGGTAGTCGTCGAAGGCGCCGGAGGTGTCGCGGGCGCGGGTGATTTCGAACCAGTCGAGGTAGTCGCGGGCACGTTCGGTCTTTTCGAGCATGACGGCGCGGGTGGCGGCGAGGTCGGCGAGGCGTGTTTCGACTTCGCTGACGCTGCCGTTTTGGAGGAGGAGGAGGATGGATTGGTATTCGGCGATGATGGGGCGGTGGGAGGGGAAGCAGCGGAGGCTGAGGCGGGTGAGTGCGTCCTGGGGTGGGCGGAGGGTTTCGATGCGTTCGTCTTTTTCGAGGTCGGGGAAGGCCTGCCAGGCGAGGTCGGCGGAGGTTTTGAGGAGGTTGCCTTCGGGGTCGCGCAGGTGGATGACGAGGGCTTCTGTTAGGGCGGTGTCGGTTTCGGCGACGGTGAGGACTTCGGTTAGAGGGGTGGCTCCTTTGGCGGCGAGTTGGAGTGCCCACCATTTGGCGAGGCTGGTGGCGGAGAGGTTGAGTTCGGGGAAGTGGCGGCGGAGGAGGAGTGGCATTTCGCCCTGGAAGGTGGGGATGTCGGTGAGGAAGTCGCGGAAGCCTTCGAGGCCTTGGGGTTGTTCGAGGAGGGCCATGACGAGTGCGCCGGAGGATGCGCGGAAGGCGGTGCGCATGACGGAATCGAGGGCGTGGTGGCTGGGGGTGTCGATTTCGAAGAGGTCGGAGATTTTGTAGATGCCGCCGGTATCGAGGAGTTTTTGATAGAGGCGGCGGTCGCCCTGGCCGATGCGCCATGCGTTTGCTTCGCGGAGGCCTTCGACGAGCCATGGTGGGACGTTGAAGCGGGTGTCTTCGGGGTGTTTCTGGCGGAGTGCGCGTTCGTGGATGAGGCCGGTGGTGATGTGGGTGAGGAAGGCGGCGTGGTCGATGCCGCGGCCGATGTGGACGTCGAGTTGGATTTGGTATCCGGATTCGTTGATGAAGATGCGTTGGGAGATTGGGCGGTCCGGGGCGGGTTCTCCCTGGACGCCGTGGAGGTGGATGTTGATGGGGATTTTCCAGGCGTCGGTGTTGTCTTCGGTGAGGCGGAGGAGGTCGGATTTGGCCTCTTCGGCGAGCATGGCGACGGAGCCGCGGAGTGCGAAGTCGGTGCCGGTGACGCGGAATTGTTTGGTTCGGCTGACGGATGCGCCGGGGGCGGCGGGGATGTCCGGGGTTTGTGGGGAGGGGGCGGGTGGAGTCTCGACGGGGATGGCGCGCGGGGCATCAGGCTGTTCCTGGCCGAGTGCCGGGAGGGCGGCAATGGTTAGAGCGGCGAGGAAGTGGCGCATGGTCGGGGTTGTTTGTTAGAAGGAGGATGGGAGTTCGACCTCGCGGGTGGGGACGCGGGGGTCGAGGGTGATTTTTCCTTCTTCGATTTTGAAGCGTGCCATTTTTTCGAAGCCGAGTTCGACTTCGGTGGGGAAGATGGCGGCGAGGTTTTCGAAGGATTTCATGGTGAGCATGAGGAAGCCCTGTGGGATGCGGAGTTGGCCGAGGCGTCCGCCTTGGGGTGGGTAGGGGAGGCTTTCGTGGAAGGGGCCGCCGTGGAGGTGGACTTGGGTGTTGATGCCGGTGGAGGATTCGAGTTGCTCGATTTGGAGGAACATGGAGGTGGTGAGCGGGTAGCCCATGACGTCGCGTTCCATGACGACTTCGGCGCGGCCGTCTTCGAGGCGGATGTAGACGCCTTTGAGGGTGACGTGTTTTTCGAGGAGTCCGGCTTGGCGGAGTTTGACGGTGCGGGCGAGCCAGAGGTTGATTTCGCGTTCTGTGAGGGTGACGGGGTAGTTGCGGTCGAGGGCGTTTTGGAGGACTTCCTTGATGTCGCGGCGAGGGGTGGTGACGTTGGCGATGGAGGTGGGTGAGCCGTAGCCTTCGATATCGGTCAGGTCCTGGGGTTTGGAGATGAAGTAGAGGGCGGTGCCGAGGCCGGTGATTACGAGGAGGAGGATGAGGAAGAGGAGTTTGGCTCCACATCCAGCCTTGGGTTTGGGTGCAGGTTTTTCGGATTTTTCGTCGGACATGGAGGTGGGAAGGTAAATGCTGGAAGGCTGGAATGGAGGGGGGATTAGTCTGAGGAGGGTTTTGGGGTAGGGGCGGCGGGGGCGGCTTCGGTTTTGGCTGGGGTTGGGGAGGGGGCGGAGTCGGCTTTGGCACCGGCTTGGTAGGAGGAGGAGCGGTAGTCGGTCTGATAGAAGCCGCTGCCTTTGAAGATGAGGCCGGCACCGGTGCCGAGGAGGCGTTTGACGGGGCCTGCGCAGGCGGGGTCAGGGCAGGTTTCGAGTTTCGCGTCGTTCATGCTCTGGAAGACTTCGAAGCGATTTCCGCAGGATTGGCATTGGTAGTCGTAGGTTGGCATGGTGGGGATTCGAGATTTGAGATTTGAGATTAGGGAAGAGGTTACTGCTCTTGGAGGGTTTTGATTTGGGCGGCGGCTTTGGCGGCTTCTTCGGGGAGTTTGGCGGCTTTGGCGGCTTTTTCGAGACCCGTTAGGGAGTCGATGTCGTTTGGGAAAGATTCGAGGGCTTCTTTGTAGGCGTCAACGGCGTCTTGAGGGCGGTTGACGGCGAGGAAGTATTCGCCGAGGCGGTTGGCCATGGGTGCGAGGATCATGGGGGGATTGAGGAGGGTTGAGGGGCGTTGGCGGTCGGTTGCGGCGCGGAACCAGTTGTATGCGGATCCGTGTCCGTCTTTGGGGCCGGCGAGTGCGTTTCTGCCGCGGATTTCGCTGGCGAGGACTTCGAGGGAGCGGAAGGCGCGGTTCCATGAGGATCGTTCGCCGCCGGTGGTGGCGGCGACTTGGATTTTGGCCATTTGTTCGCCGTGGAAGGTGAGTGCGCTGAGGGCTTCGGTGGCTTCGTCGAGTTTTCCGGCTTCGAGGAGGCGTTTGGTTTCGAGGGCGATGCGGAGACCGTCGACCCACCAGTGTGCGAGGCATTTGGTGTGGTAGGGTTTCATGGATTCTGGGGATGGGAGGGATGCGAGGGCTTCGGCGGTGTTTCCTGGGAGGCCGCGGCGGAGGAGGATGCGTGCGGGGAGGGTGTGAGCGTCCCACATGAGGAGGCGTGCGCCGGGTGAGGCGGCGCGGTCTTTGGGTAGGGGGATGGTGGCGATTTTGCGGGCGGCGGCGTATGCGGTTTCGTATTCGCCTTTTGAGGCGAGTGCGGTGATGCGGTAGGTTTCTGCGCGGACCCATTCCGGGGAGTCTGCGACGGTGGCTTTATTGGCGCGCATCCAGGCGTCGTAGAGGCTGGTGGCGCGGCCGAAGGCTGAGGCGGCGCGGCCGTGTTCGCCGCAGCGCCATTCATAGTGGCCGAGGAGGTGGAAGTAGGGTGGGTAGTCGGGGGCGAGTTGGCAGAGTTTGCGGGCGAGTGGGAGGGATTCGCGGAGGTCCGGGGCTTCGGCACGGATGGTGAGGAGGGCGTTGATGGGGACGGGGTTGTTGGGGTTTTTCCCGATGAGTGCGAGGAGGAGGTCTTCGGCGGTTTTTTGGTCTGGGGTGGCGGAGCCGAGGTCGTCGTATCCGCCGCGGCTGAAGAGGGAGAGAAAGATGGCGGATTGGAGGTCGTTGGGGAATTTGGCGGAGACTTGGCGGAAGGCGTTGGCGGCGGCGGGTGGGCCTTCTTCCATGTATTTGATGAGGCCGAAGGCGTATCCGCGTTCGAGGTCGGTGCCGGCTCCGGCATTGATGAGGTGGAGGAGGCGATCGGTGGCGGCGTTGCGAGCGGGGCCGGTTTCGGGTGAGGGGTTGAGGAGGGACATGACCATGCCCCAGTGTGCGAGGAGGCAGTCTGGATCGAGGCGCATGGCGGCGGCGAAGTGGCGGCTGGCTTCGAATTCCCAGCCGCCGTGTAGGTGGTTGAGGCCTTGGATGACGTGGTTTTGGGTTTCGTCGTCTTTTGCGGTGACGGCAAGGCTGAGAGCGCCGTGGAGGGTAGTGGGGGTGGGTTTTCCGAGGGTTTTGACGGTTTCGGGGATGGCGGCTTCGACGTCGGGGAGGACTTCGGGGGTGGTTTCTTCGGCGGGTTCGGGTTCGGCGGCGGGAGCAGGCGGAGCCGGAGTTGGTTGGGCCAAGGAGGTTCCGAGGGTGAAAGCGAGAAGGGCCGCGGTGCGGAGGATCATGCGGGTAGAATGAACGAAGTTGGCGGTGGGGGAAGCGGAAATAAGCCAGGGGGAGGTGGGGCAAGCAGGAATTGATTATTTGTGTCTTAAAGCATCGGAGCGTGGGGAAGCGGGAGGTTGGGGGGGCAGTGGTGGCTTGGTGT
>SYAP01000040.1 GCA_005787565.1 Verrucomicrobiaceae bacterium | reverse complement strand
GGGGAAGAGGAGCGGATCATTGCTCCGGGGGGGAGTGCGCGGGGGCTTTATGAGGAGTTGGATCGAGAGTTTGGGTTGATGCTGCGGGTGGAGCATTTGAGGGTGGCGATCAACGATGATTTTGCGGAGTGGGATACATTGTTGTTGGCGGGGGATCGGGTGGCGTTTTTGCCGCCAATGTCGGGGGGGTGAGGGGGGAAAGCTGAAAGGCTGAGATGCTGAAAAGGGGAGAGCTTCGTGTGGTTCTTGGGTGATTCATTGGCTCTCCGACTGAGACTCTACTTCGCTGAAGCTTCCTCCTTCGCTGAAGCTACGGCGGACAAGACGAAGGGCAGGCAGTCGGAACACTTTTTGGTGGGGTGTTGGCTGGGCGAGAAGGATGTAGGGGTGCCTGGGGGGGGAATAAAAAAGCGGCCCGGCTGATTTCCCCGGGAAAAAACCCAAAAACCCAAGGGAATCTCAGACGAGCCGCCTGTCGTGTCGCGACAGGGAGATATACTTTGGGGAGGTGAAATCTTTTTCAGAGATTCTGAAATTTTTTCATGAGCCTTCGGTGAGGCCGTTCCAGGACCAGAGATGTGGGTCGAGTTCGAGTTTTGCGGCGCGTGCGATGTATTCTGCGGCGGCGGGTGTGTTGAGGATGGCGAAGACGGTGGAGCCGGAGCCGCTCATGAGTGCGGCGGCGACTTCGGGGCGGGAGTTGAGCCAGAGTTTGAGTTCGGCGAGGAAGCGGTGTTTGGAGAAGACGGGGCGTTCGAGGTCGTTGACGAGTTCGCCCCAGGGGAAGGAGATGGGTGAGTGATCGAGGCCGGGGAGGGTTTCGGCGGTTTTCCATTGGCCGTAGGCATCGGGGGTGGGGACGCCGAAGGAAGGTTTGAGGAGGAGGACGTGGAGGGGTGGAGGCGGAGTGGGGGCGGGGGTGAGGATCTCGCCGCGGCCGGTGCAGCGGACGGGGCCGGGCATGAGGAAGAAGGGGATGTCGGAGCCGAGGGAGGCGGCGATTTCGATGAGTTGAGAGGTGGGGAGAGGGGCGGTGAGGAGGGTGTTGAGTGCGAGAAGGGTGTTTGCGGCATCGCTGCTGCCGCCGCCGAGGCCCGCGCCGTGGGGGATGGTTTTGTTGAGGTGGATTGAGATGTTTTGCGTGGTGCCGGTGATTTTTTCGAAGGCGCGGAGGGCTTTGATGACGAGGTTCGATTCGTCGGCGGGGACGGTGGGATCGGAGCAGGTGAAGGTGAAGGAATCGGCGGGAGTGATGGTGATTTCATCGGCGAGGCCGGGGAGGCGGACCATGAGGGTGTCGATGTCATGGAAGCCATCGTCGCGTTTGCCGAGGACGCGGAGGGAGAGGTTGAGTTTGGCGGGGGCGGTGAGGGTCATGGTGTGAGGGAGAGTTGAATGTTCACGATTGAAGGTCAAATGTGGAACTTTGGAGAGTCGAAGGTCTTAAAGTCGAAGGTCTGAAGGTCGGGAGTCTTATGGAGCGAAACGCGGAGGCGGGGTCGCGTAAAAGGCTTTGCCTCACGCGATTGGCGCGGAGAGGGGGTGCCGAGTGAGAAGTGAGGAGAAGAGGTTGGAATATGGAAGGCCGGGACTGAGGATAGGCTTTCTGGGGAAGAGGGGCTCACGCGAAGACGCAAAGACGCGAAGGGGGAGGGTGGAATTAGGAATGCAGGTAGGTAGAAAATGAACAGTGGGGGGATGGTCCGTCGCTTGGGCTAAGGAGGATAGGTTGGGGAGGTGTCGGTTAGACCATCGGATCGATACTGAAAGGCTGTGGTGAAGAAAGTCTAGAGGTGACGGGGTTGACGGCGGGGGAGGGGTGTTTAGGGTTTGGGGTGTGCGGGTTGACGTGAATGGCGGAAGTGATGAGGTGAAGGGGCGGCGGGACCGGACGTTTCAGTTGGAGCTGCGGCGGGCGGTGACGGCTGGGGTTTTGGAGACGGCGGCATCGACGTTTTTGTTGATCATTGCGGTGCAGTATTTTCGGACGGGGGCGACGGCGAAGGCGTTGTTGGTGATGGGCGGGCCGTTGGGGTTGTTGTTGAGTCCGTTGGCGGTTTTGTTGACGCGGCGGATGGGGTGGACGGCGGCGAAGGGGGCATCGGTGGCGAGTTGGGTGGGGGCGATGGGGTTTTTGTTGGCGGGGGTTTTTGAGGATCTGCGGATTTTCGTGCCGGCTTGCATGGTGGGGGTGATGAGTTTGTCGATGGGGATTCCGATGCTGACGCAGATCTATCAGGAGAATTATCCTTCGTCGGAGCGAGGGGATTTGTTTTCGAAGGCGGTGATGGTCAGGGTGCTTTCCGCGACGGTGTTTGCGTGGGGTGCGGGGTTGTGGTTGGAGGTGGAGATGGAGGGGTATCGGTGGTTGTTGTTGGCGTTTGCGGTGGCGGCGGGGATGGGTGGGTTGTGGATCGGGAAGTGTCCGTCGCGGGTGTTGCATGCGGCGGGATCGGGGAATCCGTTGCATGGGATGCGGCATGTGCGGACGGACAAGGTTTTCCGGTGGTTGTTATCGAGCTGGATGCTGATGGGTTTCGGGAATTTGCTGATGTTGCCGTTGAGGGTGGAGTTTCTGGCGAATCCGAGATATGGGATTGTGTTATCTCCGACGGCGATCGCGCTGGTGGTGAGCATGATTCCGAGTGTGACGAATCTGGTGTTCGCGCGGTTTTGGGGGAGGTTGTTCGACACGATGAATTTCTTTTTGCTGCGGATCATTCTGAATGGATTTTTTGTGGCGGCGATTTCGTCGTTTTTCCTGTTTGGCGGGATGACGGGGTTTGTGTTGGGCGGGTTCTTTTTCGGGATGGCGACTTCGGGCGGGAATGTGGCGTGGAGTTTGTGGGTGACGAAGGTGGCGAAGCCGGAGTTGGTGGCGGATTACATGGGGGTGCACACGTTTCTAACAGGGGTGCGGGGGTTGCTTGCTCCACTGTTAGGGTTTTATCTGATTGATTGGTTCGAGATGAGCGAGCTGGCGTGGTGGTCGCTGGGAGCGATCGGTTTGGCGTCGCTGATGTTGGCGCCAGAGGCGAAGACGTTGAGGAGGCGGCGGGTGGCGGATCCGGTGGTGCCTAAGCCTGGGGGGGTGGATTAAGAAGAAGTGAGAAGTGAGAAGTGAAAAACAACGAGCGGGAAATCAGAAGAGAGAGTTGTCTTTTCAGCGGGTGGCTTGGTAGAGGGTGACTACGCCGAAGGTGAGGGGGTCGGCTTGGGGGTGGGTGTAGCCCGTGGTTTGGAGGAGGGATTTCATGGATTCGCCGGCGGGGAATTGTTCGATGGAGCCGCCGAGGTATTCGTAGGCGTCGCGTTGGCCGGTGAGGAGGCCGGCGAGTTTGGGGAGGACGCGGTGGAGATACCAGCGGTAGGGGGCGCGGAGGGGGGCGGTGGGGAGGGAGAAGTCGAGGATGACGAGGTGGCCGCCGGGTTTTAGGACGCGGTGCATTTCGCGAAGGGCGGCGGGGTAGTCGGCCATGTTGCGGAGTCCGAAGGCGACGGTGACGACGTCGAAGGAGGCGTCGGGGAAGGGCAGGTTGAGGGCGTCCGCGACGATGGTTTTGGCCATGCCGCGGGAGGAGGCGTGGGCGAGCATTTCGGCGCAGAAGTCTGAGGCGATGACTTCGCAGTCGGGGCAGGTTTCCTGGATTTCAAGGGCGAGGTCGCCGGTGCCGCTGGCGACGTCTAAGAGGCGTGCGGGTTTCCATTTTTTGATGCGTCTGGTGACGAGGTAGCGCCACCAGAGGTCCATGCCGCCGCTGAGGACGTGGTTGGTGAGGACGTAGCGGTCGGCGATTCGTGCGAAGGCGTCGCGGACGTAGGTGGGGTCGGGCATGGACGGGGGATTGGGGATTGGGGATTGGGGGACGTGCCGAGTGATCAGTGAGCAGTGATCAGAAGAGATGAAGAGGAAGAGGAAGAGGGAGATGTGGTGTTAGTTGTCTTCGTCGATGACGACGGTTAGGCCGAAGACTTGTTGGAAGAGGTCGGCTTTGGAGGCCATGGCGAGGCGTTCGACGGCGGCGTCGGCGAGGCCGGGGAGGCGGATGTGGAGTTTGCGTGGGTCGCGGTGGATTTCGATGGAGGAGACGCGTTGGTCGTGGGTGCGTTCGAGGGCGTCGGCGACGCGGAGGAGTGCAGCGAGTTTTGAGACGCGGATGCGGTCGTCTGTGGAGAGTGCGGCGTATGCAGGGTGGTCGAGGCGGGGTCCGGAGTGGCGGTGGTAGCGGGCGACGAGGGCGACGAGGGTGACGTCGAGGCGGTCGAGGCCGAAGATTTCGGAGTTGAGGATGATGTATTCGGAGTGTTTGTGGTGTGCGCGAGGGCTGACGTAGGTGCCGACTTCGTGGAGGATGGCGGCGACCTGGAGGAGGAGGGCGTCGTGAGGGGTGAGTTGGTGGAGGTCGTGGAGTTCGTTGAAGAAGCGGGTGCAGAGTCGGCCGACGTGTTCGCCGTGGCCGGGGTCGGATTGGTATCGGTCCGCGAGGATGCGGGCGGAGCGGAGGACTTCCTCGGCGAAGGTTTCGGTGAGTTCGCGTGAGACGAGGAGGTCGTGGAGGAGTCCTTGTTCGTATTCGCTGTTAGGGATGTGGACTTCGGGGAGTTGGAGGGTTTCGGCGATGGCGAGGTTGATTTCGAGGGCGGGGAGGAGTGCTTCTGCGGTTTGGTAGTCGAGTTGGAAGCGTTTGACGGCTTCGACATCGGAGAGGGTGGAGGTTTCGGCGGTGAATTGGCGGAGGGATTTGAGGGTGCAGGATTTGGAGCCTTTGTTGAGGGGGCGTGCGACGGACTGGATTTCGTATCCGATGAGGACGAGGCCTTCGATGGTGAGGTCGGAGTAGTCGAAGCGGAGTTGGGCGAGGTTGCCGGAGGCGTGTTCGCGGATGACGCGGAGGAGGGTGGTGCCTTCGGCGTGGGATTCCTCGACGGCTTCGCGGGTGCGGTGGGTGCCGAGGCGGTAGGATGTGTAGCGGGTGATGCGGCCTTCCTGGAAGAGGAGTGCGCGGGTGTTTCCGGGGCCGACGTGGACGACGAGGGTGGTGTTTTTCCGCATGGCCGGGAGGTGGTTGAGACGGCGGCGGGTTTTGAGGTAGATGAGGCGAGTCATTTCGCCATCGTCGATGGTGGAGATGCGCAGTCCGCAGGCGATGCGGATGCGGTTCATGACGGTTTCGTGGTTGGTGGCCTCGGAGAGGATGTTGGTGGCGACGGCGCGGGTGATGGAGTGGGGGTCGAGGCCGAGTTCGGCGAGGGATTTCTGATAGCCCTTGATGATGGAGACGATGCGTTCGGTGGTGGTGGAGGAGACTTCGCCGCTGCGGAAGATGTCGCGTGCGAGGGGGGCGGGTTGTTCGAGGAAGTCGATGGGGCGGAGGGTGCCATCGGGATCAAGGGTGGCGACCATGAGGGAGACGGAACCTGCGCCGATGTGGAGAGCGGTGACGAGTGAGGGTTGAGGTCCGGAGGAGGCGGAGAGTTTGGCTTTTCTTGGCTGTGACATCCCGGAGGTAGGGTGGTGGATGGGGGCGGGTTTTCAATGCCCAATCGTGCGAGGGGAGCAATTGGGTGGAGAGATCGCTTGTCATGGGCGGGGTGAGAGCCGATAAGGGGCTCATGCCGGTCAAGGGAGCGCTCGAACGATATTTGATCAAGCCAGGGAGCAAGGTGGATCTGAAGAAGATCGATCCTGCGGAGAAGTGTTTGTTTGAGGAGGGTGGGAAAGAGGATTATGAGCCGTATTTCGACAAGTTGCAGGCGGAGTTGCAGCATTTGCAGAAGGTGTTGTATGCGCAGAACAAGCACCGGGTGTTGGTGGTGATGCAGGCGATGGATACGGGTGGGAAGGATGGGTGCATCAAGCATGTGTTTTCACGGATCGATCCGCAGGGGATCCACGTGAGGGCGTTCAAGAAGCCGACGGAGGAGGAGTTGGCGCATGATTTCCTGTGGCGGGTGCATGACAAGGTGCCGCGGAACGGTCAGTTCGTGATTTTCAACCGGAGCCATTATGAGGACATCATTGCGGTGCGGGTGAAGCAGTTGTTTCCAGAGGAGGTTTGGAAGCGGCGGCAGCGGCATGTGGTGGATTTCGAGCGGATGCTGGTGGAGGAGGGGACGACGATCGTGAAGATTTTCCTGCACATTTCGAAGGATGAACAGAAGAGGCGGTTAGAGGCGCGGTTGGCGAATGAGGCGAAGCATTGGAAGTTCAATCCGGATGATTTGGCGGATCGGGCGCGGTGGGATGAGTTCATGCGTGCGTATGAGGATGTGATCGGCAAGACCTCGACGGTGGAGGCTCCGTGGTATGTGGTGCCGGCGGATCGGAAGTGGTATCGGAATTTGTGTGTGGCGCGGATCATGTTGGACACGCTGAAGGGGTTGAAGATGGAGTTTCCGGCGATTGATTGGGATCCGAAGGCGATGAAGATTGAGTGAAGGGGGTAAAAGCTGAAATGCTGAAATGCTGAGGAGCTGAAATGGAGAGGGAAGAGGGGGGAATAGAACCACGGATGGACGGGATGGACGCAGATGGGGAAGATGGTGGATTGATGATTGTGGATTTTTGATTTTCTGGGGGAGATGGATGTGGGAGGTGGAAGAAGAGGGGCTTGACGGTGGGGGGGAAGTGGTGAGGTTTGGTGGACGTGGATTCATTGACACAGGCGACATTGGGAGCGGCGGTGGGAGAGGCTTTGTTGGGCAGGAAGTTGGGGAACCGTGCTTTGGGGTGGGGGGCGTTGTTAGGGACGTTGCCGGATCTGGATGTTTTGTTTTCTGTGTTTTTCGATACGGCTGGGAATTTGGTTTTGCACCGGGGGGCGAGTCATTCGTTGTTGCTGATGGTGGTTGCTTCCTTTGCATTGGCTCCGTTGTTGGAGAAGATGTGGAAGCGGGAGAAGGTGAGCCGGGTGCGGGCGGGGTGGTTTGTGTTTCTGGTGTGGAGCACGCATGTGTTGATCGATTGTTTCACGGTGTATGGGACTTCGGTGTGGTGGCCGTTTTCGGAGACGCGGGTGGCGTTGAGCAATTTGTTCATCATTGATCCGTTGTTCACGCTGCCGATGTTGGTGACGCTGGTGTGGCTGGCGTTTTTGAGGGGGAAGAAGGAGCAGGCGAAGCGGTTCCGGTTGTGTTGGTGGGGGCTGGGGCTGAGTGCGTTTTATGTGGGGTTGAGCTTTTTGGCGAAGTGGGGAGTGGGGCGCGGGTTCGAGGCGGATCTGGCGCGGCGTGGGGTGGTGGCGGAGCGGCGGATCGATGCGCCGACGCCGATGAATGTTTTGTTATGGCGATCGGTGGTGGATCGGGGGGATAGTTTTTGGGTGGGGTATCGGACGGTGTTCGAGGGTCGTGAGACTCCGGTGAGGTGGACGGTGTATTCGAAGGGGCGCGAGGTTTTTCTAACGGTTTCCAACGAGCGTGAGGTGAAGGTGGTGGATTGGTTCAGCGGGGGGTGGTGGATCGCGCGGAAGGAGAAGCGTGGGGTTTGGTTGGCGGATTTGCGGTTTGGGGAGACGCGGGTGTGGGAGGCGAAGCCGGGTGCGGTGGACAGCCGGTTCATGTTTTCGTGGTTGTTCACGCCGGGTGCGGAGGGGGATCGGTTACGGCAGATGCCGCGGGAGGCGCGGGAAGCGGGCGAGGTTTTGAAGCGGATGGGGAGGCGGATTGTGGGGGATCGCGAGGCGTGGGAGGCTGGGCCTAGGTTGGCTGGGGTGCCTGGGTCGTTGCCGGAGTTTTTGCCGGTGGTGGAGTGAGGGGGGGAGTCTGAAAGGCGGAAGGTCTGAAAGTCGGAAGAAAGAAAAACCCCGCCTTTTGAGGGGCGGGGTTGAAGGGGGAGGTGGCTTCCAACTTTTTGTTAGTCTTTTTTGGCAGTGTAGTCGAAAACGAGGGCTTTATCGAGGAGGGGTTTGAGTTTGGTGACGAAGGCGGTGTGTTCGGCGTGGGGGAGGTAGGTTTCGAGGCCTTTTTTGTCCTTGAAGGTTACGACGAAGCAGTGGGTGAAGCCATCGTTGAGGGGTTCGATATTTTCGGTGGTTCCCCATTCGTAGCCGGTGATGGTGTCGATTTTGGAGGGTAGAGCGGCAAAGGCCTTTTCGATTTCCTTGACCTGGGCCTCGGTGGCCTCGGGTTTGAATTTGAACATGACGATGTGGCGGAATTCGCCTTCGGCGCGGGCGGTTGCAAGGGTGATGGACATGAGTGCGGTGATGAGGAGTGTTTTCATGGTTTTTTTGAGGAGTTGGTTTTTGTTAGAGGCGGGCGAGGATGGCATCGGCCATGGCGGTGGTGGTGACTTTGGTTTCGCCCTCGCGGCCGGTGGCGATGTCGCCGGTGCGGATGCCATCGGCGATGGTTTTGGCGACGGCGTTTTCGATGGCGGTTGCGGCTTCGGTTTCTCCGAGGGAGAAGCGGAGGAGCATGGCGAGGGATAGGATTTGTGCGATGGGGTTGGCGATGCCTTGGCCGGCGATGTCCGGAGCGGAGCCGCCGGAGGGTTCGTAGAGGCCGAAGTAGAGTCCGTCCTCGCGTTGGACGCCGAGGGAGGCGGAGGGGAGCATGCCGAGTGAGCCGGAGATCATGGCCATTTCGTCTGATAGAATGTCTCCGAAGAGGTTTTCGGTGACGAGGACATCGAAGGAGCCGGGGCGGCGGATGAGCTGCATGGCGGCGTTATCGACATACATGTGTGAGAGTTCGACTTCGGGGAATTCCTTTGCGATTTCGACGACGGTTTCGCGCCAGAGGACGGAGGAGGCGAGGACGTTTGCCTTGTCGACGGAGAGTAGCTTTTTCTTGCGGCCCATGGCGGCGGTGAAGGCGACGCGAGCGATGCGCTGGATCTCGGATTTTTTGTAGATCATCGTATCGAGGGCGACGGGTTCGCCGTTTTCCTCGTGGCGGCCTTTGGGTGATCCGAAGTAGACGCCGCCGGTGAGTTCGCGGACGCAGAGGACATCGAAGCCATCGGCGATGAGTTCCTGTTTGACGGGGGATGCGTGGGTGAGGGCGGGGAGGCAGACGCCGGGGCGGAGGTTGGCGAAGAGGCCGAAGTGTTTGCGGAGCGGGAGGAGTGCGCCGCGTTCGGGTTGGAGATCGGGAGGGAAGGATTCCCATTTGGGTCCGCCGACGGAGCCGAAGAGGATGGCGTCCGCGGCTTCGCAGGCGGCGACGGTTTCCTTGGGGAGGGGGTGGCCTGCGTCGTCGAGGGCTGCGCCGCCGACCAGGTGTGAGGTGCGGGTGACGGTGAAGTTGAATTTGGCTTCGACGGCGTCGAGGACGCGGACGGCTTCGGTCATTACTTCGGGGCCGATGCCGTCGCCGGCGAGGAGTGTGATGCGGTGGCTGCGTGACATGTTGGGAGTGAGAAGCGGGATGTTTGAAGTGGGAAGTGAGAAGTGATTTTGAGGAAAAAAAGAGGCGCGGACCGATGGACGATCCGCGCCTTTTGAGGGTGTGGGCGATCAGTCGGCGATGACTTTCACGCGGAGGAATCCGGTGTCCGGGAGGCCTTCCGAGGCTTCGAGGCGGAAGCTGCGGTATTCGTAGTCGGAGTCGATGGGGAGGGCGGGGAGGTCGCCGGTTTCGACATCGACTTCGGAGACGGCGGCGGTGAAGCCATCGGCGAGGTCGAGGCTGCCTTCGATGTGATAGGTGATGCCGTCGACGTTGGAGGACGGGGTGGGAGTTCCAGCGAATTCGGGTGCGGTTTTGCGGACGGCGAGGGTGATGATGAGGTCGTCACCGGAGCCGGCATCGCTGCTGTCCTTGGTCATGACGACGGAGGTTCCGTTGTCTGATCCGTCGTTCGGGTTTCCGTTGAGGGCGAATTCGAGGAGGTTCGAGACGCCATCGCCATCTGGATCGGCGGTTAGGCCGATGATTTCCTCGTCGGTTTCGCCGGGGAAGAAGTCGGCGAGCCAGGATTCGAAGGCGCTGCCGGACTCGGAGACGAGGCTGATGGTTTTGGCACCTGCGTTGTGGGCGATGGTGTATCCGGGAGGGAGTGAGCCGATGGTGAACTCACCGGTGAGGGTGGTTCCGTAGCTGGCGATGAGGTAGGAAGGCTGGGTGAGCGATCCGGTGATGTTGATGGTGAGGGTTGGGTTGGTGGTGAGGTCGAGGGCACCGAGGGTGGTCAGGGTGTCATTGATGGGGGTTTGGGTTTCATCGATTTCGATGACGAGTGATGAGCCGGAAGCGAAGGTGACATCGCCGTTGACCGTGAGGTTACCGGTGGAGTTGCCGGGGGCGATGGTTCCGGAGTTGGAAACGGAGCCGCCGATGATGCCGGAGCCGCCGAGGGTGGTGGAAGCGGCAACGGAGGTGAGGCCGGTTGCAGCGGTTTGGTCGCCGTTGACGAGGAGTGTTCCGGCGCTGAGGGTGGTATCGCCGGTGTAGGTATTGGCTCCTGTGAGGTTGAGGGTGCCTGCGCCGTTTTTGGTGAGGGCACCGCCACCAGCATTGAGGAGAGCTTGGGCGATGGTGATGTTGTTGCCGTTGGTGTCGATGATTGCACCGCCATCTTCGACGTTTGCGGCGGTGAGGCCGGCGAGGAAGTTGGTGTTGGCACCAGGGGCTGCGACGAGGGTTCCGCCATCGAAGTTGAAGGTGGCGGAGGGGCCGGTTCCTTTCTGGATGAGGGGGGTGGTGAGGGTTCCTCCGTCAAGGTTGACGGTTCCATTTCCTGTGGCCCCCCAACCGATGGCGAGGCCGATGGCGGTGCTGTTGACGTTGACGTTTCCGGTTCCGGAGAGGGTGAGGGTTCCGGTTCCTTCCTCACCGACGATGAATCCACGATCTACGGCGGATTGGTTGAAGGTGCCGCCCGACACGTTGAGATTTCCGATGCCGGTGGCGAAGCGGCCGATGGCGACCCAACCGGCGGCGTTGACGGTTCCGGCGGATTGGTTCCAGACGCCGTTGCCGTTCATGCCGATTTGGAAGACGATGTTGGCTCCGGTGGCGTTGAAGGTGCCGCCGGTTTGGCTGACGGTGCCGTTGGAGTTGGTTCCTTTTCCGACGTAGGTGGAAACGGCGTTGACGATGGCGTCGTCCGTCAGGCTGAGGGTTCCGAAGGAGTTGGCGAGGTCCGCGACGTTGAAGTCGCCGACGTTGTTGGTAAATACGGCGTTGTCCTCGAGGTTGAGGGTTCCGGAGCCGGAGTTGCCGATGGCGGTCCAGCCGACGGTCTGGTTGATCTGGCTGTCGTCCTTGACGTTGACGGTGGCGATGGTGTCTGCGGATTGGCCGATGAAGAGTCGAGCGGCGGCGTTGTAGGTGGAGGTGCCGTTGAGGGTCATCGTGGTGATGTTGCCCTGGCTTTCGGCGAGGTTGGTGAGGCCGTTGTTGGTGAATGTGGAGTCGGTGAGATTGATGACGGTTTGCGAAAGGAAGTTGGTGTTTCCTCCGGCGAAGCCGGTGCTGAAGTTGGTGGTGGTGAGATTGGAGTCGGTGAGGTTGATGTTGGTGGTGAAGTTTCCGGTTCCGTTGATGCGGCTGGCGGCGAGCCATGAGGAGACGGTGAGTGAGGTATTGTTGAGTGTGAGGTTGGCGCCGGAGTTGAGGGTTGATGCGACCCAGAGTTCGCCGTTGACGAAGTTGGTTTGCGCTGGATCGAGTCCGGTTCCGTCGAAGGTGAGGGTTCCGTTGTCGGCGCGGAGAGGTGCCGGGTTGCCGGGTGCGGTGAAAGAGTTGAGTTCGGCGGTAAGGGTCAGGTTATTGGTGCCGATTTTGTAGAGCGCGCGATTGCCATCGAGGGCTTCGGCGAAGGAGAAGTCTCCTGCGGTGGTGTCGATGGTGAGGATGGATCCGGATTGCCAGAAGGTGTTGGCGAGGAGGTCCGAGAGATCGGTGGAGGACCAACCGGTTCCGCCGGTTTGGATGGCGAGGTTGGCACCAGCGTTGACTTCTATGCCATCGACGACGTTGTAGCCGGGGAGGTTTGCGGGAGCTGGAGCGAGGAGGGTTCCGGCGAAGACGGTGGTTCCCCCGGAGTAGGTGTTTGCACCTGATAGAGTGAGGGTGTTGGGGCCGAGTTTTCTGAGTCCTTTGGTGCCGGAGATATCGGGTGTGAAGGTGTAGGAGCCGTTGGTGGTGTCGAGGGCGAGTGTGTAATCGCCCTCGAAGGTTGCGTTGGCGAGGAGGTCGTTGAGGTTTGCATCGGACCAGCCAGCGCCGCCGATGAGAACGCCGATTTCAGCGCCGTCGGCGATGGTGACGGTGCCAGGGGTGTTGTAGCCGGGGAGACTGGCGGGAGAGCCTACGACGAGGCCACCTTCCTCGATGTTGGTGGAGCCGGGCCAGGTGTTGGTTCCAGTTAGGGTGAGGATTCCGCTGCCGGTTTTGGTGAGGCCGCCGGTGCCGGTTCCGGAGAAGTTTTGGGCGGAACCGAGGTTGAAGGCTTGGGTGTCGATGAGGAGTCCGCCATCGCCGACGACAGCGGTATCGAGGTTGTTGATGAAGGCGGCCTGATTGGCGGTGGCGATGATTTGGGTGCCGTTGAAGGTGACGTTGGCGGTGCCGCCGCCGCCGGTGAGTTGGCCGATGGCTGTGGTTCCGCCGTTGAGGTTGAGGATGCCGGTGGCACCTGCGGCTTCGCCGAGGGTGATGCGTGCGGTGTTGAATTCTGCGGTTCCAGAGAGGTTGAGGATTCCGGTGACGCCGTTTTGTTCACCGATCCAGGTGATGCCGCGGTTGGCGACGCCACTGGGGGCGACGTTGACGACACCGCCGGACATGTTCATGGTGCTGGTGATTCCGGCACCGCTGGCGCCGACGATGAAGTTGCTGTCGCCGGTTTTGTTCCAAGTTCCGCCGGTCATGGTGACGGTGCCTTGGCCGCCGTTGCGACCGATGGCGACCCATGAGCCGTTGGTGATTTCTCCAGCTGAGAAGGTCATGGTGCCGACGCTGCCGCCGCCGTTTCCGACCCAATATTCGTTGTTGGCGTTGATGGTTCCGCCGGAGATGGTGGCCTCGCCGATGCCGTTGCCATCGCCGATGGAGAAGTTGTTAGGTCCTGTTTTGGTGATGGAGCCGCCGGACATGATGAGTTTGCCGAAGCCGGTGCCGGTGGTTCCGCGACCGACGACGAAGGCGTTTCCGCTGACGAGTTGGCCGGTGCCGCTGAGGGTCATGGTTCCTTTGCTACCTGTGGCGTTGGCGATCCAGAATTCGTTGTTGGATTGGAGGAGACCATTGGTGATGTTGGCGTTACCGGTGGCACCGTTGGCGGCGACGATGATGTTGTTTACGCCGGTTTTGACGAGTGAGCCGCCGGACATGTTGAGGTTGCCGGTGCTGCCTACGCCGTTTCCGATTTCGGTCCAGTCCTGGGAGGTAACGGAGCCGGCGTCGATGTTGAGAGTGCCGGTGCTGTTGTTGGTTCCGATTTGGAGTTGGGTGGCGATGGCGAGGGTTCCGGAGGTGTTGACGTTGACGGTCCCGGTGCTGCCGGTTCCGGCGAATCCGCCGATGTAGAGGCGGCCGGAAGCGTTCATGGTTCCCGAGCCTGTGCCGAAGCCGGTGAGTGTTCCTCCGGTTCCGGTGGTGTTGGCGAGGTTGTAGGTTCCGTTGCCGCCGTTGTGGCCGACGAACATCCAGTTGCCGCCGCCGGTGGAGGCGATGCCCGCAGTGTGGTTCAGGGTGCCGGCGGCTCCGCTGCCGACGAAGATGTCAACGGGTGGTGTGATGTTTGCAGAGATGGTGGCTGGGTTAGCGCCGTTGATGCGGGCGTGTTGGTTGCCGGGGGTTTTGGTGGGGATGACGCCGCCGTTCCAGTTGGCTGCGGTGTTCCAGTCTGCGGAGGTGGTGCCGTTCCAGTCGACGGCGGTTTGGGCGTGGGCTGCCGAGCTGATGGTGATGAGCGCGGTGGCGGTGCGGAAGAGGTTGGCGAATTTGGGTTTCATGGTATTTTTGTTAGATAGGTTTGGATTGAAGTTGGTGGGTCGGTGGATGGATCGGCGTGTGGAGAGGCTGGAATCTCCGATGAAAGAGCGTGAGGGTTTTTGCGTTAAGAGGTTCGGAGGGTTAGGCCGTCGTCACAAAAGCAACGCGGGAAGCTAGGTGTTTTGGTGGCTTTTAGCTTGGAGTGTTGCGGCAAATTTGTGTATTTTTTCGCCGTGGTTTTTGATTCGATTGCGAAAAAAGGGTCTCGAGTTGAGTGCAACTTCGATGGGATTCGCTTTAAATCAAGTTGTTTTTGCCAGATCGGAGTTCCATTGCCAGCCGGGGTGCTGGATGTAAGCGAGCGACTCCTTGACGGTGAGGCCGGCTTGGGCGGTGTGCATGAGGTGGGCGCGGTGTTGGTTCCAAATGTTCCATTCCTGGAGTGAGGGTTTGTAGGGACGGCGGTGTGGCCATTGGTTGCCGATGAGCATGACGAGGTAGCCTTCGATGCCGAAGTCGGTTTGGGCGTTGGGCATGCGGTAGCGGCAGAATCCGGTGGGGCCGTTTTCCTCGTAGAAGGCGATGAGGTCGGCGATGTTGGAGACGTCGGTGTCTTGTTGGCAGTGGCGCCAGAAGGGGGTGTTGGCGGTGCGGTTTGCCTTGTAATGGAGTGCGAGGAAGTCGCGGATCTCGATCCAGGTGGAGTGGGTGAGTTGGTTGTAGAGATCGCGCATTCCGGGGGTGGGATCGAGTTCGGTATGGATGAGGAAATCGACGAGCGTCTGGGTTTGTGAGCAGACGATCATGAGAGCGGTGGCTTCGAGTGGTTCGACGAAGCCGCCGGCGTTGCCGATGGCGACGACGTTGTCGACCCACATGCGGCGGCGGCAGCCGGAGGTGAATTTGACGATGCGGGGTTGTTGGGGGGCCTTGGGGTTTTTGGTTAGGAATTCATGGGCGGCATCGTCGTCCGAGATGGCTTGCGAGGAGTAGACGTAGCCGCGATTGACGTGGTGTTCGTGTTCGATTTGCCAAGCCCAGCCGGCATCCATGGCTTCGGCGGTGGTGTAGGGGAGGATGGGTTCGTTGGTGCGTTCCCAGCCGCCGATGACGGCGCGGTCGCAGAAGAGGTTCTTGTCGAAGGAGATGAAGGGTTCTTCGAGGGCTTTGCCTAACAGCTCGCTGCGGAAGCCGCTGGCGTCGACGAAGAAGTCGGCTTCGAGGCGTTGGCCGTCTTCGAGGTGGACGGCGGTGATGCCATGGTTGCCGCGTTCGGAGCCGTTGACTTTGCCGTCGATGATTTCGACACCGGCTTCGCGGGCGATGGTTTCGAGGACGTTGACGAATTTTTCGTTTTCGATGTGGAAGGCGTGCCAAGGCTGGACATCTGGGGCGCCGTTGGGTTGGCGTGGGAAGACCTTGTTTTCCCGCATGAGGGAGGTTGGGAGGTCGATGCTGGAGAAGTCATCGTCGCAGTAGAAGCCGTTGGGTCTGGGGAGGTCGGACCATTGTGCATCGAGTTGGTGGGAGAAGGCGTAGTCGAAGCGTTTGCGGGTTCCCCAGAGGAAGCGGATGCCCAGTTTCCATGTGGGTTCTGCGAGCTGATAGAAGCGTTTTTTCGAGATGCCGAGGTAGTCGAAGAGGTGTCGGGGGAAGTTGGGTGTGGTGCCTTCGCCGACGCCGATGACGCCGAGTTCGGGGCTGCGGATGATGCGGACGTTGACGGCCGGGATTTTCCGTTTGATGGAGAGGGCGGCGAGGAGACCGGCGCTTCCAGCGCCGAGGACGAGGATGTTGCGGATCATGGTTGGGTGGGTTTTGGTGGCGGGATGTTTACGCGAAAAAACGGACCGGGAAAGGGCTCCGGGTCCGTTTTTTTGAGGAGATGTGTCAGTTAGCGTCTGCGGCGGCGTAGGAGGGCGAGGGAGCCGAGGGCTGCGAGGAGTGTGGATGAGGTTTCGGGGATGATGGAGATGGAGCCGTTGCCGTAGTCGAAGGAGGTCCAGGAGTATCCGGAGTCGAGGGTGGGGAGGTTGATGGTGTCGAATGTGCCGGATTGTGAGGTGAAGTCGAAGAGGTTGAAGACGGTGGGGGCGAAGGAGTAGCCTTGGAGGGTTCCGCCGATGTTGGAGATGTCGAGGGTTCCGCCATAGGTTAGTGCACCGGCGACGGAGATGAGGTCGGCGGTTCCGTTTTCGACTTCCATGTCTGCGGTGCCGGCGAGGATGAGGTCGTTGGAGAAGGTGAGGGTTCCGATGCTGTTGCCCGGGGCGATGGTGGAGCCTGCGCCGATGGTGGCGGTTCCTGCGAAGGAGCCGTTGCTGACGAGGGATTGGCCGGTTGCGAGTGACCATCCGGAGGCTGCGGAGACATCGAGTGTGGCCCCGGCGGCGATGGAGATGGTGGTGGATGAGGCGAGTGCGGCGGTGGAGGTGATGGCGAGGGTGCCTTGGGAGATGTTGGTTGCTCCTGTGAAGGTGTTGTTTCCGGAGAGGGTGAGGGTTCCGGTGCCGGTTTTGGTGAGGCCGCCGTTGCCGCCAGCGTCGAGGAGGTTTTGGCTGATGGAGATGTCCATGCCGTTGGTGTCGATGATTGCGCCGCCGGATTCGACGTTGGCGGAGTTGAAGCCGCTGAGGAAGTTGGTTTGGGCGTTGGAGCCGGCGCGGAGGGTTCCGCCGTTGAAGTTGATGGTGGCTGAGCCAGCGCCTTTTTGGAGGCGATTGGCGGTGAGGGTTCCGCCGTCGAGGTTGACGGTTCCGGCGCCGGTGGCGTTTCCGCCGACGGAGACGCCGAGGCCGGTGCTGGCGACATTGACGGCGCCTGTTCCGGAGACGGTGAGGGTTCCGTTGCCGTCCTCACCGATGATGAGGGCGCGGGCGGTGTTGGTTTGGTTGAAGGTTCCGGCGGAGACGTTGAGGTTTCCGGTTCCGGTGGCGTTGCGGCCGACGGCGACCCAGCCGTTGGAGTTGGTGGTTCCGCCGGATTGGTTCCAGGTGCCTTGGCCGGAGACGCCGATTTGGAAGAGGTTGTCGGCGTTGGAATTGAAGGTGCCGCCGGTTTGGGTGACGAGGCCGGTGGATGAGGAGCCTTTGCCGACGTAGGTGCTGGCGGCGTTTACGGTTCCGGAGTCTTCGAGGTTGAGGGTTCCGTTGGATGAGGCGAGGTCTGCGACGTTGAAGTCACCGGCGGTGTTGGTGAAGACGGCGTTGTCCGACACGGTTAGAGTGCCGGTGCCGCTGTTTCCGATGGCGAGCCAGCCGGCGGATTGGGTGAAGGTGGAGGTTCCGTTGAGGACCACGTGGCCGGTGGCACCGGCGGCTTGGCCGATGAAGACGCGGTTGTTGGTGGAGAAGGAAGAGGAGGCGTTGAGGGTGAGGGTGGAGGTGGAGCCGCTGGATTCGGCAAGGTTGTTGAGGCCGTTGTTGGTCCAACTGGAATTGTTGAGGGTGATGGAGGAGGTGGAGTTGTTATCGCCGATGCCGTTGTTGAATCCGGTGCTGAAGTTGGAGGTTTGGAGTGTTGAGTTGGTAGCGAGAACGTTGGATGCGTGGCCGGAGTTGCCGGTTCCGCGGGCGACGGCGAGCCATGAGGAGGCGGTGAGGGATGTGTCTTGGAGGGTGAGGTTTCCGCCGGAGGAGGGGCCGGTGCCGACCCAGACTTCGCCAGTGACGGAGGCGACCTGGGTTCCGCCGCCGCTGAAGGCGAGGGTGCCACTGGAGACGCCGAGTCCTGCGCCGCCCGCGCCGCCGAAGGTTGGGGTGGCGTGGGTTAGGGTGAGGGTGCCGGAGCCGGATTTGTCGAAATTGCCGCCGGTGGTGGTGATGGCTTGGGAGAAGGTTGCGTCAGAGTCTCCACTGTTGAAGGAGAGGAGGCCTCCGGCGAGGCGGGTAGGGCCGGTGTAGGATTGGCCGAGCGGGTCGATGGTGAGGGTGTTTGCACCGGTTTTCACGAGGCCGACGGAGGTTCCGGTGGAGGTGAGGGTTCCGATGTCTGCGGAGTACGTTTGTGATCCCGCGCTGGTGTCGATGGCGACGGATGATCCGGAGGTGAAGGATGCGGAGGAGAGGAGGGTGGAGAAGTCTGAGGTGGTGAAGCCGGTGCCGCCGAGGGTTCCGCCGAAGGCTGCGCCGGAGGCGACGGTGTATCGGCCGCTGGTGTTCCAGCCGGGGAGTGAGCCGGATGATCCGCCGACGAGGACGCCAGCGGTGACGGTGCCGTTTCCGTTGAAGGTGTTGGTGCCGTTGAGGGTGAGGACGCCGGATCCGGTTTTGGTTAGGCCGCCGGTGCCGACGCCGACGAGGTTTTGTGCGGTGGTGATGGTGAAGGCCTGGGAGTCGATGTTGACGCCGCCGTTTCCGACGTTGGAGGTGTCGAGGTTGGTGATGAATGCAGCCTGGTTGGCGGTGGCGATGATTTGGGTGCCGTTGAAGGTGACGTTGGCATTTCCGGCACCGCCGGAGAGTTGGCCGGTGCGGAGGGTGCCGCCGTTGAGGTTGAGGTTGCCGGTGGCTCCTGCGAGTTCGCCGAGGGTGATGCGGGAGGTGTTGAATTCTGCGGTTCCGGAGAGGTTGAGAATTCCGGTGACGCCGTTTTGTTCTCCGATCCAGGTGATGCCGCGGTTGGCGATGCCGCTGGCGGAGACGTTTACGACGCCGCCGGACATGTTCATGGTGCTGGTGATTCCGGTTCCGCTGGCACCGACGATGAAGTTGCTATCGCCGGTTTTGTTCCAGGTGCCGCCGGTCATGTTGACGGTGCCTTGGCCAGCGCCGCGGCCGATGGCGACCCATGAGCCGTTGGTGATGGTGCCGCCGGAGAGGGTGAGCAAGCCTTGGCTGCCGCCGCCGTTTCCGACCCAGAATTCGTTGTTGACGGAGATGGTTCCGCCCGAGACGGTGGCTTCGCCGATGCCGTTGCCATCGCCGATGGCGAAGTTGTTGGCGCCGGTTTTGGTGATGGTGCCGCCGGACATGATGAGTTTGCCGAAGCCGGTGGCTCCGGTGCCGCGACCGATGCTGAAGGCGTTTCCGCTGACGATTTCGCCGGTTCCGCTGAGGGTGATGGTGCCTTTGCTACCTGTGGCGTTGGCGATCCAGAATTCGTTGTTGGATTCGAGGCGACCGCCGGTGATGGTGGCGTTTCCGGTGGCACCGTTGGCTCCGACGATGATGTTGTTTATGCCGGTTTTGACGAGTGAACCGCCGGACATGTTGAGGTTGCCGGTGCTGCCCGCGCCGTTTCCGATTTCGGTCCAGTCCTGGGAGGTGACGGAGCCTGCGTCGATGTTGAGAGTGCCGGTGCTATTGTTGGTTCCGATCTGGAGTTGGCTGCCGATGGCGAGGCTGGCGGAGGTGTTGACGTTGACGGTTCCGGTGCTGCCGGTTCCGGCGAATCCACCGATGTAGAGGCGGCCGGAGACGTTCATGGTGCCGGAGCCGGTGCCGAAGCCGGTGAGTGTTCCTCCGGTTCCGGCGGTGTTGGCGAGGTTGTAGGTTCCGTTGCCGCCGTTGTGGCCGACGAACATCCAGTTGCCGCTGCCGGTGGAGGCGACGCCGGCGGTGTGGTCGAGGCGGCCCGTGGCACCGCTGCCGACGAAGATGTCAACGGGAGGGGTGATGTTGGCGGAGATGGTGGCGGTGTTTGCGCCGTTGATGCGGGCGTGTTGGTTGCCGGGGGTTTTGGTGGGGATGACGCCGCCGGTCCAGTTTGCGGCAGTGTTCCAGTCTGCGGAGGTGGAGCCGTTCCAATCGACGATGGTTTGTGCGTGAGCGGCCGAGCTGAGGGTGACGAGCGCGGTGGCGGTGCGGAAGAGGTTGGCGAATTTGGGTTTCATGGCTGGATGGACGGGGGCAAACGCGTTTGGTTGCGCTGGTGGAGATTGAAAGTGGATTGAGACGGCGTGGGGGCCGAGTCTGGTGTGGGGGTTTTAGCTGGTTGTATTGCAGAATTCGCTGCAATTTAGAGGGTTTGGGATGGGTTACGAAAAGGTCACATGGGCGGTGACAATGAGATGGTTACTGGAAACGGAGGCCGGATGGCTTGTGTTCTCGCGGCAAAATTGTGTATTTTTACGTCAAGGGGGGGATCCGAGGAAAATCACGACCGTTGGCGAAGCTTCGGCTTGCGGGAGTGCGGTGTGGGATACAAGGTGGGGCCATGCAAGCGGTGACCGAGAGATTGAGAAGTTTCCTTCAGTATGTGGCGGTGAAGTTGATTGATGAACCGGGGAAGGCGCAGTTGAAGGTTGCGGAGCTGGGGCCGAAGCGGCTGCGTTTCAAGTTGGTTTTGGCGCAGGCGGATGTGGCGATGTTGATCGGGCGGAATGGATTCACGGCGTCGGCGATCCGGAGCATTTTGAAGGCTGCGGCGGACAAGGAGGGGGTGCAGATCCAGTTGCAGATTCACTCGCATGAGGAAGAGGCTGAATTGCAAGCCCGGGGCGAGGCGTATTGACGTTCCAGACCGATTGATGAAAGGATCGGCTGATGCGTTTGAGGGATTTGCATGAGTCGGATTTTGATGAAGTGGCGGGACTGATCCATGGTGCTTTGGCGACGTGGTATCGGGAGAATTTGAACAGCGAGCGGTTTGGCGAGGATGCGTCGTTGTTTCGGGCGTTTCCGGAGTTGTATGAGGGATTGGATCCGGGATGTGCGGTGGTGATGGAGGGTGAGGGTCGATTGGCGGGGGTGGTTTTCTATCATCCTCGGGAGACGCATTGGGGTGTGGGGATTGTGGCGACGCATCCGGATTTCGCGGGGCGAGGGGTGGCCAGGCGATTGATGGAGGAGGTGATCGGGCGTGCCGGTGGGATGCCGTTGAGGTTGGTTTCGAGCGCGATGAATCTGGATTCGTTCTCGTTGTATACGCGGTTGGGTTTTGTGCCGCAGCGTGTCTATCAGGATCTGGTTCTGAGGGTTCCGGAGGGTGGATTGGGTGTGGTGGTGAACGATGGATTTCGGGTGAGGAGGTCTGAGATGGCGGATGTGGAGCGGGTGGTGGATTTTGAAATGGGGTTGAGCGGGATTCGGCGGGAGAAGGATTTCAGGCACTTGATCGGGAATGCCGATGGGGTTTGGCGGATGTGGATTGCGGAGGGTGAGGGTGGGGATTTGTTGGGGTTTTTGGGAGCTGTGATGCATCCCGGGGTGCGGATGTTGGGGCCGGGATTGGCGGTGGATCAGAGTGTGGCGGGAAGGATGCTGCGTGGGGTGTTAGATGCGGAGTTTCGCGGGTTTGATGCGCTTTGGTTGGTGCCGGCGGATTGTGCGGAGTTGGTGAGGGAGTGTTATGGGATGGGGGCGAGGAATGCTGAGCTGCATTTGGGATCTGTGAGGGGGAGCGGTGCGCCGATGGGTGGCGTGGTGTTTCCGACGTTCATGCCGGAGAGCGGGTGAGGGCAGGGGATTTCATGGTGAATTCGGGTTGGATGGTGGTGGGGATATCGGTGCTTGCGTGCCGGGGTTGGGCGGGGCATAGGCTGGCGGGGGATGAATGACGATGTTGCTTCGCGCGAGTTGAGCGCCGGGGTCCGGGTTTGCCGTCAGGTGGGTCGTCCGCTATTGGCATTGGTTGCGGCATTGGGTTTGCTGAGGTTGGTGGGGTGGACAGGAGTGGTGACGGATGGATTGCATTGGGCGACGACTTTGACGGGATTGTTTTTCGGGATGGAGCGGGTCTGGATTTTCCGATTTCTCAGGCCGAGGGGTAAGGAGCGGTTGCGGTTGGGTTTGCATGCGGTGGCTGGGGTGATGGTGCTGGTGGCATCGGTGTGGATGGTTTTTCAACGAGGTGGGAGCGACGGTTGGTCGCTCGGTGGGCATGTGTTCATTCAAGCGGTGGTTTTGGTGAGTGGGGTGGCATCGCTGATTCATCATCAGACGCGTTTCACGGCGAAGGCGTTCCATCCGGGATTGGTGCTAATGGGATCATTTGCGGCGATCATTGTGGCGGGCGGGTTGTTGTTGAAGATGCCGCGGTGTGTGGTGGAGGGGGAGACGCTGTCGTGGATGGATGCGTTTTTCACGAGCACGAGTGCGGTGTGTGTGACGGGGTTGGCGGTGGAGAATACGGCGACGTTTTTCAGCGCGACGGGCAAGGTGGTGATTTTGCTGCTGATCCAGGTGGGTGGATTGGGGATCATGACGTTGGCGTTTTTCGCGGCGGTGGTTTTGTTCGAAGGGCTTTCGTTGCATGACAGGCTTTTGTTAGGGCGGATGATTCAGGAGAACCGTTTGGCGCGGATCGGGCAGACGCTGGCGTTCATTGTGGGGATGACGGTGGTGTGTGAAGCGGTGGGGGCGGTGGTTCTTTATGTAGGATTGGATGGGGTGGAGGATGCTGGGGAGCTGTGGTTTCAGGCGATTTTCCATTCCGTTTCGGCGTTTTGTAATGCGGGGTTTTCGACCTTCGGGGATGGATTGGCGAGTGGTGTGGTGAATGGGAATGTGACGTGGCAGGTCTGCATCATGGCGTTGATTGTGGTGGGTGGGATCGGTTCGCTGGTGGTTGAGGATTTGTGTTTGTATTGGACGGTGGTGGTGAAGAGGCGGATGGGGCAGGTGCTCCCGAGGCCGAGGCTGCGGGTGCATACGCGGTTGGTGTTAGGGGTTACGGCGTTTCTGTTAGTGGCCGGGGCGGTGGTGATGTGGGTGACGGAGTTTGTGTTCTGGAAGGGGCCGGAGAATGGCGGGACGGTGCTGACGGCGATGTTTCACTCGGTGACTTCGCGGACGGCGGGATTCAACACGGTGCCGATGAGTGCGATCGGTCCGTTGACGGTGCAGGCGCTGATGGTGTTGATGGTGATCGGGGGATCGCCCGGGGGGACGGCCGGGGGGATGCGGACGACGGTGTTCGCGGTGGGGTTGGCGCATTTGTGGAACCAGCTGCGGATGGGGCGGAGGGGGATGGTGGCGTTCAACCGGGTGATTCCACGGGAGACGGGGGATCAGGCGTTGGGTTTGATGGTGTTGACGGTGATCTGGCTGCTGGTGAATTTCTCGGTGTTGCAGTTGTTGGAGGCGGACAGCGGGGTTTCCGAATACGCATTGTTGTTTGAGCTGATCAGTGCGTTTGCGACGGTGGGGTTGTCGCTGGATCTAACGCCGACGCTGGGCGAGGGGGCGAAGGGGCTGCTGATTTTGAACATGTTTGTCGGAAGGATCGGGCTGCTGACCGTTTTGGCGACCTTGGTGCCGCGCGATCCACGACCGGTTTCCGGAAAGCCTTCGGAGGACATTCTTCTCACCTGAATCATTACTGTTATGAAATTCTGCATCATTGGACTTGGAAGTTTCGGCACTCATTTGTCACGGCAGCTGAGGCGTGAGGGGCATGAGATCGTGGCGGTGGACAATGATCCGGCGCACATCAATGCGTTGAAGGATGAGATCGAGTATCTGATTCAGGCGGATTGCACGAATTTGTCGGCGTTTTACGAGATACCGGTGCAGGATTGTGACGCGGTGATTCTGGCGATTGGAGAGGATTTCGAGGCGTCGCTGAGCATTGCTTCGAATGTGCAGCAGTTGGGGGCGAAGCGGATCATCAGCCGGATCATCAATCCGTTGCACGGGAGGTTGCTGAAGCTTCTGAAGATTGACGAACTTATGGTTCCGGAAGCGATGGCTGCGGCGTGGTTGGCGAGGTCTTTGAAGACGCCGGATGTGATCAACAGCCTGGAGTTGGGGAGTGGATTCGAGGTGGCGCAGGTGATGGTGCCGGACGGGATGGTGGGGCTGACGTTGCAGGAGGCGAATTTGCGCGGGCGGTATCAGTTGAATCTGGTGACGATCGCGAAGGGGCGTGCGGCGCAGGCGTCGAGTTCGAGCCGGCCTGCGATCAGCAAGGTGTTAGGGATTCCGATGCCGAACCGGGTGTTTGAGGAGGATGATATTCTGGTGATCTTCGGTTTGGCGAAGGATTTGCGGCGGTTGATGGAAGAGATGGAGGGGGTAAAAGCTGAAAAACTGAAAAGCTGAGATGCTGAAATCGGGAGGGTTGGGGGGATGATGGTGTTTGGTGTGGGGGTTAGATGGGGATGGGAGGTTTTCCGGGTCTGAGGTCTTCGAGGATGAGGTAGACGCAGGGGACGAGGAGGAGGGTGATGATGGTGGCGAAGAGGATGCCGAAGGCGAGGGCGACGGCCATGGGGATGAGGAATTTGGCCTGCATGTCGGTTTCGAGGACCATGGGCATGATGCCGACGAAGGTGGTGAGGGAGGTGAGGAGGATGGCGCGGAAGCGGGCGCCGCCGGCTTGGACGGCGGCGGCACGGATGGATCCGGCTTCCTTGCGGTGGCGGTTGACGTAGTCGACCATGACGAGGGAGTCGTTCACGACGACGCCGGCAAGGGCGACGATGCCGCACATGGACATGATGCTGAGGTTGAGTCCTAACAGGACGTGGCCCCAGATGGCTCCGACGAGTCCGAAGGGGATGACGGACATGATGATGATGGGTTGGAAGTAGGAGCGGAGGGGGATGGCGATGAGGATGTACATGATGACGAGTGCGAAGAGGAAACCGATGCCGATTTCGCGGACGCTGTCGTTCTGGTCTTTTTGTTCGCCTTCGAAGGCGTGGCGGACGCCGGGGAATTTGGCGGGGATTTTTTCGAGGACGTTGGCGACGAAGCCTGCGACGACTTCGTTGGCGTTGACGCCGGGTTCGACATCGGCGGTGATTTTGATGGAGCGTTGGCGGTCGGTGCGTTCGATGACGGCGGGGCCGCGTCCGGGTTCGAAGGTGGCGACTTGGGAGAGAGGGACTTCGTCGCCGGAGGGGGTTCGGAGTTTGAGTGATTCGAGGGATTCGAGGGTTCTGCGGTCTGCGACGGGGTATCGGACCATGAGTTTGACTTCGTCGCGACCGCGTTGGAGGCGTTGGACTTCGTTGCCGTAGAAGGCGTCGCGGATTTGTGAGGCGACGTCCTGGAGCCGGAATCCGAGGGCGCGGCCTGCGGGGGTGAGTTCCTTGATGAGGAGTTCATCTTTTCCGGCGCGGTTGGAGTCTGAGATGTCGATGACGCCGGGGAATTTGGCGAGTTCGGCTTTGGCCCAGGCGGTGGCTTGTTCGAGGCGTTCGAGGTTGTTTCCGGTGAGGTTGACATCGATGGCTTCGCCGCTGGATGCGGTTTCGGCCTGGATGCGGAGTTCGACGATGCCGGGGATGTCGCCGGCGAGTTTGCGCCATTCGGAGACGAGGATTTCGGAGGAGGTGGAGCGGTTGGCGGCGGGTGTGAGTTCGAGGGTGACCTCGCCGATGTGGGTGGCTTTGGGTGGTCCGCCGGGGCTGAAGCCGTTGAGGAAGGGTTGGGTTCCTGCGCTGGCGAGGAGGTGGCGGATGATGGTTTTGCCGTCGTTGTCGCGGTATTTTTCGCCGAGTTGAAGGGCCGCGGCTTCGAGTTTGCGGACGGCGCGTTCGGTTTCCTCGAAGGGGACACCTTGTGCGAGTTCGACTTTGGCGCTGAGGATGTCGCCTTCGACTTCGGGGAAGAATTTGAAGGGTAGCCAGCCGCTGATGACGATGGATGCGCTGAAGATGAGGATACCGATGAAGGTGGCGGCGGTGACGTAGCGCCAGCGGAGGCAGGTTTCGAGGAAGGGCTGATAGATGCGGCGAATGAAGGTTTCGAGGCTGTCTGCGATGCGTTGCTGGATGCGGAATATGATGTTCACATCCCTGGTGCGATCGCGCGGGGTGAGGAGGGCTAGGTGGGCGGGGAGGATGAACTTGGATTGGATGAGGGAGACGAGGAGGGTGGGGATGACGACGAGGGGGATGTTGGGCCAGATTTTTCCGCTGACGCCGCTGAGGCCGAGCATGGGGGTGAAGGCGACGACGGTGGTGAGGACGCCGAAGATGACGACGACGCTGACTTCTTCGGTGCCTTTCCATGCGGCGACGCGCGGGTGTTCGCCGTTTTGGATGCGGGTGTAGACGTTTTCGCCGGTGACGATGGCATCATCGACGACGATGCCGAGGACGAGGATGAAGGCGAAGAGGGAGATCATGTTGATCGAGACGCCGAGCATGGGCATCAGCCAGATTCCGCCGGCGAAGGAGACGGGGATGCCGAGGGCGACGAGGAAGGCGAGGGAGGGGCGGAGGAAGAGGGCGAGGACGACGAGAACGAGTAGGAGGCCTGTTAGGGCATTGCGTTGGAGGAGATCGAGGCGGCCCTGGAGGTAGAGGCTTTGGTCGTTCCAGATGGAGAGTTTGACGCCTTCGGGGAAGCGGGTGGATGATTTGGCGACGTATTCCTTGACGAGTTTGGCGAGGGCGAGGGTGTCTTCCTGGCCGACGCGGTAGACGTTGACGACGATGGCGTCTTCCTGATCGAAGCGGCTTGATAGATCGATGTCCTCGAAGCCATCGACGAGGGTGGCGATGGAGCCGAGGGTGATGATGGCGCCGTTCTGGTCGGTGGCGACGGGGATTTCGGCGAGTTGTGAGGCTTCGTAGCGTTTGCCGAGGGCGCGGAGGATGACTTCGCCGCGGGAGGTGCGGACGGAGCCGCCGGGGAGATCGACGGTGCTGCGGCGAATGGAGTCGGCGATGTTAGAGAGTGAGAGTCCGAGGCGGCGGAGCTGGGCTTCGGAGACTTCGACGGAGATTTCGTAGGGGCGGGTGCCTGCTATCTCGACCTGGGAGATGGTGGGTGCGCCGCGGATGGCGTTGGCGATGAAGCCGGTGATGGAGTCGGGAGGCGGGGCTTCGTAGGTGAGGAGTTCGTCGCGGACGGTTTCGGCGAGTTTGCGGAGGGTGGTTTCGTCGGTGTCCGCCGTTAGAGTGAGGCTCATGACGGGGGCCTTGATGAGAATTTCCTCGAGGATGGGTTTTTCGGCTTCTTCGGGGAAGGTGTCGATGGCATCGACGCGGGATTTCACGTCGTCCATGACGTTGCGGACGTTGTATCCGGTTTCGACTTCGACGACGACGGTTCCGGCGTTTTGTGCGGCGCTGGAGCGGATGCGTTTGATGCCTTGGAGGTCCGCGATGGCTTCTTCGACGGGGATGCAGACGCCGCGTTCGGTTTCCTCGGGGGTGGCGTTGGGGAAGGGGATGCTGACGGCGATGGCGTCGATGGAGGTTTCCGGGAAGATTTCCTTGCGGAGGGTGAACCATGTCGTGAAGCCGGCGAGGCAGAGTGCGAGCATGGCGAAGTTGCCGGCGACGTGGTTCCGGCTGCACCACTTGATGAGGTTTTTCATGGCAGGAGTGGCGAGTGGTTCAATGATTCACCGCAAAGGCGCGAAGGCCGCGAAGGTTGAGGGAAGTGGAGAGAAGGGTGCAAGGAGGGGGGCTTTTCCGGATGGGTGGTGTGCGTTGGGAGGAGT
The DNA here is from genome assembly GCA_005787565.1 of Verrucomicrobiaceae bacterium. Taxonomy (GTDB): domain Bacteria; phylum Verrucomicrobiota; class Verrucomicrobiia; order Verrucomicrobiales; family Akkermansiaceae; genus Luteolibacter. The sequence goes on along the minus strand of SYAP01000040.1, from coordinate 4,016 downwards.
GTTTGGGTTAGTGCTTTTTGATGGAGGGAGGATCGATCGTTTCATTGACGCGGACGGGCATGCCGTTGACGGGGCTGTTGAGGCGGGTGAGGCAGAGGCGTTCGCCAGTGGTGATGCCGTCGTGGACGATGGCGGTGGTGCGGGTGGTGCGGACGGTGGTGAGGTCGCGGAATTCGAGTTGGTTTTGCGGGGTGACGAGGAGGACCTGGCCGCCTTCGCGGATGGCGCGGCGGGGGATTTCGGCGACGTTGGTTAGGGTTGCGCCCTGGATTTCGCATTGGACGAAGAGTCCGACGGGTGGGAGCGGGAAGTCTTTGTTAGAGCTGGGGAGGACTTTGGCGATGAGTTGGGCGGAGAGGGTGGCGCGGTCGATTTCCTGATCGATGCGGACGGGTTCGGCGGGCCATTCGATGAGGTTGCCGCCGATGGTGGCGGAGAGGCGGATGGAGCCGGTGAGTTTGCCTGCGGGATCGCGCTGGAGGAAGCCGAAGTCTTCAAGGGTGAGAGGCAGGCGGATTTCGAGATCGTTGTTGGAGAAGAGGCGGGTGATGGTTTGGCCGGGGCCGGCGACGGAGCCGACTTCGATGGAGGCTTCGCGGATGCCGGCATCGAAGGGTGCGGTGATTTCGGTGCGTTCGACGTTTCGTTTTGCCTGATCGACGGCGGCGCGGGCGGATGCGGCTTTTGCCTGGGCGGCGGCGAGTTGTGGTTCGCGGAGGACGAGGGGATTTCCGGATGCGCCGCGGCCGAGTTTTTCCCAATCGAGGCGGGCTTGTTCGACACGGGCTTGTTCCTGGGCGAGGGCGAGTTCGGCATCGGCGAGGGTGGATTGGGCGGAGGCGAGGGCGGACTGGTAGTCGGCGTTGTCGAGCCAGGCGAGGCGTTCGCCTTGTTTGACGATGCCGCCGCGTTTGAGGTTGGGGGAGATGCCTAACACGCGGCCGGAGACTTCGGCGGTGAGGGTGGCTTCGCGGCGGCTTTCGATGACGCCTTGGGTGGTGATTTTGACGGGGTGGTCGCCGATTTCGACGATCATGATTTCGACACCGGGGACGGGGCGCTCCTTTTCCTCCTGTTTGGCGACTCGTTTGTTCACGATCATGAAGATGGCGCCGATGATGGCGATGGTGAGGATGGCGAGTACGAGCAGGAAAGTGAAGACGGCGCGGACTTCGATCTTGCGCTCGATTTCGTGGTCGTTGGATGAGGGTGTCATAGGGAGAAGTCGCCACCGAGGGCGAGGTGGAGGTCGATGCGGTTGTCGAGGCGGAGGCGGCGGATGGCGGCGAGCTGGCTGGCGGTGTTGATTTCCTGTTCGCGGGCGTCGATGAGGGTGAGGACATCGCCGGTTCCGGCGGAGAATTCCTCGTCGGAGCGGGTTGCGGCTTCGGCGGCGAGGGCGGTTGCGCGGGTTGCGGCTTGTTCGCGTTCGCGGAGGAAGGTTTCGGCGGCGAGGGCTTGTTCGACTTCGCCGAAGGCGTCGAGGACGGTGCGTTGGAGTTTGGCGGCGGATTCCTTTTCGGTGGCGGAGGCGCGGTCGATTTCGGCGGAGATGCGTCCGCCTTGGAAGACGGGTTGGGTGAGGGAGCCGCCGATGGCCCAGACGGCGAGGTTGCTGTTGGTGAGGTCCGAGAGGGAGTCGGCGGTGGTGCCGAAGCTGCCGGTGAGGCGGAGGCTGGGGAAGCGTGCGAGTTTTGCGGAGAGGGTGCGGCGGCCTGAGGCGGCGAGTTCGCGTTCGGCGGAGCGGATGTCCGGGCGGCGGAGGAGGAGTTCCGAGGGGAGTCCTGAGGGAGGGGTGGGGGGGAGGGGTGGGAGTTTGGCGGCGGCGATGGACTTTCCGGAGGGGTAGCGGCCTAGCAGGAGTTCGAGTTGGCGGATGGCGCGGTCTTTTTCCTGTTTGCGTTGGGCGAGGGTGGCTTCGCCGGAAGCGACTTCGGCTTCGGTGAGGCGGACTTGGGCGGCGGAGCCTCCGTCTTCGGCGATGGCGCGCTCGAAGCGTTCGCGGACGGCGTTGGCGAGTTGTTGGCGGGCGGTGAGTCCGGCTTCGGCGAGGGTGACTTGTTCATTGGCTTCGGCGAGGGCGAGCCATGCTTTGGTGACTTGGGCGGCGAGGGAGACGCGTGCGGCCTGGAGGTCGAGTTGGCGACCTTCGGCATCGGCGATGGCGGCTTCCTGGCCGGCTCGGAGGCGGCCCCAGACGTCGATTTCCCATGCGGCATCGAGGGAGACGCCGAAGGAGTTGTTGATGGTGCTGATGGGTCCGCCGATGCCGGGGAAGCCGATGAAGGATTGTTTTTGGCGGTTGGAGAGGCCGCCGAGGCCGAGTTCCGGGAAGCGGCCTGCGCCGGCGATTTTGGCTTCTGCGGCGGCTTTTTCGACGCGGGCGGCGGAGGCTTTGAGGTCGGGGTTGGCGTTGAGGGCCTCCGAGATGAGGGAGGTGAGCGGGGCTCCGCCGGTTTTGCTGATCCAGCGTTGGTCGACGCCGGATTTGGCTTCGCGGGTGGCAGCCCAGGAGTTTGGAGCGGGGACGCCTGCATCGCCGAGGCGGGAGGGTGGGGAGAGGGCTTGGCAGCCGATGAGGAGTAGGCACGCACCGGAGGTGAGGGTGGGTGCGAGTAGGGATGGACGCATGGGATGCATGGAATGCGTGTGACGCGGGGTGTTTCGTCCGGATTTTTCAGAAATCAAACAGGAGGCCTTGGGGGCCTTTGGTTTCCTGGGGAGGGGCTTCGAGTCCTTCGCGGAGGCCGGCGGCGGAGAAGCGGATGAAGCGGGAGATGGTGGTGTCCATGGTGGGGGTGCCGGAGGAGCCCTGGGTGAGGTGCTGGATGCAATCGCCGTGGGTGAGCATGTGGACCATGGCGCCGGCGACGAAGTGGAGTCGCCAGATGAGTTCCTCGGAGGGGACGCCGGGGAGGGTTTTGGCGAGGGCGCGGATGAAGCGGCTGATGATGACGCGGAACTGGGTTTCGAGTTCGTGCGGGAGGGTTTCGTCTTGTTGGGCGAAGGAGCGGCCGAGGAGTTTGTAGAAGAGGCGCTCGGAAAGTTCGGATTTGCGGACCTGGGTGACGAGGGGGCGGGCGAAGGCGTCGACGATGACTTCGAGAGGGACGGGCTTGTTGCCGTGGGTTTTCTCGGCTTGGTCGAGGCGGAGGAGGCGTTCCTCGTTGACGGGGGCGATATAGCGGGTGAGGACGACGGCGAGGAGTCCGTCGCGGGAGCCGAAGTGGTAGTTGATGGAGGCGACGTTGGCTTTGGCGAGTTTGGTGATGTCGCGGACGGAGACGGTGTCGAATCCACGATCGGCGAAGAGGGTTTCAGCGGCTTCGATCAGGCGGAGCTTAGGCTCGCTCATTTGAACGTTTGTTTGGTGCATGCGCTTGATTTCTGCGAGAGCTTGCGGGTTGTCAAACAAATGATTGAATCGAATACTTTGATAAAGTGATGGTTGCGCGGGCTGGGTCGGTGATTGTTTGATATTTCCGTTTGAATCAGAATGATTTACGGAGGTGGGAGGGGAGAATGTTGAGTTGTTCGCGGTATTTGGCGACGGTGCGTCGGGCGACTTTGATGCCTTGGGAGTCGAGTGCTTTGGCGATGGCGTCGTCGGAGAGGGGTTTGGCGGGGTTTTCCTGGGAGACGAGTTGTTGGATGGCTTCGCGGACGCCGGCGTTTGAGACTTCCTCGCCATCGCTGGTTTGGTATCCGGTGGCGAAGAAGGCGCGCATTTCCATGAGTCCGTGTGGGGTGAGGACGTATTTTCCGGCGACGGCGCGGGAGACGGTGGTGGCGTGTAGGTTGAGCTCGTCGGCGATGTCGTTCATGGTGAGCGGGCGGAGGTGTCGCGCGCCTTTTTTGAGGAACATCGGTTGGTGTTCGATGAGTTTGTGGGCGATGGCGAGGATGGTTTCCTGGCGGAGGGAGATGGAGCGGATGAGGCTGCGCCCATCGCGGATCTGGTCGCGCAGGAACTGCCGGGCCTTGGCGTCCACTCCGTTTTTGCCGATCATGTCTTT
>SYAP01000039.1 GCA_005787565.1 Verrucomicrobiaceae bacterium | reverse complement strand
AAGCAGTCTTCGAGTTGGTCGAGGATGCACTCGTCGACATCTAGCGATCCGTCCTTGAGGATGTCGACTTCGGATCCGGCAAGGACCTGGAAGCCATCGAAGGTGGCGTTGAGGGCGTGGATGGCGGCGATTTGTTCCAACAGCCGGGTTTCATCGAGGCCGCGGGCCTGGAAGGAGGATTTCGAGTGGTCGGCGATGCCGAGGTATTGGAGTCCGAGGTCGAGGGCTTCGTTGGCCATTTCCTCAAGGGTGTTGGCGCCATCGGAGGCGGTGGTGTGGTTGTGGAAGGTGCCGCGTAGGTGGGTGAGTTCGATGAGGTCGGGCAGGGTGCCATCGGCGGCGGCTTCGATTTCACCACGATTTTCGCGGAGTTCGGGGACGATGTAGCGGAGGCCGAGGGCGCGGTAGATCTCGCCTTCCTCATTGACCTGGATGGAGGATGCGGTGTCGCCGGTGAAGCCGTATTCGTTGAGGGAGAGCCCTTGTTTGAGGGCAATGGAGCGGATGGCGACGTTGTGCTCCTTGGAGCCGGTGAAGTATTGGAGGGCGAATGGGAATTGGCTGTTAGATACTGCGCGGAGGTCGCATTGGAGGCCGTTTTTCAGGCGCACGGAGCATTTGGTATCGCCACAGGCGATGACGGATTCGACGTGGGGGAGGGTGGTGAAATCCTCGCAGACGAGTGCGGGTTCCTTGGTGGCGGCGAGGAAATCGAGGTCGTGGACGGTTTCCTTGCCGCGGCGATAGGAGCCGCAGATGGCGACGCGGGTGATCTCGGGGTGGAGGCGAAGGGTTTCGAGGATTTCCTCGGCCAGCGGGGCGATGCCGCCTAACAGAAAGGTGTCGGCAACGCTTTCGCGGAGGCGGATGGCTTCGAGGATCTTGGTTTGGGTTTTCTCGCCGAAGCCGGCGAGGCTGGCGACTTTCCCGGCATCGCAGGCTGCCTTGAGATCGGCGATGGAGCCGACGGCGAGGCTTTCGTGCAGTGCCTTGATTTTCTTGGGACCGAGTCCTTGGAGGTCGAAGAGCTCGAAGAGTCCTTCTGGAAACGTGGCGCGGAGGTCCTGATGGAACTTGAGGGAGCCGGTGCTGGCGAGTTCGTGGAGTTTGTCGCGGAGGGCCTCGCCGATGCCCTTGATGCCATCCAACTGGTTGGCGGCGGCGAGGGCGACGATGTCTCCGTCGAAGGCCTGGACGACTTCGGCACCTTGGCGGTAGGCGCGGATTTTGAAGGGGTTTTCGCCTTTCAACTCCAGCAGGAGGGCGATTTCTTCGAGCACTTCGGCGAGTGTTTCACGGGTCATGTTAGAGAAGAGGGGCGGGTTGATCATTTCATCGCATGAGGAAATCGGCGATGACCATGCGGTGATCGGAATTGGGGGAGGTGACGACTTTTGAGCGGATCGGCACGAGGTGGCGTGTGGCGTAGAGGTGATCGATGCGGATTACGGGAACGCGGCGTTGGAAGGTGTTTCCCCAGCCGGTGCCGGTTGCGACGAAGGCATCGACGAAGTCGCGTTCGAGGAGGAGGTGGACTGGGTCGTTGGCGGGGGCGTTGAAGTCGCCGCCTAACAGGGTGGGGGTTTCCGGGAAGGAGGTTTGCTGGGCGATCATGTCGAGCATGAAGCCGAGTTCATGGCGGCGCTCGATGCGCTTGTGGTAGTGGGCGCGCCAGGCGTTGGGATTCCAGAGGCGGAGATCGGTGGCGGCGGTGGAGAGGTGGATGTTGGCGACTTCCATGAGGCTGCCGTCCGGGAGTTCGAGGGTGACGAGGTGGCTGCGTTCACCGGGTGGGCGGAACTCGCGCTGGATTTTCCAGCGGGTGACGACGCCGTTGGTCTGGTGGGTCCGGTAATCGCCACGGCCGCTGAAGAGGACATCGGCGATTTGGCGGACGTGTTGGGGATAGACCTGTTGGAGAAGGACGATGTCCGGGTGCCATGTGGCGAGGTCCTTCGCAGGGTTTCCGAAGGCGAAGGTGGCGCAGTTGAGGGTGATCACGCGCATCACCGCCTGGCCCTGATAGGCTTCGGGCCGACCGGGGATGGGTGCGGGTTTTCCGACATTGGCGAGCACGCGTGCCTCGTCCGCGCCGATGAGCAGGGTGACCGCCCAGATACCGGAGAGGATGAGGGAGAGCGGAGCGCGAAGGAAATAGAAGGCGACGGTGGATAGAAGCAGGCCGAGGCCACCCCACATCCAGATGGGAAGCACGCTGAACGCCGCGAAGTGGTCAGGTTGCCGCGAGTAGCAGATGACGGTAACGATGTGGAGCGCGAGCGACATGCCGACCATGGTCCAGCCTGTGCGGCGGCGGATGGATGACATGGTGGTCGGGCGGTGGCGGTTGGATTGAACGGTGGATCACATGCCGGGAATGCCGAGGCCGCCGGTGAGTTTCTGCATTTCCGCGGCCGCGGTGGCCTTGCCCTTGGCGATGGCTTCCTGCACTCCTTTGAGGACGAGGTCTTCGAGGAACTCGACATCGGTGGGATCGACGACGGAGGGGTCGATCTTGATGGCGAGGATGTCGCCGGCACAGGTGGCGATGACATTGACCTTGCCACCGCCGACCGAGGCGTCAACGGTGCGGATGGAGAGTTCTTCTTGTTTGGCGGCGAGCCCGGCCTGCATTTGCTGGGCTTGTTTCATCAATTTGGCGATGTTCATGGTGGTTTGGGAAGGTGGTGGGATGTGGGAAATGTTCAGACGGTTTGGGCCCAAGGCTCGGCCGGTGGCGCCCCGCAATGAAACACGAAATGCAGGACGCGTCGATGCTTTGGTTGGGTGGCTTGGGAGGATGCGTGAAGCAGGAGCGGGCGCATGAGGAGCGCTTCGCCGGTGAGGGCGAGGCAAACGGATTCGCCGTGTTGCGCGACGATGCGGGGGATTTCTTCTGTGGGGATGGAGCCGAACCGATGAGTGCCGGGAGAAACCCGGAGCGGGCCGTTGGTGGCGTCGCAATCGTCGAGGTGGAGGCGGACGGCGAGGAGTTCGTTGAGGGTGGAGTCGGGCGGTTGCGCGAAGTGGTTTCCGTCCTTGATGGAGGCGCAGCGGTATCCGGGGGACTTTGGAGCGTTTGCGATGGGAAACATGAGGTCCTGATGCCAAGCGACCTTCCAATTGGCGGCGGGTGATTTATCGAAGGCGATGGCTTGGATGGCGATGGCGCCGAGCGGGAGGATACCTGTTAGATGGAGTGTTTCGCGGAGGCGGGTGGCTGTTTCGGCAACCGGCGGGTGATTCAACAGGCAGCGCTTTCCTGCTTTGCCTTCGGCGAAGGCGGTTGAGCGAAGATTGTCTATCAGAAATGAAGAAAGGTCCGTCGGGACGACGGCATGACCGCTGGTTTGGAGTCGGGTCTGGATGCCGGGATCGCTCACTTGGCGAGAACTTTTCCTTCGAATCGTTCGAGTGCGGCCTGGATGAGCGGGTCTACGGCTTGCAGATCCTCGACTGGAGCGGGTGGGGGCGCGACGGGTTGCGGTGCGGGTTCTTCCTTCCACGGTGGAGGCTCCGGGGCGGGTGGTTCCGAGTGTTCCGGGGCGGCGGCCATCATGGCTTCTAGCCGGGAAATTCCGCCGCCGGAAGTTGGTTTCGGAGCGGGGGGCTCGACGGGTGCCGGTGTTGGTTCCGGTGCGGGCGCGGGAGTTGGGGAGGGTGTGGGATCGGGGGCAGGGGCCGGTGTTTCCACGACGGCTGCTGGGGAGGGTGCTGGTGCCGGGGCGGGTTTTGGAGCTGCTGCGGGTGGAGCGGGTGCGACTTGGGTGGGGAGGTGATCGGCACCACGGGCGAGGACTTTGATCACGTCTGTCAGTCGGACTTCGGAGAGGGTTTGGATGGCCTTGATGATGCCGAGTTCGAAATGCAGGCGCTTGTTGGTGGCCCATTTCATGCGTGATTCGGTTTCCGCGAAGACATCGATGGCGGCGAGGATACGGTCCGGCGGGTATTCGTCGGCGGCTTCGAGGAGTTGGTTCCAAAGCTCGGTGGGAATGCCTTCGCCATCGGCGGAGGGGTCGAGTTTGGCGACGAGGAGGGCGCGGAGGCAGCCGATGAGCTCGCCTAACAGTTGTGAGAGTTCGCGGCCGCTTTCGGCTTCCTTCTGGATGAGCGAGAGGGCGGCGGGTGTTTCACGGGAAAGGAGTTTCGAGGTGAGTGACGCGACTTTTTCCCGTGAGGTGAAGCCGAAGACGTCGAGGACGTTTGCCTCGGTGATGTGGTTTCCGCAGAAGGCGACGAGTTGGTCGAGCATCGACTGGGCATCGCGCATGCCGCCATCGGCACCTTTGGCGACGGCCCATGCGGCGGTGGGGTCGAGGGTGATGCCTTCCTCTGTTGCGATGTGCTGGAGGTGGCTGGCGATGAGTTCGGTGGGGATGGGGCGGAGGTCGAAGCGTTGGCAGCGGGAGAGGATGGTGGGGAGGATCTTGTTCGCCTCGGTGGTGGCGAAGATGAATTTCACGTGTGGCGGTGGCTCTTCGAGGGTCTTGAGAAGCGCGTTGAACGCGGCGTTCGAGAGCATGTGGACCTCGTCGATGTAGTAGATTTTGAATTGGCCACGGGCGGGGGCGAAGCGGACGGATTCGCGGAGGTCGCGGACCTGTTCGACGCCGTTGTTAGAGGCACCGTCGATTTCGAGGACATCGAGGGATCGGCCTTCGGCGATTTCGACGCAGAGGTCTTCATCGGGATCGAAGTCCGCCTTGGGGCCGCCGGAGCAGTTGAGGGCTTTGGCAAGGATGCGTGCGGTGGAGGTTTTGCCGGTGCCACGGGGGCCGACGAAGAGGTAGGCGTGGGCGAGGCGCTTTTGCTCGATGGCATTGCGGAGCGTGCGGACGACGTGATCCTGCCCGAGAACGTCGTTGAATGTTCTGGGGCGGTATTTTCGGGCGAAGACCTGGTAGCTCACGGGCGGGAGTGTAGGGAGTGGTGCGGGTTTGTCATGGCCGAGTTTTCCTTGAGGTGGAAAATTCAGGGGGACTTGGGGTGATTGCGGGTGGCGGTGACCGCATCGGCGACGCGCATGCCATCGAGGGCGGCGCTGACGATGCCGCCGGCGTATCCGGCACCTTCGCCGCAGGGGAAGAGACCGGTAAGGCCGGGGTGTTCCAGCGTGTCGTCACGGCGGGGGATGCGGACCGGCGAGCTGGTGCGGGTTTCGAATCCTAACAGAAGAGCGTCGGGTGAGAGGTAGCCGCGCATCTGGCGGCCGAAGAGGCGGAGTCCTTCACGCATGCGGCTGGTGATTTCCTTGGGCAGCAGTTCATCGAGGCGCGATGAGTTGAGGCCCGGGAAATAGCTGGTTTCCGGCAGGGTGGGGGAGAGTTTTCCATCGAGGTAGTCGACGACCCGCTGGGCTGGTGCGACCTGGCCGCCACCGCCGGCGGATTTGGCGAGGCGTTCGAGATTTTTCTGAAAGACGACGCCTGCGAGAACGCCGTGCTCGCGGGAGAGGTCGCGGACATCCTCCGGTTCGATCGTGGTGATCATCCCTGAGTTGGCAAATGGCGAATCGCGGCGCGAGAGGCTCATGCCGTTGACGACGACCTCGTCGTTTTCGGTGGCGGCGGGGACGATCCATCCGCCGGGGCACATGCAGAACGAATGCACGCCGCGATCGCGGATTTTGGTGGCGAGGCGGTATCGGGCGGCGGGGAGGAGCCGGGGGCGGGGTGCGCCGTCGGGCAGATGGTATTGGACGCGGTCGATGAAGGGTTGGGGGTGCTCGATGCGGAAGCCGATGGCGAAGGGTTTCGCTTCCAGCAGGATCTTTTTCCGGTCGAGGAGCTGATAGATATCACGAGCCGAGTGGCCGGTGGCCAGGATCACGGCATCGCCGGGAATCTCCTCGCCGGTTGAGGTGACTACGCCGTGGAGGTGATCGCTTTGGATCATGAGATCGGTGACTTTCGTTTGAAAGCGCACCTCACCGCCCGCTTGGAGGATCGACTGGCGCAAGGACTTCACGACATTCGGCAGCAGGTTCGATCCGATGTGCGGATGAGCGTCGGTTAGAATATCCTCCGGAGCGCCGTGGGCGACGAGGATTTCATAGACGCGGGCGACCGGACCGCGTTTAGTGGCGCGTGTGTAGAGTTTGCCGTCGGAAAACGTGCCTGCGCCGCCTTCGCCGAAGCAGTAGTTGGAATCCTCGATGACGCGTCCTTCGCGAAGGATCGGGGCAAGGTCGAAACGGCGTGCACTGGCGTCCTTTCCACGCTCCAACAAAATCGGTTTGGCTCCCTGTTCGAGGCAGCGGAGGGCGGCGAACATCCCCGCCGGGCCGCAACCGACGATGATCACGCGTTTCGCGGCAGCGGGCAGGGGAGGGGAGTTCCAACCGGGTTTTTCGTCGGGAGGTAGGTCGCCATCGATGGAAACCTCCACGCGGAGCTGGACCTTGATCGCGCGTTGCCGGGCATCGATCGAGTGTTTCCGCAATCGCAGCCCGCCGATTCGAGTCGGGGCGATACCCAATCGTTTCGCGGCCGCTTCGCGACGTGCGACGTCCTCCTCGGAGCGTTCGAGCGGCAGGACAATGTCAACGGTTTCAATCGTCACGGTTGAGATGAATGAGGAGTTGCTGTCTCAAACGGCGATGGGCTTCTTTTTGCCGTCTTCATCGACGCTCACAAAGGTCACGCGGGTTGAGAAAATCGGGCCCGGGTTCGCTTTTCGATCCTGAACTTCCACCGAATAGGTCACGCTGGTCGTGCCGATCCGCACCTTCTCGCAGCGGATCGCAAGGATGGTTCCTTGTCGCACGCTGTGGTGGAATTCCACGGTGTCCATGCCGACGGTGACGAAACGACAATCGGGGAAATCGAGGCTCGCAGCAATCCAAGACGCCTCATCGATCCAAGCGAGCAGCCGACCACCGAAGAGGAAACCCCACTGGTTCAGGTCGCCCGGCAGGACCAATCGCTGCGTTTCCATCGACATCACCAACGGCGGCGTTTGCTGTCATGATAGAGCGACGAATCGATGGACCACGATCCGGCGCCGGTGATCAGGATCACGACTGCCGGGATCAAATACATCACCGCCAGCTCCTTCGATGCCTTTTCGGGAGTGAAAAACAGCGGGTCCGCGCCGTGATATCCGAAGGCTGCGGTCACCATCGCGAAGCCGAAAAGGAAGGCCGCCGGGCGTGTCATCAGACCGAGCACGAGGAGCGCGGCCGCCACGAGTTCGCCGGCGATTGCGCCCATCACCGCCACTTGGGGTGAGAGGAAAGGCAGTCCGATTTGCTCGGGCAGATTGTGCCATTTCTGGACCACCGAATCGTAGTTCCGGAACTTTGGAATCCCGTGGCCGATCAGCATCATCAGCCCCACGGAGGCCCGCAGAACGAAAAGACCTGCGGAGGCGGTGGCGTCGCGGGTTCCGCAATCGAAAAGGAACTTCTTCATTCGGTCGTTGCGCTGGGGTTTTTTGAGGAAATCGTGATGCGTTTGAGGCGGTCATCACCATCCGGCGAGTGGGAAACGACGCCTGGATGGTTCACGAGGACATTGTGCACCAGACGACGGTAGTAGGCATTCAGCGGGCGCATGCGGAAGGGCTTGCCGCTTGCCTTGACCCGCTCGGCGATGCCGCGGACCTCTTCCTGCAACTGGTCTTCCTGAATCGAGCGAAAATGCCCGCAATCGACTTTCACGCGGGCCGCGTTTGGCATTTCCCGGCGCAAAATTCGATTAACCAAATACTGAAGGTCGTCCAAACGGTCTCCGTCTTGGCCGATCAGCGAGTCGTTGTCGCTGCTGTGGATCTGAAGGGTTGGGCCTTCTTCCGAGTCCTGGACCTCGATATTTGCGGTAAAACCAAGGTGTCCCAGCATCGTATCGAGAATTTTGTGTGCGCTTTCCGCAGTGTTCATGGGGCGCATTCTATCGCCATCGCCGCCCGGGTCAACCACCCCGCCAGATTCTGAGGAAATTCCTCGCCCGCCGACCAGGCCTCACTCCTCCCAGACGTCTGCCAATTCGGCGGCCAGGCCGGCGAGACGCGACTTTTCCTCATCGGAAAACTCATGCGGTGCAAACATCCCGACCCCCAGCGTTCCCAGCACCAGGCCGTCGATTTTCGAGAAAACTGGCACCGCCAGCGATCCCGAAACGCCCGTTTGACGCGCATCCGGTCGAGCTACTCCGCCCAAATCCGCCTGCAAATTGCACAATTCCACCGGTTCCCGCCGCTCCGCCGCAGCGCCAGCGATGCCTTTGCCGAAGGGAATCTTCGCGATCTTGTCCATCAATGCCTCCGGCACACCGCGCTGCGCCACCAGATCGAGCATCCCATCCGGACCGGTCCGGTGAATCGTCCCTGTTTGGCAGGAAAACGCCGCCATCGCCGAATCCAAAAACGCCACAAACCACTCGTTGCTTTTCATGCTGAAAATCTAGTTCCCGTTTCCCCGTCCGTCACGCCTCGAGCGCGGAAACTTCTGGCTTGGCATCGACCTCACCATCGGCCAAACCCCCTTGGCGTGAGCAAAGCCCACATTCTCTTCGCCGCCTTGGCCTGCCTCGTGAGCGCTTGCCAGAAACCCTCCGCACCTATGCCGAAAGCCGATCACATCCAGCAGGAAACCTTCGGGAAAATGCCCGATGGTCGTGAAGTCCTCATTTTCACCCTCACCAACAAGCACGGGCTCCGCGCACGTGTCACGGAGTTCGGTGCCAGCCTCGTTTCGATGGAAGTTCCGGATAAAAGCGGTGCCCTTGCCGACATCACCCACGGCTATGAAACCCTCGACGGCTGGCGATCCAACAACGCCTACCTCGGCGCATCCGTCGGACGTTTCGCAAACCGCATCAAGGACGGGAAATTCACCCTCGACGGCAAGGAATACACCCTCGCCACCAACAACGAGCCCGGCGGCATGCCATCCCATCTGCATGGCGGAAACATCGGCTTCGACAAGGTTGTTTGGACCGGAAAAGCCACCGACACCGGAGTAGAGTTCACTTATCTGTCCAAAGACGGCGAGGAAGGTTATCCGGGAAATCTAACATCATTCGTCACCTACACCCTGACCGATGACAATGAGTTGATCTGGGAAGCACGCGCCACCACCGATGCGCCGACCATCGTCAATCTCGTGCATCACACTTACTGGAACCTTTCCGGAAATCCGAAATCCACCATCAATGATCACGAACTCACCCTTCATGCGGATCATTATCTTCCCACCAATGCCGGGTTGATTCCCACCGGGGAGATCGCGCCGGTGGTTGGCACGCCGATGGATTTTGTCAGCCAGCCGGCCATCATCGGCAGCCGTTTGAATGCTGACTTCGAGGCGCTCGCCTTTGCCGGTGGATACGATCATTGTTGGGTCCTCAAGGAGGCGGAGGGACTCAAACCCGCCGCCCGGCTCAAGGATCCGAAAACCGGACGCGTCATGGAAATTTCCACCGACCAACCTGCGATCCAGTTTTACGGCGGAAACTTCCTCGATGGCACGATCATCGGCAAACAAGGCATCGCCTACACCCACCGCACCGCGCTCTGTCTCGAAACCCAAAAGCATCCGGACGCTCCGAACCACGAGCATTTCCCGAATTCCATCCTGCGCCCTGGTGAGATCTATCAGCACCGGATGATCCACCGTTTCCTCGCCGAGTGATTTTTCAACCCAACCCATCTTCAACTGAAAACCCGCCATGATTCTCGTCTCCTTTCTCGCCTTCACCCTCTTTGCCGCCGCGCTCACGTGGAGCATCACCCGCCGTGATGAAAAGGGTTCGTCCGATGGTTTCTTCCTTGGTGGCCGCTCGCTCACGTTTCCTGTCATCGCCGGGTCGTTGCTGCTGACCAATCTGTCGACCGAGCAGATGGTCGGCCTCAACGGATCGGCTTACAAGGACGGCCTGGCGGTGATGGCATGGGAAGTGGTGGCGGTCATCGCCCTGGTGGTGATGGCGCTGTTTTTCCTGCCCCGTTTCCTCAGGGCGGGCATCACCACGGTTCCGCAATTTCTGGAAAACCGGTTTAACAAATCCACCCAGACGCTCACCAACATCATTTTCCTAACAGCTTACTGCCTGATTCTCATTCCCATCATTCTCTACTCGGGTGCGATGGGGCTTTCGCAGATGTTGGATTTGAAAAACCTCACCGGCATCACCGAGCCCGTCAACTTTCTTGGAAACACCGTCGCTCCGGACACGGTCATCCTTTGGGGCACGGTCTTCCTGATTGGCATCATGGGCTCGCTTTACTCCCGCTTTGGTGGACTCAAGTCCCTTGCGGTGCTGGATACGATCAATGGCGTCGGACTACTGGTTGGCGGGTTCATGATCGTTTACTACGCGCTCAACCGGGTCAGCGATGGCCAAGGGGTTCTGGAAGGCTGGAGCATCCTCAAGGAAGCTCGGCCGGACCGGTTGAACTCGATCGGTTCCCCACAAACCGAAGTTCCGTTCAGCACGCTTTTCACCGGTGTTGCCCTGCTCAATCTCTTTTACTGGTGCACCAACCAACAAATCATCCAACGCACTTTCGGGGCCAGCAGTCTGGCCGAAGGGCAAAAAGGAGTTCTGCTCACCGGTGCGCTGAAACTCCTCGGCCCGATCTATCTGGTCCTTCCCGGCATCATCGCTTTCCACCTCTTCAGTGATACCGGTCTTACCAACGACAAGGCCTACGGCACACTCGTCCGAGAAGTCTTGCCGCCGCATTTCACCGGATTCTTCGCCGCCGTCATGGTCGGGGCCATCCTCTCATCCTTCAACGCCGCGCTGAACAGCACCTCAGCGCTTTTCAGCATCGGGCTCTATCACAACGTCATCAATCCGAAGGGATCCGAACAGCAAATGGTCCGCGCGGCGAAAATCTTCGTCGTCTGCATCGCCATCGCCGGCATGATCGTGGCACCGCTGCTTGCGGGGCAGGCCAGCATTTTCGAATACCTGCAAAAGATGAATGCCATCTATTTCATCCCGATCTTCGCGGTCGTGGTGGTTGGCATGCTTCACTCCCGCGTTCCCGCACCCGCGGCATTCTGGGCGCTGGTGCTCGGTTTGGCCCTCATCGGTGCCAAATACTTCATCCCCGGTGCTTCCGATCGGGTGGATGGGATTTTCCGTTACAACTTCCATTACCTCGGTGTGGTTTTCGCATTCCTTGTCATTTTCATGATCGGCTGGGGCACCATTGCTCCCCGCAGCACTCCGTGGAAACTGGCGACCGCCACGCCGATCGACATGACCCCATGGAAAAACGCCAAATGGGCCGGGCTCATTCTGATCATCCTCGTGATCGCGGTCTACGCCGCATTTGCGGGTTGATCGGATGGAATTGAAGAGGTCTGGAATCGAGCTGAGTCGGCAGCCGATTCTATCACTTCGCGGCACGGCGCACCCATGCGCCAAACCAACGGATACGGAATAATCCCTTGACCGGAACCTCCCATCCGGGTGGAGATCGTTCCCGTGAGACAAGTGCTGGCCATGCTGCTCCTGACCTGCCTCGGGCTGATGCTCCCGGCAGCTGCGGTGCCTGTCCGGCTCTGCTTGTTGGATTTCACCTTGTTTTCCTGCAGCATGGTCGAGGATGGAAAGTGCTGTCCGGATTGTGAGCAGGGAGAAACGGAACCCGCGTCGTGCTGTCTGGATCTTGAGGGACTGCCGGACGCACCGTCACCGGATCCTTCGATTGAACTTCCCCAAATCATCGGGTCCGATTTGCCCAATCCTCTTTGCGGGTTGCAATTGGCCGAAGCCGGGGATCGCACCCCGTTCCGCCCTTCGGCGCCGATCCGCGGGCCCTCCTCACCTTCAGCCCATCGGGCGGTGTTGGGCATCTGGAGAATCTGATAGACGGCTGTTCTTGCCGTTTGCGGTCGATTGCTTCGAGTGACTGCCTGCATGCCCTTCTTCCGGGCGATTCCATCCAGATAGAATTCCACTCCGTGAAACCTCCTCCATCGTTAGATTCACTCACCGGTCCCTCCAGGGACACCCATGCCGCCCGCCGGATTCCAGGATGGGTGGTTCCTGTCGCCATTCTCTCGGGCTTCGCATTGTTGTTTCTGGCACTCTTCCGGGACCGCTTGGTGCCGGCTACCAGGGTTGAAGTGGCCAGTGCGCTCGCGTTGACCGAGGCCGGAGATGACAAAACATCGGGCAGCCTGCTGTTTCAGGCCAGTGGCTGGATCGAGCCGGATCCGCTTCCGACCAAAGCCACCGCGTTGGTGGATGGTGTGATCGAAGCGGTTCATGTTCTCGAAGGGCAATCCGTAAAACGCGGCGAGATTCTCGCGACATTGGTGGAGGATGACGCCCGTCTGGCTCTCGCGGCTGCCGAACAGAGACACAAAAGGCTCATCTCCACACGAGAGTCCCATCTTGGCACCATCCTTTCGGCAAAGCGCAAACTGGAAGGCGTGCAGGCGCAGGAAATTGCGGCGGCGGCGCTGCGGGATGAGGCGGCGGATCGATCCGCACGACTGCGTGGATTGGCCAATGGAGCGATTTCGCAAATTGAAATCACATCCGCCCAACTCCGTGCGGAAAGTGAGGAGGCCAACCTTCGTGCGGCGACCGCTGCCACGGCGGAGGCGAAGGCTGAGATTGCCCGTCTGGAGCTTGAAACGCAGGTTCGCGAGGATGACATCCGTGCGGCGGAAATCGAATTGGAGCAGGCGAGACTTGCGTTCTCCCGCACCCGTATTGCCTCGCCGATCGATGGACGTGTGCTGCGTTTGTTGTCCGCCCCCGGGCAGAAGAAGATGTTATCTGACAACGAGCCTGACAGCTCGACGGTGGCGATTCTCTATGATCCGGCGAAACTGCAAGTGCGCGTGGACGTTCCCTTGGCCGATGCCGCCGGACTCCAGATCGGACAGAAGGCGCGTGTTCGTTGCAGTCTTCTGCCGGATCGGATTTTCGAAGGAACGGTAACCCGCATCACCGGAGAAGCGGATTTGCAGCGGAACACCTTGCAAGCGAAGGTGGGCATCGCCGCCCCTTCGGACCAACTGCGTCCGGAGATGTTATGTCGGGTTGAGTTCATCGGCACGGCCGCAGCCACCACCTCCCTTGCCGTCTGGTTGCCGGTAGCTGCGGTGAAAGACCGTGGCGTGTGGGTGTGTGATCCGGAAACCAAGCGAGTCACCCGGCGCTCTATCGAGCCCTCCGGCGAGATCCGGGAAGGGTTCCTGCGAGTCACCCAAGGCGTGCTGCCGGGTGAGTGGGTGGTGGTCTCTCCAACATCATTGCGCGATGGACAACGTGTGAATCCAAACCTGATAGAACCATGAATGAGCCGATGATCCAATGCCGTGGCATTTCCAAGAGTTATCGCAAGGGGAACAACGTCGTCACGCCTCTTGATGCGCTTGATCTGGATGTGGCCAAAGGGGAGTTTCTTGCCATGATGGGGCCTTCCGGCTCGGGAAAGACCACATTGCTCAATTTGTTGTCGGGAATCGACTCTCCGTCCGCAGGATCGCTGGTGATCGCTGGAACGGATATCGCGAACCTTTCACGAAGGGATTTGACCCGGTGGCGTGCGAGTCATGTGGGATATATCTTCCAGCTCTATCATCTCGTTCCAGTGCTGACGGCTTTTGAGAATGTAGAATTGCCTCTTCTGCTGTCTCCGCTATCGAAAAAGGAGCGTCATCGGCGGGTGGAGACGGCGTTGGCGTTGGTCGATCTGGGGGATCGCATGCACCATACTCCTTCGGAATTGTCAGGTGGGCAGGAGCAACGGGTGGCGATTGCCCGCGCGGTGGTGGCGGATCCCCCATTGCTGGTGGCGGACGAGCCGACGGGAGATTTGGATCGAGAAGCTGCCAACCGCATTCTTGAACTTCTCCGTCAGCTCGCAAGGGATCATGGCAAAACCATTGTGATGGTGACGCATGATGCCAAGGCCGCCGCAGCTGCCGACCGCACCTTGCATCTGGAGAAAGGACAACTGCTGTCGTCCACATGAATGCGTTCATCAATCTTCTGAAACTCGCCTGGCTGCAGCTCATCCGTCACAAGGTGCGCTCGCTGTTGACCATCTTCGGGGTGGCCTCCGGCATGTTTCTTTTCACCGCGGTGGAGACACTCCAGCGTTCTCTCGCCAAGGCCACCGAGGCGACAGCGGCGGATACGACATTGGTGGTCTATCGGCAGAACCGCTTTTGTCCGTCCGCAAGCCGGCTTCCGGAGCATTATGCGGATGAAATCCGGCGGATGGATGGGGTGCGTGAGGTGATTCCCGTGCAGATTGTGGTGAACAACTGTGGGGCGTCGCTGGATGTCATCACGTTCCGGGGTGTTCCCAATGGCCTCTTGAGGAAGTTTGCCCCGGAAATCGAAATCCTTTCCGGCAGTGAGGAGGCATGGCTGAAACGCGATGACGGTGCGTTGCTGGGAGAGGTTTTCGCGAGGCGCCGCGGGCTTGGGACGGGGGATCGATTTGATGCGGCCGGGGTGACGGTGACGGTTTCCGGGATCATCCGCTCACCCTTCGCGCAGGACAACAATGTGGCCTATGTGAAGTTGCCGTTCCTCCAGCAGGCGTCGAGAGCGGGATTGGGGGTTGTGACGCAATTCAATGTGCGAGTGAATGCGTCCGAAGACCTGGGCAGCGTGGCGGCTGCGATTGACGAGCGATTCCGCTCCGGCCAAGAGCCGACCGACACGAGGCCCGAGAAAGCATTCTTTGCCGAAACGGCATCCGAGATGATCGAACTGATCGGCTTCACCCGCTGGCTGGGAATCGGTGCGGTCGCGGCGGTTGCGGGGTTGGTGGCGAACGCCTTGCTGCTGATCGTTAGAGGTCGGGTGAAGGAGAACGCGGTGTTGAGGACGCTCGGGTATCCGGGGAGGGCGATCGCTTGTCTGGTGGTGGGAGAAGGTGGCATGTTGGGATTGGCCGGGGGCGTTCTGGGGGTGGGTCTTGCTGCGGGATTTCTCAGGTGGCAGAGTTTCACCTTGGGAAATGAGGGACAAACCCTGGCCATTCAGCCGGACGCGACGGTTTTGCTGATCGGCATTTCATCCGCGCTGGTGCTTGGCGTCGCAGCGTCCCTCTGGCCGGCCTTTCAGGCGATGACCCAGCCGATTGTTAGAAATTTGCGAAGCTGACCCATCATGCTCCCGATCACATATGCCGTGCGGAACCTGTTCCGCTCCAAGACGAGGCTCATCCAAACGATTGGAGGGAGCGCGCTGGTGGTGTTGTTGGTGATGGCAGCGGTGGCGATCAATCAGGGCATGACCCGTGTGTTATCCGCGTCCGGTTCGCCGCGGAATGTGATTCTGGTCGGGGCCGGATCCGAGGAGAGCATCCAGCGCAGCGAGGTTTCCGAGAAGACTGCCGGAATTGCGGAGGCGGGCGTTTCTGGGATTTCGGAAACTCTCGGGGTGCGCGCGGTATCCAGTGAGATTCATTATATGAATTACATCGGGCTGCCGGATGGGCGGCGGCAACAGGGGATGTTGCGCGGGGTGACGGCGCAAGCGTTGCGGGTGCATCCGGAGGTGCGATTGATTGAGGGGACGTTTCCCGCCGCCGGTGAGGTCATGGTGGGGCGGTTGGCGTGGAGGAAGCTGGGGCTTGCGGTGGAGGATTTGAAGGTGGGCAATACCATCGTTCTGGATGGGCAGATCATGGGGATTTCCGGCATTTTCGCCGCGCCTGGGACGGTGTTGGAGTCGGAGATTTGGGCCACGCTGAGTGATCTCCGGGTAATGGCCAAGCGGGAGACGGTCTCGTGCGTGGTGATCCGGTTGGATCATGCGGAGGATTACACCGAGGCGGATCTTTTCGCCAAACAACGGCTGGATCTTGAATTGAGCGCGCTGCGGGAAAGTGATTATTATGATCGGCTGAGCGCCTTCTTCAAGCCGCTGCGGGTGATGACATGGATCACGGCGGGATTGATTGCGGCAGGGGCCTTGTTCGGGGGAGTCAACACGCTTTACGCGGCCTTCGCTTCGCGGGTGCGGGAGATGGCGACGTTGCAGGCCATCGGCTTCGGGAGGATATCACTCCTTTTCAGCCTGGTGCAAGAGAGTACCATGGCCAGCCTAACAGGAGCGCTGCTTGCATCGGTGGTGGCTGTCGGTTTGCTGGATGGGCGCACAGTGCCGTTTTCCATCGGTGCGTTCACGGTGCAGATCGGACCCGAGGTGGCGATCACCGGGATCCTGACCGGGCTTTTCCTTGGGGTGTTGGGCGCGATTCCACCGGCGATCCGTTGTCTCAAGCCATCCCTTCACGCCGCTCTCCGCATGAACTGATTCAATCCAACAAACCATCCAACCCACACAATCCCATGAAATCCACCCATCTGCTCCTTGCTGCGTTCGGACTTCTTGCTTCATGCAAGGAGAACGCCCCAACCGTCACTGTTGCTCCATCGGGGCCGAGTGAATCGCTCTCGCGTGTGCTTGATGCCAGGCCGGAGGGTGAAGCCCGAGCCATTCATCTCGTCCGAACGGAGGTGAAGCCAGGAGATGTGATCACGATCCGCGGGCGGATCATGGGAAACTCCAAACCTTTTGTGGAGGGTCGGGCGGTGTTCATTCTAGGCGACCCGGAAGTGCTGACGCCTTGCAATGAGATCCCCGGTGATGAATGTGAGACGCCTTGGGATACCTGCTGCGATTCCTCTGAAGACAAGAAGCGCGGCATCGCATCGGTTCAGGTCGTCGGTGCGGACGGGAAGGTGCTGAAGGAAGGCATTGAAGGGGTGGGTGGTTTGGAAAAGCTGGCGTGGGTAACTGTCACCGGCAGCGTCGCGGATGGTTCATCCGTGGATCTGCTGCTGATCAACGCGCAGGCGATTGACGTCGGCGAGTGAGAAGGGATGCTCCGCTTTTGCGGGTTGATCTTTGTGGCGGTGATGGGGCCGCTTGGGATTTCAGGAACCGGATGGCTGCCCGGTTGCGGTGAGCCATTTTTGGCGGATGGCTGAGGGGGCGGGGTGGTTGGGGAAGGGGATTTGATCGAGCTGGCGGACGGGGATGGGGCCGCGGGTGGCGCTGGTAAGGAGGATGGCGCTGGATTTTTCGAGATCGGATTCGGTGAGGTGGCCTTCGATGGCACCGCTTTCGAGCATCCAGCGGCGGGTGATGCCGGGGAGGCAGCCGGAGGACAGGGGCGGGGTGACCCATTGGTCGTGGATGAGGAGGAAGAGGTTGGCGGTGGCGGCTTCGACGAGGTGACCGTCCGGGGTGAGGAAGAGGGCTTCGTCGAAGCCGGCGCGGCGGGCGTGGTCGAGGGCGACGAGGTTTTCGGCGTAGCTGGTGGATTTGTGACCGACCATGGGTCCGCTCGGATTGCGGGTCCACGGGGAGCGGGTGAGGGTGAGCGACTCGGGAGCGGGATCGAGCGGGGTGTGGGAGATCCAGGCGAGGCCGGGGGCGGTGGGGGTGAGGTCGCGGAGGCTGCCGGGACCGCCGGTGAGGGTGAGGCGGACGCGGGAGATGGGCGGGGCGGAATCGGCGTCCGGAATGAGGGTGCGAATGCCGACGGACCAATCGGGCGGATGAGGGAAGGCGGCTGTGCTGCGGAGGAAATCGCAGGAGCGGGAAAGCCGTTCTAGGTGCCACTCGAGGAAGGGGAGATGGCCTTGGACGGCGAGCAAAGTTTCGAAAAGGCCGAGGCCGTGGAGGAGTCCGCGGTCGGTTGAGTGGACGGGAATGGTGGTGGATTTTTCCCAGTTGTTCCCACTCCAGATCGCGATGGGTGAGGGGGAGGGGATCTGGAGGTGGAGCGGCATGATTGAGAAGACTGATTTTGATTTAAAATTATTTAAATCAATGGGTTGAGTGATTATTTACGATTTATTGAATAATGATCTTTCTGGAGGAAATAGGATTGTGAAGCGAATGTTTGATTGCCCTTATTCCCAATGTTCACAAGTTATTCACAAGGCTTTGGAGAGGGATCGGACGAGGGCTGGGCCTTGGTAGATGAAGGAGGTGTAGATCTGGATGAGGGAGGCGCCGGCGCGGAGTTTTTCCTGGGCGTCTTCGACGGAGGAGATGCCGCCGACGCCGATGATGGGGATTTTTCCGGCGAGGTGGCTGGAGAAGGCGCGGAGGATTTCGGTGCTTTTGGCGAAGACGGGGACGCCGGAGAGTCCGCCGGCTTCGTTGGCGCGGGGGTGGGAGGAGACGGCCTCGCGGTCGAGGGTGGTGTTGGTGGCGATGAGGCCGTCGAGGCCGCCATCGAGGAAGACTTTGGAGAGCTGGGCGATGTGGGTGTCGTCGAGGTCGGGTGCGACTTTGAAGAGGACCGGAACGTTCCGACCGTGCTGGGCGGCGAGGACGGTTTGCTCGTGTTTGAGGGTTTCCAGAAGTCGGGCACTGGCCTCGGGGCCTTGGAGATCGCGCAGGCCGGGGGTGTTCGGGGAGGAGAGGTTGACGACGATGTAGTCGGCGACGGTCCATGCCTTGCGGAGGCAGATCAGGTAGTCGTCGGCGGCGTTCTCGTTGGGGGTATCCTTGTTTTTCCCGATGTTGAAGCCGATGGGACCGGTGAAGTGGCGAGTGGTGCGGACGTTTT
>SYAP01000038.1 GCA_005787565.1 Verrucomicrobiaceae bacterium | reverse complement strand
TTTGGTGTAGAAGAGGACTTGGCCGATGGTTTGGATTTCGTGGCGGGGGAGGGTGATGAGGCGGGTGCGGGGTCCGAAGCTTTGGCGGTGGGTGAGTTCGGTGGGGGTGAGGGTGATTTCGTGTTGGGAGAATTTGCTGCGGAATCCGGCGTAGAGCATGACGAGGCCGATGGCCCAGAAGAGGGTGAAGAAGGGGATGAGGATCCAGCCGGGGAAGAATGCGGAGCTGGATTGGTAGGAGCCGGAGAGGGCGGCGATGAGGAATCCGCCGCTGACGATGGCGGTGATGGCGAGCCAGAGGATGCCGAAGAGGAGGAGGCCGCCGGAGTTTCCGCTGGCGGGGATGTGCCAGTGGAGGGTGCCGGGGGTGGGGGTGGATTGGCGGATGCGGGTGCCGGGTGGTGGGGATGCGGGGTCGGCGGGTTGGTGTGAGGGGAGGTTGGCGGCGCGGTATTCGGCGATGGAGGCGGGGTGGGAGCAGTGATGGCAGGTGATGATGCCGTCGTTTTGGTCGGGCAGGGATTTTGCGGGGACACCACAGGCGGGGCATTTGAGCGCGTTATTTGAGAGTTCGAGCTTGGTTGCGATGCGTTTGAGGGAGCCGAACATTTTGGGGTAGATGCTGAAATGCTGAAATGCTGAGATGCTGAAAAGCTGAGATGGAGGGTGATTGGGAGGGTGGGGGAGTTTGGTGGGGGGGCGCGGATTTTTGCAAGAGCTGTGCGGATTTTGGCGGGGGAGGGTTGCGGGTTGACCGTGGGGGCGGGCGGGATTACTCAGTCCGGGCAACTGCAATTTTTCCCATGGAACTGACGACAACAGCCTACGGCACCTGGAGCGGCGGACGCTTCATGCATTTCGGAGAAACCCTTACGGAGGAGCGTTTTATCGGGTGCATCGAGACCGCGTATGAGGCGGGGATCCGGACATTTGTGACTTCGGATGTGTATGGGAACGGGAAGGCGGATGAGTTGTTAGGTCATGCGCTGAAGGGGGTGGATCGGTCGAATTATTGTTTGGTGGGGATGATCGGGCATGATTTTTATGAGGGGCAGAGGCAGGGGAGCCGTGGGTATCCGCGGTTTACGGATGCGGAGCTGCGGGGGCCGGAAGGGTATGGGGCTTTCATCCGGACGGCGACGGGTCGTTCGTTGGAGCGGTGTGGGACGGATCATTTTGATTTGTTGATGCTGCATAACCCGGACGAGGTGGGTTATACGAATGAGACGTTGTGGCAGGGGATGCGTGATGCGCGGGATGAGGGGATGACGAGGATGTTAGGGATTGCGCCGGGGCCAGCGAATGGATTTACGTTGGATCTGATCGGGTGTTTGGAGCGGTTCGGTGAGTGCATTGATTGGGCGATGTTGATTTTGAATCCGCTGGAGCCGTGGCCGGTGGGATTGAGTTTGCCGGCGTGTGAGAAGCACGGGGTGAAGGTGCTGACGCGGGTGGTGGATTACGGTGGGGTGTTTCACGGGGATTTGGGAGGTGCGGGGCATGTGTTCAAGCCGGGGGATCACCGGACTTATCGGCCGGAGGGCTGGGTGCAGCATGGGATGGAGAAGGCGGCGCGGATGCAGCCGGTGGCGGAGAAGTATGGGCTGACGTTGTTGCAATTCGCCTCGATCTGGAATTTGAGTCATCCGGCGGTGGAGAGTGTGGTGCCGACGTTCATCCAGGAAGCGGGTGAGGGTGCGCGGTTGATCGAGGACAAGATCCGTGAGTTTGCGGCGTTGCCGGAGGTGCGGTTTACCGAGGAGGAGGTGGAGTTTGTGCGGCAGATCGGTGACAACACGGGCTGCATGAGTCTGAAGGGTGCGAGCAAGCGGCACGAGACGAGCGAGCGGCCGGATGAGTGGCCGATGCGTGGGGATTTGCTGGAGCTGGCGGATCGCTATGGTTTGGGGAAGGAGTGGTGAGATTCTTTTTCGCGGGGTAAAGTGTTGTGATTTTCGGCTTATATCCATAAGCGATGGATGGCGAAATGAGTTTACATTTTTGGGCGATAGGGGGATGAGATGGGGGATTTCCATATTCCCCTGCTCCCCCCATGAAAACTAACCCCTTGTTTGCGGTGTTGTCCGCCAGTGTTTTGGCGGCCTCTTTTGCGTGTGGTCAGAACTATCAGTTTGACGTGGATTATTTCGGTGGCGGTGTTTCGGCACTGGCTCCGGGGAGTGATGATCCGGATGGGTTGAATTTGTTGATAGGTGATCAGTTCGTGCGGACGATCGAGGCGAATGGCGGGGCGTGTTAGGAGGTTGAGACTGCGGGTGGCTTTTTCCCGCTGATGGCGTTTACGGTGTTCGAGCCCGGGACGTGGACGGGGAATTACGTTTTCACGTTGAGTTATCTCGGGTCGGAGGTTTCCAGTGAGAGTGCCTCCGGGGGGGACGCAGGAGGTGCATTTTGAGGAAGAACACGATCCATCTGGGGCAAGGGTTGCAGTTTGACCGGATGAGGTTTGAGTTTGTATCGGCGGTGGAGTTGGCGGCGAACGCGTTGGATCCGCTGGATCCGCAACCGATTGCGACGGTGATTCAGGACAATCTGCCGATTTTTGGTGCGCCGGAGATGAATGGATTCAGCCCGGGGATCATTTATGTGGTTCCTGAGCTGGGGTTGCTGGGGTTGGGGCTGCTGGGGGTGCGTCGGAAGCGTTGAGGGTTGGAGGTGGAATCGGTTGATAGATGAAATCGGGATTTCACCTTGGGAGGGGATTGGGTAGGGTGCGGGCATGTCGTTGATCGAGTCATTCCAACTGCCGGCGCATTATACGATTGAGCGTGAGCTGAAGGATCAGTTGAGCGGTCGTCCGGGGCACCAGCGGTGTGTGGAGGGTGCGGGTGAGTTGTTGCTGGTGGTGCATGAGGTTCCGAAGCCGGCGGTGCCGGAGCGGACGGCGATTGTTTTCTGGAAGCGGCATGATTTGACGTGGATGCAGCCGGGAGGTGCGGGGATCAGCGAACTTGGGGATTTGTTAGGTCGGTTTGAGCGGGCGATTGACGGGCATGAGGAGGTGATTGATGAGGCGGATACGGCGGCGGAGATTTTTGCGATCATCCGTCATGCTGCGCCGTTGGCGAGGTCGACGCGGAACCTGGTGCAGGCGCTGGAGCAGGTGTTAGGGATTGATCCGGATGACCGTGAGATCCTGGCGTATCGGGATCGGGCGCGGGAGATCGAGCGTGCGGCGGATTTGTTGCAGGCGGATGCGCGGTTGACGTTGGAGTTTTGGCGGGTTCAGCGGGCGGAGGAGCATTCGCGGGCGTCGGCGCGGTTGGGGCGGATTGCGTATCGGCTGAACCTTTTGGCTGGTTTTTTTCTGCCGTTGGTGGCGCTTGGAGGTTTGTTAGGGATGAACATCGATTTGCCGAGTTTTTTGAAGCCGATGTTCTGGTTGGTGTTTTTCGGGGGGATGTTGGTGGGAGGGCTGCTGTTGTGGGCGGTGGGGAGGCAGACGGGAAAATCGGCGGACTTTGACAGTGAGATGGATGAGTGAGTGAATGGTCGATTCCACTTGCGCGGAAGTGGAAGCAGGCTTATCGCCCCGGCGATGAGAATGCAGACGATCTTCGCAACGCTGTTGGTGATTACTTTGGCGGGCTGTGACAAGCCGGGGGCCGAGGTGACGGTGACCGAAACGCGTGAGATGACGAGCCGTGACGCGAAGCCGAAGCTGAATGCGACGAGCGACGAGCGTTTCCGGAATGCGAAGCCGAGTCCGGTGCAGGGTGATGCGCCGGAGGGTTGGCTTTCGTTGCCGGCGTCGCAGTTTCGTTTGTTGAACTATCGGTTCGGGGCGAGCGGGCAGGGCGAGGTTTGGGTGACTTTGGCGGCGGGGAGTGTGTTGGACAATGTGAATCGTTGGTTGGGGCAGTTCGCGGCGGAGAATCTCGATGCGGCGGGGTTGGCGGAGATGCGGAAGGTGCCGGTGGCGGGGACGACGGGGGTGTGGGTGGAAGGCAAGGGTGAGTATGCGTCCGGCATGGGGCAGGCTCCGAAGCCGGGGTTTGCGCTGCGCGGGGTGATCGCGGAGGTGGGCGGGCAGATTCTGACGGTAAAGATGGTGGGGCCCGAGGCCGAGGTGGCGGAGGCTGCCGGAGCGCTTGAGGCGTTTGCGGCGACGCTCCGCATGGCTGAATGATTCCGAAGTTTTCCAACGTAACCCGCTGCGCTTTCTCCTATGGACGATTCGACAACAAGCCCTGCCCAAACTGCCAAGAACTGCTGGTGGAGGCGTGCGTATGATGTGCTATCCGGTTTCGGGCTGGCGACGGTGCTGCTGCTTCTGTTAGGTTTGTTGACGTGGTTCGCGACGTTGGAGCAGGTGCAGCTGGGGCTTTATCCGACGTTGAGGAAGTATTTCGATTGGAGATCGGTGGTGTTGTTGCCGGAGTTGAACGGGAAGATGGTTCCGCTGCCGTTGCCGGGCGGGTATTATGTTTCCGCGTTGCTTTTGCTGAACATGACGTTGGGCGGGCTGGTGCACATCCGGAAGGGTTGGAAGCAGGTGGGGGTGATGATTTCCCACTTCGGGATCATCTTCATGTTGTTGGGTGGCGGGGTGGCGCACCATTTTTCCGAGCGTGGCAACATGGCGGTGGGTGAGGGGGAGATTTCCAACACGGCTGAGGATTACTTCGAGTATGTGGTGGAGGTGGCGGAGGTGAATGAGGAGGGTTTGACTCCGAAGATCCATGTGATCCGTGGGAACTATCTGACGGATCTTGAGGGTTCCGCGCGGCGGGTTTTCAATCTGCCTGAGCTGCCGTTCGATTTGGAGATCACCGGGTATTTCCGCAATGCGGCGCCGGTTTCGGCGAACGAGCGTGCGCCGGACAAGAAGCAGCCGGTGGTGGACGGTTATTGGTTGTTAGAGAAGCCGGATGAGATCAACGCGGAGGCCAACACGGCGGCGTGCCATGTGCGGATCCTGCATCGTGGGGCTGAGCCGTCGGCACCGTTTTTGTTGGCGGGTGCGAGTTTCCATCCGTTCACGGTACGGCATGAGGGGCGGGTGTTCACGGTGGACATGCGGAAGCGTTTGTGGCCGATGCCGTTCGATGTGCGGTTGGATGAGTTCACGGCGGAGTTCCATCCCGGGACATCGAGGCCGGAGGTTTTCGTGAGCGAGGTGACGCGGATGGAGAATGGTGGTGAGGCGAAGGTGACAATCGAGATGAATGCGCCAATGCGGTATGAGGGATTGACGTTTTTCCAGGCGAGCTACGGACCGCCGGGGGCGGGGCCGGGTGATAAGATGTATTCGGTTTTCGAAGTGGTGCATAATCCGGCGGACAAGTGGCCGGAGTGGAGTTTGTATGTCGTCGCTTTCGGTCTAACATTCCATTTCCTTCAAAAACTGGCCGCCCATCTGGGTGGTGGAAAACGCAAGTCAAAACCATGAAATCCTCATCCCTACCCGGCCGGATCGTTGCTGCCGTTCTCGCGTTGTCGGGTCTTGCCGCCGTGTTTTACAATCTTGTCGTGGACAACATGCCGAAAGGCGAGGTCCGCGAGATCAAGGAGTATGAGGTGTGGCCGGACGAGATCATCGAGTTGGCGAGCACGTTGCCGGTACAGAATGGCGGGCGGATCAAGCCGCTTTCGACGCAGGCGGGTTTCACGATGTTGGGGATCCACGGGGCGCGGTCGATGAAGGTGATCGGGAAGGATGGTGAGGAGCACAAGCTTTCGCCGACGGAGTGGATGTTGGACACCTTGTTCCGGCCGGAGCTTGCGGTGCAGTTGCCGACGTTCCGGATTGATAACTCGAATGTGCTGAAGTCGATCGGCGTGGAAGTGAGGGGGCGGCGGGACCGTTACAGTTACAAGGAGATCGAGCCGGGGATTGAGAAGCTGATCGAGCTTGCGAAGACTTATGAGAAGATCGACAGCAAGAAGCGTGATCCGGAGCAGCAGCAGGTGGTGGATCTGGGGTATAACATCCGGAACTATGAGAGTTATCTGAGTTATTTCAGTTTCGCGCGGTTCGGGCAGCAGATTTCGAAGGAGGCGGGTCAGCAGTTGGATCTGAGCCGGGTGATGGAGATGGCACCGCGGATCATGTCCGACATCCGTGCGGCGCAGGCGGAGGGCAGGCCGGTGGATGCGCCGGTGCGGTTCTTGTTGGAGAAGGTTTTGGATGCTTCGAACTTCGGGAAGTTCGGTTTGTTCATGTTGCCGCCGGTGGAGTCGGAGGACCGGATTTGGCGGAGCGCGGGGAATGTGATCATGGATACGGTGACCGGTGAGATGAAGGATCCGGCGACGGCGATAGGAGACATCAAGGCGATGGAGGCGGTGGCGCAATCGGTTGGGGACAAGAAGCAGTTCCAGGAGAAACTGGGAGAGTTGCATGAGCGGCTTTCGAAGCGTGCTGACAACCGTGGGGAATACAGCCGGATTGGACTGGAATCAGCGTATTATGAGAAGAACTGGTTTCTTTATGCTTTGGTTTTGTTTCTGATGGGATCTTTGTCGGCGTTCGGGATGTGGACGATGGGTGGGAGCAAGGCTGGGAAAGTTTTGTCCTGGGCGACCGTGGGACTGACGGCAGTGGGGTTGGGTTACTGTGTGGTTGCGATCACGAAGCGGTGCATCATCATGGAGAGGCCGCCGGTGGGGAATTTGTATGATACGATCATTTTCATCGGTTCGACGGTGGTTGCGATTTCGCTGTTGATCGAGTGGATGACGAAGCGTGGGTTCGCGCTTGGGTTGGCTCCGATGTTAGGGACTTTGTTGATTGTGTTGGCGCGGCGTTATGAGTTGGGGGATGCGAAGGATCACATGGATCCGCTGGTTGCGGTGTTGCGTTCGAACTACTGGCTGACGACGCATGTGATCACGATCACGCTGGGGTATTCCGCGGGGCTGCTTTGTGCGATGTTGTCTTGTTTCTATCTGCTGGTGCGCGGGTTGGGGTTGGATGGTGGAGACAAGGATTTCCGTCGGTCTTTGACGCGGTCTGTTTACGGGATGGTGTGTCTTTGCCTGTTGCTGTCGCTAGTGGGGACGGTGCTGGGCGGGATTTGGGCGAATGATTCTTGGGGAAGGTTCTGGGGATGGGATCCGAAGGAGAATGGTGCGTTGTTGATCGTGCTGTGGACGCTTGCGATTTTGCATGCGCGGTTGGGCGGGTACATCCGGGAGTGGGGGCTTCATCTGGCCTCGGTGTTCACGGCGTGCATCGTGGCATTCTCGTGGTGGCACGTGAATTTCCTTGGGGTGGGATTGCACAATTACGGATTCACGGCCGGGAAGAGCACGATCTGGGTGTTTTACGGAGTGATGGCAATGTTCCTGATGTTTGGAGCGATTCTCCGTTATCTGGATGTGCATGCGAAAGCGCTGCGGAGCCAGGTCAAGGAGATGCCGGCCGGGGCGTGAGGTTTGCGGCCTAGGAGCGGGTGGCTGTCAGGCTCGGCGGGTGATGCCGACGAGCATGGCGAGTTTATCGGAGGCTTCCTTGAGAGGTTTCTGGGTTTGGATTTCCTCGATGGTCCATGGGAGGCGGAGGCGCCAGTTTTCGCCGCCGACGGTGCCGGGCTGGTTGTAGCGGTCGGTCATGCCGAAGAGGTCGGTGACCATGAGTGCGGCGTAGCGTGCCTTTGAGTCAAAGAGGGCTTTGGTTAGACGCCATTGGATGGTTTCGCTGTAGGCGGGCCAGATGCCGTTGGCGGGGATGGGGATGCCGCAGAATTCCGAGAGGAGACGGAGATTGGTGCGGGCTTCCTCGCAATTTTCGTTGTTGGCTTCCTTGATGAAGTCGTCCCACATGGCGGCGATGGTGTCGTGGTCGTGGGTGGCGTAAGTGGCGAAGGAGCACTCCGGGAGGCCGGAGGGTGGGATGACGTGGCCATCCTCGTCGGTATCCCAATGGGGGATGCGGAATCCGGCGATGCCGAGTGAGCTGAGGTGTGGGCGGACGTAGTCCGGGACGCAGCCGAGGTCTTCTCCGACGACTTCTCCGCCGCGAGCGGCGTCGATGATGGCGCGGAGTCTGACGTCGCCGTCGATGCGGTTGGCGAGTTTGTTTTCCTCGGTGTCATCTGGGCGCCATGCCCATTGCGGGAGTTTTCCGCCGGAGAGTTTGGCGGCTTCGAGGTCGCTGCGGTCGAGGAATTCGTGGTTGCGTTGGGGGCGCCAGGGGAAGGCGTAGATGCGGTAGAAGCCGAGGATGTGGTCGATGCGGAAGATGTGGAAGATTTCGGTGAGTTTCTCGATGCGTTGGCGCCACCAAGGGAATCCTTCGGCTTGCATTTTATCCCATCGATAGAGGGGGATTCCCCAGTTCTGGCCCCATTGTTGGATGAAGCGGTCGTGTTTGAACATGGTTTCCGGAGGGGCTCCGCCGCACCAGTCGAGGTCGAAGTTTTCCTGGCCGAAGAAGACATCGGAGGAGTACCAACTGATGCCGATGGGGATGTCTCCCATGAGTTTGACGCCGCGTGCGTCCGCGTGGGCGCGGACGGCGCGCCAGTGGCGGAAGCAGAGCCACTGGATGTAGGCGAAGTGGCCGAGGGCGGTTTCGGCGAGTTCTGGGTGGGCCTGGTGTTCGGACTGATAGAGTGCGTGTGCGGCTTGGGGGGTGTTGCAATCGTCGGGCCAGAGGTCCCAGGTTTCCGCGCCGTTGTTGCGTTCCATGAGCCAGCGGTAGAGGCAGTAGTCATTGAGCCATGCGGCTTCTTCGCGGCGGAAGGTGGCGAATTCGTCCTTGAGGTGCTGTGGGGCGTTGGTGAAGCGGGACCAACTGAGGTCGAGGAGTTGGCGTTTGGTGGCGCGGACGGTGCGGTATTCGACGAGGCGATCTGTTAGGGCGGCGCCGAGGAGGCGGTGGGCGGCGTTGAGATCGGAGGGGGTGATGAAGGGGATCTGGCCTTCATCGAAGGCGAGGTAGACGGGATCGATGGCGACGGAGGAGATGGCGTTGTAGGGGCTGTCGTCGGCTCCGGTTTCGTTGATGGGGAGGAGTTGGAGGAAGCCGACGTGGTGATCGGCGGCCCAGTCGATCCATTGGCGTAGGGCGAGGGTATCGCCGATGCCGAGGTCTCCGGGGCGTCGCGGCGAGAATGCGGGGAGCAGGATGCCGGCGGTGCGTTTTCCAGTGGGCTGCATGGGGCGGGGATGCTGGCAGGCTGCCAAGCAGGGTAAATAGCGAAATGTGTTTGGGGAAGGGGAGCGGAACGTTGAACGTGGGGAGTAGAAGGTTGGAGGTTGGAGGTTGTTGTCGGCGTTGTTGGCTGAGTATTGAGAGTTGCTGTTTTCGGATGCTTCGCTGTGGACAAGCTGGTGTCTGGCGACTTCCTCCTGAGGGCAGATTCGTGGTTCGCGTTGATTCCGCTTCGCCGTCATGCAGGTCATCTATGGTCCTGCGGATTCATCTGCGATTTTTGGCATTACAAGCCACCAGCGAGTTGCAATGACTGAAGCGCTATGGCCAATTGCCGCTTGGAGTGTGCGATTTTCTTATTTCCGTAGAATTGGACGGAAGAGTTTGGAATTCAATGAATCCAGTGGGGGTGCTTGTGATTTTGCCTCGTGCGGGTTACTTGGCTTTTTGGCGGAGTTGTTCGAGGCGGGAGAGGGGTTTCTCGGTGGGAGCGGCGGGGGTGGCCGGGGTGGGGGCTGGGGCGGCGGGTTGGTTTGCGGCGACTGCTGGGGCGGGGGGGGGAGGGTCGATGCGGAGGGTGCCGCCTTGGCCGGCTTGGTGGAGGATGGTGGCGCCGTTTTCGGGGACGAGGATTCGGCAGAAGAGGGTGGCGTGTTTGCCGACGGCGGCGTCTGGGGCGACTTCGATGGGGAAGGTGATTTCGGCCTGGTCTTTGGTGAATTGGATGGTGGTGGTTTTGGTGCCGTGTGGGAGGCCGACGAGTTCGGCGGTGGCTTGGCCTGCGAATTCGCGTTGGTGGTCGATTTTGGCGACGACGGCGGTGGCGCGGCCTTGTTCGGTGGCGGCGAGGTCGATGCTCATGCCGAGGTAGGGATCTGCGACGCGGAGGGGGGTGAGTGCGGAGGAGATGAGGACGGGGCCTTGCGGGGTGTTGGCTTCGGCGAGGACGCAGACCTGCCAATCGGCGGTGGGGGCATCGGCGGCTGCGTTGAGTTCGTAGAGGGCTTCGGACTGGTCGCCGGGGATGTCGATGGTGGCGGGTCCGCTGATGCCGGGTGGGTTCCAGAGGAAGCGGGCGACGATTTTTTCGGCGTATCCGGGGCTGCGAGTGACGCGGATTTTGAGGTTGATGGTGCCGTTTTTGACGATGGGGACGGGAGGGGTTTCGAGGTCGATGCGGAAGGGTGCCTCGTTGACGACGGCGGTGGCGATGCGGTCGAGGGTGATGCTGTGGTATGGGCCTTCGTTGTTGATGTCGATGTGGTGGATGGTGTCGGTGAGGCGGCCGGCGAGGGGTGGGGCATCGCCGGTGGACTTGATGGAGAAGGGGTGGAGGGCGCCGCCGATGGGGGCATCGGGTGCGGCTTCGAAGACGACTGGGAAGTTATTGACGGAGCGGGAGATGGGAGGGGCGTGGAGTGTGATGCCGGGAGGGAGTGATCCTGCTTCGAAGAGGGCGTCGCAGCCGATGTTTTCGCGGGTGATGTTGATGACGGCGGCGTAGCGGTTGCCTTTGGGGACGGAGAAGGTTTTCCACTTCTGGGTGTTGACGCGTTCGACGGTGGGAAGGCTGGCGGTGATGGCTTGGGCGCGGTGGTTGATTTCGACGCGGTAGGTGAAGTCCGGGCCGGTGTTTTTGAGTTGGTCGCGGACGATGAGGAAGTATTCGCCATCGGCGGGGCAGGTCCATGCGATGACGCTGTCCGGGCCGCCTTGGTCGTCGTTGTTGGCGAGTCCGTCTTTGGCGTTGCGGAGTGCGAGGACGGAGTCGAGGGGGGATCGGGTGCCGCGTGCGATGACTTTGATGACGAGGTTTTCGTCTTTTTTGGCGGTGAATTTGAACCAGTCGGAGGATTGCTCGCCATCGAGGATGCCGTGGGCGGCGCTGGGGATGGGTGGCATGGGGGTTGCGGTTTTGGCGTTGGCGGTGCCGGGTGTTTCCGCGACGTGTTCGATGGGTGCGACGGTGATCCAGTGGGGTGAGGGTGCGGAGAGGCCGTCGTGGATGGGGTAGATGGGGAAGAGTCCGGAGGCTTCGGTGGGGATGGTGATGGATTGTTTGATGGGGCCGGAGGGGTCGCCGATGAAGGTGAATTCGAGGGTTTCGCCGGGTTTTGCGCCGGTGGGGAAGACGGCACTGGGGCGTGGGAAGGTGCCGATGTGGAGGCGGTATTGGCAGCCGTCGTTGCCTTCGTAGGCGGCTTCGCGGACTACGATGCGGTATTCGCCGTCTTCGGGTGCGATGATGGAGGCGTAGGAGTCGTTGCGGAGGAGGGGTGCGTCGTCGCAGGTGGCGAGTTCGAAGCGTTTGGGGTCGAGGATGGCGACGTAGGGATCGAAGAGGGTGCGGCCGAGGCGCATGGCTTCGACTTCGACGGAGAGGCGCTGGCCTTTTTTGAGGGTGACGATGTAGTAGTCTTCGTCCTCGTTTCCGGCGATGCCTTGGGCGGTGGTGTTGAGTTCGACGCGTTGGTTTTGGTCGAAGGTGTTGTTCGGCTCCACTTCGTCGATGGCGGGGAATTGGCCGACCCAGAAGGAGCGGACTTCGGTGATGCCGTTTGCGCCGCGGAGGCGGATGGAGTGTTCGCCGAGGCGTGCGTCGGGGGCGATGGAGAGTTTGGCGACGAGGTGGTTGGGTGCTTTGACTTCGATGTTGGCGAGGGAGATGCCGGGATCGAAGAAGAGTGCTTCCTGGATTTCGTTGAGGCGTTCGCCGTGGAAGTTGATTTGGAGTTCGGTTCCGCGTTGTCCGCCCCGGGGGTTGATGAGGTTGAGGATGGGGGAGAAGGCGCTGGCGGGCAGGGCGAGTGCCAGCAGGAGCGGCACCAAGCGCCGGAGGACAGCGAGGGTGGGGTGGGGTGGACGGGCCATGGGATTGTCAGGCTTTTTTGGCGAGCAGGGCATCGAGGACCTGGCCGCCATCGACGATTTCGATGGGGCGGTTGCCGGGGGACATGAGTTCCTTATCGGCGGGGATGCCGATCTGGTGATAGATGGTTTTGGCAAGGTCTTCGACGCTGACGCGATCGGTTTCGGGTTCGCCGCCGAGGGAGTCGGAGGTTCCGTGGACGTATCCGCGTTTGACGCCGCCGCCGGCGAGCATGGTGGAGAAGACGCGTGGCCAGTGGTCGCGGCCGCCGGTGGGGTTGATTTTGGGGGTGCGGCCGAACTCGCTGGTGACCATGACGAGGGTGGAGTCGAGCATGCCGCGTTCGTCGAGGTCGCGGATGAGGGCGGCGATGGCTTTGTCGACGGGCGGGAGTTGGCCTTCGATGCCTGCTTTGATGTTGTCGTGGTGGTCCCAGCCGCCGGCGGTGAGTGAGACGAAGCGGACGCCGCCTTCGATGAGGCGGCGGGCGAGGAGCATGCGTTGGCCGGCTTGGGTGCGGCCGTAGGCGTCCTTGATTTTGTCGGGTTCGGCTTTGAGGTTGAAGGCTTCGCGGGCTTTTTGAGAGGAGATCAGCTTGTAGGCGTGCTGATAGAAGGCGTCCATGGAGTCGAGGGCATCGGATT
Organism: Verrucomicrobiaceae bacterium; assembly: GCA_005787565.1. Classification (GTDB taxonomy): domain Bacteria; phylum Verrucomicrobiota; class Verrucomicrobiia; order Verrucomicrobiales; family Akkermansiaceae; genus Luteolibacter. Next base: position 4,072 of record SYAP01000038.1, on the reverse strand, counting down.
CCTCGAGGCTGCGGAAGTGGTAGTCGACGGCTTCGAGGAGTGATTTGCGGCGATCGAAGCGTTTGGGGTCGACGCCGTTGGGGAGGTTGAGGTCGCGGACCTGGAAGTCGCCTTGGGCGGGATCGGAGCCGAGGGCGAAGGGGCCGAAGGCGGAGGAGAGGTAGCCGGAGTTGGCGAATTCGTTGGGGACGTTGGGGACGCAGACGTAGGGTGGGAGGTCGTTGCGGGAGCCGAATTCGTGTGAGATGACGGAGCCGAAGGATGGGTATTCGAGGGCTGGGGATGGGCGGTAGCCGGTGAACATGTTGTGGGTTCCGCGTTCGTGAGCGGCTTCCCCGTGGGACATGGAGCGGATGACGGAGATTTTATCGGCGATGGAGGCCGTTTCCTTCATGAACTGGCTGAACTGGACGCCGGGGATTTTGGTGTCGATGGCGCCGAAGGGGCCGCGGTATTCGGCAGGGGCGAAGGGTTTGGGGTCGAAGGATTCCTGGTGGGCGATGCCGCCGGGGAGGAAGATGTGGATGATGCCTTGGGCGACGGGTTCGTGGTGGTCGTAGTGTTTGGTGGCACCGAAGGCTTGGTTTCTGAGGAATTCGGGGAGTGCGAGGCCGAGTCCGCCGAGGAGGCCGACGTACATGAATTCGCGGCGGGAGGAGTAGCGTTCCAGGGGATTTCCGGGGCAGACAGGTTTCATGGTGGCGGTGCGGTTTGGTTTTTGGAGTGGATCTGAAATGGCGGAGAGGATTTCGAGGTGCTTCCTACGAGGACTTGCAGGCAATATTTCACAAAGTTTGATGATGCTCAAGTGGCGGGTGAGTGAGATGGGGGTGGCGTGTGTGGGGAATTGGTGCTTAGGGTGTGGGGGCGAGCGAGTTATGGCGGGAAAGATCCAATCACCAGAGAAAGAGCTGCGGTTCACGCGATCCGGGCAGGCGGTAGGGTATTGGATCGGGGCGGCGGTGATGTTGACGGTGGGGCTGACATTATTGGCGTGTGCGTGGTATCGGGAAATCAACCCGCAGTTGCCGCATGCGATGTGGGCGGTTTTGCCGGTGTTGTTGGCGGTGGTTTTCGCGCGGTTGGCGGTGCGGTTGACGCGGCATGCGTATTTGATTTTGACGCCGTTGGGGATTGAGGTTTTTCCGTTTTTCCGGCCGGCGCAGACGATGAATTTGATTTCGTGGCAGGAGGTGGCGGATGCGGAGGTTGATGGGGATTTCACGCGGTTGACGTTGCATCACAATGTGGAGAGGACGTCCGGGGTGCATCTTTCGTTGAGGCCGATTCGGGCGGATCGTCGTGAGTTGCTTGCCAAAGCGGTGTTGGGTCGCCTATCCCGTGGGGGAGAATAATCCCATTCCATTTTTCAGATCATGCGTCCCCATTCCCGGCAGATTTTATCGGTTGAAGAAGCTTTTGGTAACAATGGTTGGCATGGGGAGTTGGTGGAGGGGCGGGAGGTGTTGCGTGCGGGTTTCGAGGCGCATCACACGAGGGTGGATTTGATTGCGCAGGCGTATCCGCAGTTGAATGGGCTGGTGATTGTATCGGAGGCTCCGCTGGTGGTATCTGGTGCGCATTTGAATGCGGTTCTGGAGTTGTTGGCGCGTGCGAACAAGCAGTTGACGCTGGGCGGTTTTGAGATGGATCTGGATCGCTCGATGTTGGTGTTTCGGATTACGAATCTGTTTGAGAGGGAGCGGTTTGATGGGGATATTGTTTCGTCGATGGTGCATTGTGCGATTGCGGAGTTGGACCGGATCACGCCGTATGCGGCGATTGTGCGTGGGACGCGTGAGGATTTGTTGCCGGATCTGGATTTGGGGCGGTTGTTGATGCGGGAGGATGTGATTCCGCCGGTGCCGGGGGAAGAGGAGGAAGAGGAGTATTGAGGGTGGAATTTCGCTGGGAAGAGGATTTGCCATTTGCAAGCGTGGGGTTGGTGATCATGGTTTCCGGCAATGCGACGTACCGCGATCTGCCAGACCCGTTTTCAGGCGCTTGAGATTTGGAAATCCGAGTTGGCGACGGAGTTTCGTGTGGCGGGGGCGATCCATGCGAGCTGGCACCGGAAGCGTTATCTAACAGGATTAGCGTGGGATCTTCTGGCGGCGTCGGCTTTGTTGCGGGCGGGGGGTGCGCCGAGGTCGGTGCTGATGTTGGGATTGGCGGGTGGGACGGCGTTCCGGGTGTTGAGGCATTTGTTGCCGGAGTGTCTGCTGACGGCGGTGGAGATTGACGCGGAGATCATCGAGCTGGCTCGGGAGCACATGGAGTTGGATGCGTTGGGGATCGAGGTGATCACGGGGGATGCGTATCCGTGGTTGGCGAAGAACCGGCGGGAGTTTGATGTGGTGATTGATGATATTTATTTGGCGGGGAAGACGGATGTTTTCCGGCCGCGGGAGTGGGATCCGGCGTTGTTGGATCATTTGCGTCGGGCGGTGGCACCGGGTGGGGTGTTGGCGGTGAATCTGGTGACGGGGAAGGGGCACCGGGCGATGCAGAGTGCGACGCGGCGGATTCTGATTGATGCGTTTCCGGTGGTGCGCAGTCTAACAACGGCGGAGGGGATGAATGAGATCTTGGTGGCGGGGAAGGCGGTGGCGACGCGGCGTGCGCTGGATCCGTATGATGACGCGTATGATGACTGGCGGGACCGGATGTTCTGGAATCGGGTGAAGGTACGGCGGTTATCGTAGTTTTGACGAAGATGAGCGAGAGTGCTGATTTTCTGGTTCAGGCGTTGTATCGAGGGCGGGTGTATCCGCCGATGTGCCATCCTTCGGCGGATCCTTCGTTGTTGGCGGTGGCGGCGCGGTTGGGTGGGTTGCGGGTGGGGGAGCCGCGGTTGGGTCGGGTGTTAGAGATTGGATCGGCAGGGGGGCATCACTTGATTCCGTTAGCGATGCGGTGGCCGGATTGCCGATTGGTGGGGATCGAGTTGGCGGCGGATGCGGTGGGTGAGGCGAGACGGAGGGCTAGAGCGGCGGGTGTGGGGAATGTGGAATTTGTGGCGGCGGATGTGCGGGAGGAAGGGGTGGTGACGGGTGAGTTTGATTTCATCATCGCGCATGGGTTTTTATCGTGGGTTCCGGAGGAGGTTCAGGGTGCGATGTTCCGGATGATCCGGAGGCATCTGGCTCCGAACGGGGTGGCGGTGGTGAGTTACAACTTGTTGCCGGGGTGGTCTGTTAGGCTGGAGATGGTGGAGGAGGTGAGGCGGATTCGTGAGGTGGAGGGTGGGGATGAGTGGGGGATTTTGCAGAGGATGGCGGAGGCGGGAGATGTGGGTGTGGAGCGGTTGGGGATTTTGAGGGACATGCTGGCGAAGGGGCCGGATATACTGGCGTTTGATGAGTTCGGGCCGGTGAATGATCCGTGGACGTTCGAGAGGTTTTTGCAGGTGGCGGATGCGCATGGTTTGCATTATCTCGGGGAGTCCGAGCCGGGCGAGAATGTGCCTGGGGATTTGGATGAGGAGGGGCGCGGGGTTTTGGCCGAGCTGGCTGGGAATCCGTTAGGGATGCAGGTTGCGGCGGATGTTTTGTCCGGGAGGACGTTCCGGTCGTCGCTGGTTTGCCGGAAGGAGGCGGTGAGAGAGAGCGGGGTTTCGGCTCGGGTTGCGCTGGATTTTTTCTATCGGCCAGGGAAGGCGGTGCCGGAGAGTGGGGCGTGGATTTGCCGGGAGTTGGAGCGGGTGTTGGCGGGCGGGAGGGGGTTGGCGATGTCGTTTGAGGAGTTGGCGGGAGGGTTGCCGGGGATGGCGCGTGGGGAGTTGGCGCGTGGGGTGATCGAGGGGATTTCGCGGGGGTGGATTCGGGCGCGGGTGGATGCTGGGGTTTATGATCCCGAGGTTCCGGAGCGGCCGCGGTTGGATGGGTTCCGGCGGGTTTGTGCGGAGGAGGGGATACCGTTGGTGGATGCGTGGCTGGTGCCGTGCTCGTTTCCGGCGGGGCACTACGAGGTGTTGGCGCGGATGGATGGGACGCGGGGAGTGGATGAGCTGGCACGTTTTGCGCGGGAGCGGTGCCCGGAGTTGCATTTCCGGCCTTGGTTGGAGCATTTG
>SYAP01000037.1 GCA_005787565.1 Verrucomicrobiaceae bacterium | reverse complement strand
CCAAGGCATGACCGTGACCGAAGTGAAGGGCTTCGGACGTCAAAAAGGCCACACAGAAATTTACCGCGGGTCTGAGTACACCGTGGACTTCCTCCCCAAAGTCAAAATCGAAATCGTCGTCGATGACGGCCAAGCCGATGGCGTCGCCCAAGCGATCGTCAAAAGCGCCAACACCGGCAAAATCGGTGACGGCAAGGTCTTCATCTCGACCGTTGAGGAAGCCATCCGCATCCGCACGGGCGAGACCGGTTCTTCCGCCGTCGCCGTCAACTGACGCGCGGCTCCACCCGTTTTCATTCATCCTCCGGCATCCCGCGACCATGGGGTGCCGGTCTTTTTTTGCCCCGAAAATCCAAGAAGCTCCGGGGGCTGGAGGAGATTGGCAGCGCTGGAGAGTCGTTTTTCCTTGCCGGATCGATCTGAGCTGCTTGGTTAGCCGGGAATTTCCCCGGCCAGAGGGGTTCTTGAACCTCCGTTTGGCACATGAACCGCTATTCCCGCCTCCAGCCCTTTCCCTCTCCCTTTGCCATGTCTGACCTTCCGACCCGCGAATCCGCCACCCTTCTTCAACCGACAAGCCGCCGCGGCGTTCTCGGAACCCTTGGCCTCGCCACCGCCGCGCTCGCTGTTTCGACCAGCCCTGCCTCGGCCTTCATTCTCACCCGGAAAAAATCCGCCGAAGCTCCCGCAGGAGTCGATCTCAACAGCTTCCCTGCCGAGTGGCGCCAACTCCAAGGTGCCCTGCTTCCCGACTACAGCCGCTACCTCGCCGCTCTCAAGCTCAAGAAAATCACCTCCCAGCAGGTCCTCGACGCCCACGCCAAGGAACGCAGTGGCGTTTGGAACAACCTCCCGCCGAAACAGTGGTGGAACCGCATGGGGTACACCCTCCGCGTCGTCGATCGCATCGCGCTGGAGTTGAATTCCCCGGTTGCCGAAATTTTGTCCGCCTACCGCAGCCCCGCCTACAACGCACGCTGCGCAGGAGCCCGCACCGGCTCATGGCACCAGGCAAACGTCGCCGTCGACGTGAAATTTCCGATCCGCGCCTCCGTCGTTACCGCCACCACCCGCAACCTTCGCGACCGTGGCCTCTTCAAAGGCGGCGTCGGCTCCTACTGGAATTTCACGCACATCGACACCCGCGGCCAGAACATCAACTGGTAAACGGCCCGCGCCGCCAGTCGGCCGCCGTGCACTTCACGTTTTGAAATCCCGCGTCTGGAACGCCATCCAGCCAAGCACGAAAAGCGTCAGGTTCAACCCGCCCAACAGCGCGTAAGACTCCGCGATCTTCGCCCACGAGATCGGCTGCTCGCACAAATACACCCACGCGCTCATCCGCCACGTCACAAACCAGCTCTCATACGGCCGGAAAAACGGGAAATTCTGCAGGATCATGTCCACAAACAGGATCGTCAGCGTGATGATCGTCGCCGCCGCCGGCTTGATCCGGAAACACGAGAAAAAGAACGCGATCGACGACAGCGTGATCATGCTCAGGCCGATCCCCACCGCGGACAAAGCCAGCGCCCCGGCTCCCTCCGACCAACCCGGGAACACCGAGAACACCTTCATCTTCGGCTCCATCACCAGCAGCCCGCCCTCCCAACCCACCGCCGCCACCGCCATCGCGTAGCCGGAAATCCCCACGAAAAACACAAAAGTGAACGTGTACAGGCAGATCGCCGTGTACTTCACCAACAACAACCGCAACCGGCTGATCGGCCGGGAAAACACCAGGCGCAGATTTCCATCCTCATTCTCTTTCGCCACGATATCCCCGGCCACCAGCGCGAAAAAGATCGACCCCAGAATGAACATGCTCAGCAGCATGATCGTGAACGTGATCGACAGCGAACTGTAGTAAGTCTCGAACTCCAACCCGTTCCGCTCCGTCAATTTCCGCACCACCCGCTGACCGCTCTCCAGCTTGTAGACCCAAAGAATCAGCCCCTCCATCACCAGGAAAGCGCCATAGCCCATCCACGTCCGCGGCCGGGCGAAGAGTTTGCGGAGCTCCCCGCGGAGTTGTTGGAGAAAAAGCATCGGTCGGTCAGTTGGAGTGAAATCGGAAAAGCAGTCCGCTCGCGCCATGGGAATAATCCACTCCGCGCCCCCATGCAACCCACAGCCCCGATAAATCCAGGATCGTGCCCATCAAAAACCACCACCCATGAAGCCAAGCATCGATTCGAAAACACCGTCCAGAGCCGGGAGGTGTTGCTTGAGGTCGCAGCGGATGCCGAAGGAAGCTGCGGTGGAAGAGAGCAGGGCGTGAGTGGCGGGAGAGTCTACGGCGATGGATGCAGGCCGGATGGAATTCTGGTCGCAAATGCGGAGGAACTCGTCGGGCACGGAGGCGATGAGTTCTTCGTAGGGTTTATGTTCCACGGAGAGGAGTGAGAAACCGAGGACGAAGCGGCTTTTCGGCTCCACAAGCAGCAGGAAATAGGGAAACACCGAGACTTCGCGGGATTTGCCGATCGGATTGGGAACCATCAAAAAGGCGGCTTGAACAGCGATGGACTTGGGGTGCTGGCGGACTTTTTCCACCAGCAAGGCATCCGCTGGAGGTTGGGGAAACTCGTGGAGAGACCCATCGTCTTTGGTCCACTCTGTGCGCCATTCGCCGTTGATGAGTCGGCGGGTGAGAATTTCGGCGCCGCCTTTCGGGTAGCGCAGGGTGTCGTCGCCCCAACTCAAGGTCGGGGCGACTTCGAGGGCTTGTTCGATGGCTGTGCAAAGCCAACGGGTTTCCTCGTCATTCGCGGGAATCGGGCAGTAGCCCGGGCGGAAGCTGCGGAAGGAGGGCCAGTTTTCGCCACGGTATTTCTTTCCGGCTTGTTTGATGGCGGCGAGTTCGGATTTGAAGAGGTCCCCGCGTGGGGAGAAGGAGCACTGGAGCTGCGGGGTGTCCAAAATGAGTGCGACGGTGTCTTGCTGATGCAGGTCGCGCCGCTCTTGGATCAAGTTGAACCGTTGCCTCCCCACCGGGCCGAGATAAAGGGCGAGCGAGCGGTGGTTTCCCATCATGCCCATGATGGAGATGTGGTCGCGGCGGCCGGATTCCGGATGCTCGATGGCGATGAGGGTGATTTCGTTCATCCACTGCCAAGGGGCGAGTTGATGGAGGCGGTCGGCGAGGTCGTAGGCGGCGGCAGTCACTGGTATGGTGGTTGGTGGAATTGGGATCAATTACCGGAGCGGGAAAATGGATTCATCAAATGACTTTCACGCCCGGATAGGTAGGAATGATCCGGTTAGAGGTGGGGATGGTGAGGTTCTGCGAGAGGCAGGTGGCGATGAGGACCCGGTCAAAAGGATCGCGGTGAATCCGCGGCAAGTCGGCGGCAGCGCAAAGGAGGCGGGTGTCGGGTCCTTGCCACTGGAGAGCAAGTTGCAGAGGGATTCGATCCATGGCAGAGGAGCGTCTGGCAGCAGCAGTTTTCCGGTCCTTACCTTGATGGCGATCTCCCAAGCCACCAAGGCGGGAACCGCTGCTTCATCCGCCGTTGACAGGCATTTGGAAGCCTTCTTCGGCAGGTTTCCCGTGCCGAGGGCAAGAAGGGCGCAAGTATCGACCAGCAGTTTCATCGGCAATCCTCAGGCCATTCATCGTCACTCAGCGGCTCCGCAGGATCATAGCCAGGGGCGAGAATCGGGCGGAGCGAGGGTTCCGGGCGCAAGTCGCGGCGGATCTTTTTGGGAGGAAGGTAAGGACGAATCTCCGCCACGGGCTTGCCATTGCGCTGCAGCACGACGATCTCGCCGGTTTCCTCCACTGCCTTGACCAACTCGGAAAGGCGGGACTTGGCTTCATGCATGCTGGCGGTGATCATGATTCGCTAGGTTCGCTAGAGACGGGGTGGAGTCAAGGAGGGCGACGGGGCCGAACGATTTTGGAGTTCGCGGGTCGGAAACGACGAGCCTGCCAACTCCGAAAGTCCGAGCGTGTGCGGCGGTCAGTCCGTGGTTTCCAGCAGGGGATGGAACATTTCGAGAATGGCAGGAGGAACCGATGGGTCATCCAGCGCCTTCCTCCACCGCTCCTGCAACTCTTCAATCGGGATGCCGGGTTTCATCCCCTCCACCACCGGCCATTGTGGGTCTTTCATGGTCAATACGGGTGCTGGTGCGAAAGGATCCAGAACCTGTGGGCCTGCCATGGTGAGACATTGAACCGCCAGCTCCGGGTGCGTATGGAGGAGCGCTTTCCCAAACTCAAACAGCCAATCAGTCCGGTCGTTTTCTATCAGTTTTCGTTCTAAAAACTGGATCGCCTGCTCGGGCTGATGGTTGACCCAGCTCTCAATGAAGATAAGCGGATCGCCGGACGCGGGCAACACGTGCCAAGCCTGCTCCGGATCACGCATGGCAATTCCTGTTAGGGCGTAGTGCAGTATGAGCGGCTCAAAAACCGGGGAAAACGCATGGTTGTTTCCTCCGGCCTTGGCCTCCATCAGCCATCGGCGGTAATGCGCTAGCCGCTGATCGGGATTCTGCATGTTTGCCAGCAAGGTGCGCATCGCCACATAGCGAAGGCGGTGTCCGCTTTCCACCGACTCGGTGGCCAGCTCGGGTGATTCGGCTAACAGTTTCGCGAAGATCGAATCCAAGACCGCGTGCATTTCCGGAGTTTCACTATTGCCAAGAATCCAACCGTTATCCACGGCAAGGTTCTGAGTGTTGAGTTCTTCCCATGCACCCGCCGGATCGCGCTCGCCGAAGCCGGCCAAGATTGCGTAGAGCAATGGTATTCCTGGAGCATGCTGGATTTGGACCCCGGATTCGGAGTTCTTGTACCATTCGTCACTCAACTTTCTCAATGCAGCAAACCCCGCCAGCGGATCCCGCCGCCCCCATTCGCGGAACAGCGCGCAAAGCAGGGTCTTCGTCGATGGATCGGGATCGATGTCCCCCTGTGGCAGATCGGCCCAGACGCGGTTGATCATTTGGGCGAGTTCCTGATCGGTCATGGCCGCTGCCCAGGCGCGGAGTTGGTTGGCCGGTTGCCGGTGTGCGTCTGGCGGGAGGGATTGTCGATCGAGCCGTGGCCGCTCGCGTGATGGAGTGCGGGGAGGCTCAGTTTTCGCAGCAGACCCCGGCGTTTCCCGCGACTGATAGATGATCCACCCCACGGCCAACGCGACACAAAGGACGGCGATGGATTTGGCTGGGAAAGAGATTGGGGAAGTTCCCGGGCTCATCGGTGGTTCACCAAACGTGGAGTTTGAGGCCGTGTGGGACGAAAGGCTGGAAATCGGATGGATTGACGGTGGCCAACTCGGCATTCGCGAGAATGGCGGTTGCGGCGATGAGCGAGTCGAACTTGAGACGGCGGGCACGGCCTGCTGCATTGAAGAGAAGGGCAGCTTCCCTGCTTTGAGTCTCGGTGAAAGGGAGTATTCCGCCCGGGAGCATGATTCGGACAATCGCAATGCCTTCGGGGCTGACGGGCCCACACTCGAATTCCCACCATGCCAAGCTGGATACGGCGGCTTGTGGGAGCGCTCGCATGAGTTGGAGGGCCTTTTCCCGGTGGGGATCGGCGGGATCCGCGAGGGCGATGAGAAGGTTGCTGTCGAGATGGATCATGGCCGTGAAGCGAAATCCGCACGGGTATGTTCCACTTGTTCGCGCCAAGCGGCTCCTTGTTCAGGTGTGATGAGCGAGTGTTTGTTGAGCCAGGCGAAGGCATCGGCCGGCGACATGGATGCGATTTCCTCAAAAGTCGGTTCGGATGATGATGAAGGAGCGGATGCGGCTACTTCCGCTCTTTCGAGGGCGCGGCGGAGGGTCTCGGATTTGGAAACGCCCCAACGCTGAGAGAGCCGTTCAAGCCGCGCCGCAGTGGCTGGATCGAAGGCGACGGTGGTGCGGATCGTCATGATGGCCATAATGCAATGAGGATATGCGCCTCATCATGGGCGTCAAGGTGGTTCGAGCGATGGAACGAGGGTTCGGGCGATCGCTCAGTTGGGCGAGGAGGCGCCGTTGAGGAGTTCCATGTAGAGGTCTTCGAGGGAGCGGCGGTGGGGGGCGAAGGCGCGGAGCTGGATGCCGGAATGGATGAGGGCGGCGGTGAAGGTGGCGGGGTCGAGCGAGTGGGGGAGGGAGATTTTGTTAGGGGAAAGGATTTCGCCGCCGGCTTGTTGGATGAGGGGGGCGGCTTTTTCCCAGGGGGAGAGATCGACCTCGTAGATGGGGGTTTCTTCCTGGAGGCTGCGGAGGGTGCCCTCGTGGATGAGTTTTCCTTCGCGAAGGATGGTGACGCGGTCGCACATGAGCTCGACCTCGGCGAGGAGGTGGGAGTTGAAGAGGACGGTCATGCCGCGTTGTTCGCGGAGCTGGAGGATGAAGTCGCGGAACCATTTGATGCCTTCGGGGTCGAGGCCGTCGGTGGGTTCGTCTAACAGGAGTAGCTCGGGCTCGGGGAGGAGTGCCTGGGCGAGGGCGAGGCGTTGGCGCATGCCGTGGCTGTAGGTGCGGACTTTGGAGTGGATGCGTTTGGTGAGGCCGACTTCGGCGACGACTTTTTGCGCGGCTGCGGGATCGAAGCCGTTGGAGTATCCCATGAGGATGCGGAGGTTTTCCCAGCCGCTGAGGTAGTCGTAGAAGGAGGGTGCCTCGAAGATGGCTCCGACCTTGCGGAGGGCTTGGGAGCGGTGGGTGAGGACGGAGAGGCCGCCGATGGAGACGTTTCCGTGATCGGGCATGACCATGCCGAGGATGATGCCGAGGGTGGTGCTTTTGCCGGCGCCGTTGTGCCCTAACAGTCCATGGATCTCGCCTTTTTTGACGGTGAAGGAGACGTCGCGGAGGGCGGGTTTCCCGGCGAAGGATTTCTGGAGGTTGGTGGCTTCTAACATCTGTTTCTGTTAGTTTCCGGTGGAGAACCGGATTTCGCTGGAGGTGCTGGAGTCGGCGTAGAGGAAGTTGACGCCGCGCGGGTGCCAGGATTCCTTGTCGAAGACGAGGGGGATGGATTCGGGGCGGTTGTTGACGCCGAAGAAGGCGAGTTTGGTGACGTGGAGGCCGTTTTGGGTGGGGTTCCAGAGGTAGCTGGAGCCGGAGGCGTCGTATTGTTTTTTGTCGGCGGGGCAGCGGAAGGCTTCGGGGGACTGGAGGTAGGGGAGGAGGACGGTTTCGAGGACGGGGATGTCTTCGGTTTTGGAGGTGCGCCCGGGGGAGAGGAGGGGCATGGTCTGGTTGTTTTCCTGGAGGTATTCCTGCATGCCGATGCCGATGGAGCGGAGCTGGGTGAGGCAGGCGGCCTGGCGGGATTTCCCGATGAAGGAGCGGGAGACGGGGAAGGCGATGCCGGCGAGGGTGGCGATGATGGCGATGACCACCAGCAGTTCCGTTAGGGTGAATCCGTTGCGTTTCATGGGCCGGTGCGTTTGCCGAATTCGTTGCCGCGGAGGCCCTGCATGACTTCGTTCATGGCTTCCATGAGGGGTGCGAGGTCGAGCTTGGTGTCGGTGTCGGCTTTTTCAAAGTAGGCGCGCATGCCTTCGCTGCTGATTTTGTCGAGGACGTCTTCGCCGAGTTCTTCGGCGCGGGCCATGTCCTGTTGGGTTTTGCCTTCGCGGATTTCGGCGAGGCCGCGTTCGACGAAGCGTTTGCGTTCTTCAGCAGGCATGGCGTCGAGGGCTTCCATGAAGCGGTTCATGGAGACGGCGACGGTGAGGTCGATGAAGAGGGATTTTTCGTTGGCGGTGAGTTTGTTGAAGAGGCGGTCGCCGGAGAGGTTGTCGCGGTTTTTTTCGCGTTCGTTGAAGTCGAGGCGGTTCACGAGTTCGGCGATTTCTCGGAGTTTGCCGTCGCGGCGTTTGGCTTCGGCGGCGTCTGGCGGGGTGTCGTGCTCGGACCAGTCGGAGAAGTTGGATTCGACGATGACGGCTTGGACGCGCTCGGCGGTGATTTTCTTGGACGATGCGTAGGCGCGGATGCCGAACACGACGGCCCAGATGGCGGCGAGGACGCAGAGGGCTTTGATGATGACGGATTGGCGACCCATGACGGCCGAAGCTAGCCGATGTGACTAACGACGCAAGGCGGCAAAGCGGGGAAGAGCGGCAGGGTCTATTCGGGTGTTTTGGTGGCAGGGGCGGTCCAGCGGGTGGCGTTGAGGATGACGCGGAGGCAGTTTTCGTCCTGGAATACGGGATAGGTTTCGTGGCCGGGCCGGAAGTAGAAGACGCGTCCTTTTCCGATCTGCCAGGCGCAGCCGCTGCGGAAGTGCTCGCCCTTTTCCCATCGCTCCTCGAAGACCACGGCGTCGGGAGTGGGGATGTGGAATGGCTCGTTGTACATTTCCGTTTGTTGAAGGCTCCACTGCGGCGGGAGGCCGGCGGCGAGGGGATGGTCCGGGAGCAGGGTGGTCATTTGGCTCGGTGCGCCGTCGGGCCGGTAGTCGGGGAAAACGCACTGCGGGAGGGTGAGTTTCCAGATTCCATTTTTGTTAGAGAGCGAGGGGGTGAGCGGATCGGAATGTTTCACCAGCTTGCCGACGGGCGAGGTGTTGAGAAATTCCCATCGCGCGGTGGCGCGCTCGGATTCGGGCAGTTTTGCGAGGGCGTCGGATTTCGCTCGTTCCTGCATGAGGGTGACGAACGGCCGCGCCCAGTGGGCGGAGTGGAGCGGGACGAAGCCGAGTTTTCCTTCGATGACGCGTTTGACGGCCTCGGCGGATCGGGCTTCGGAGACTTCCATGTGTTTTTGATGTCCCCACCAGATGATGACGTCGGTGGCATCGAGGGTCGCCGGATCGAGGCCTTGTTCGGGCGAGTCGAGGCCGACGGATTTTGCGACGATTCCGGGTTGTTTGGAGAGCCAGGCTGCGATGGTGTCGCCGAGGAAAGCGCCGGCATAGGCTTTTTTCTGTTCCGGTTGGCGTTCGTCCCAGATCAGCACGCGGACGGGATCGGGTGCGGCCGCGGCGCTGAGGGCGGAAATGGCGAGGAGGATGAGGGTTCGCATGGCTTTGCCATCGAACGCCGCGAAAGGTTCCGGTGTGTCATGGAATTTCGCGTGGTGTGTTTGCGGGGCGGTTTTCCGGCGGTGGGATCGATGCGGTGGGAGCGGATGAGTCTTTGTTAGATCGGGTTTTGGATGGCTGATGGGGATTGGTGGTCAGCGTTTGAGGCGGCGGGTGACCATGGCGAGGGCTTCTTGGGCTTCGGAGACGCGGAGGAGTTTGGCTGTTAGGAAATAGAGGATGGCGGCGGTGCCGCAGGTGGCGGAGAGGGCGATGATTTTCCACCAGAGGGCCATGTGGGAGAGGTCGGCGAAGAGGAAGCGGTTGGCGGCCCAGCAGAGGGCGGCCATGGCTCCGCCGGCGAGGAGGAGTTTCATGAGGAGGGTGAGCATGCCGCGGGTGCCGGGATCGCCGGCGAATTTGCGCATGGCGAGGTAGAGGACGATGAAGTTGACGGAGGCGGCGATGCTTGTTGTTAGAGCGAGGGATTCGTGGCCCCAACGGAGGACGAAGACGAAGAGGTAATTGCAGCCGAGGTTGAGGCCGAGGGCGAAGAAGCTGACGATCATGGGAAACCAACGGCGGTCGATGGCGTAGAAGGCGGGTTGGAGGACTTTGAGGGCGGCGTAGAAGACGAGGCCGTATCCGTAGGCGCGGAGGGCGGCGGCGGTTTGGAGGCGGTCGCGGACGTCGAAGTTTGCACGCTCGTAGAGGAGGCTGACGATGGGTTCTGCGAGGAGGGCAAGGCCGATGGTGGAGGGGAGGACGAGGAAGGCGACCTGGCGGAGGCCTTTGGCAAGGGTGGGGTTGAAATCGTTGGAGATGCCGTTGACGGCGGCGCGGGAGAGGGCGGGGAGGGTGACGGTGGCGACGGCGACGCCGAAGACGCCGATGGGGAGTTGCATGAGGCGGAAGGCGTAGTTGAGCCAACTGACTGCACCGCCTTCGACGGCGTAGGCGAACATGGCGTTGACGACGACGTTGATCTGCACGACCGACGCGGCGATCACGGCTGGGGCCATGAGTTTCAGGATTTGGCGGACGCCGGAATCCCGCCAGCGGAAGTCGGCGATGTAGCGGTATCCGGCGCGGCGGAGGGCGGGGAATTGGCAGATCAATTGCGCGGCACCGCCGATGACGACGCCGATGGCGAAGCCGACGAGGCTTTGCGGGCCCCAGGTGGGGTCCATCCAATAGCCGAAGGCCGCGCCGCCGGCCATGGAGCCGATGTTGAAAAAGCACGACGAGAGCGCGGGCATGCCGAAGATGTTCTTGGCGTTGAGCAGGCCCATCACGAGTGCGGCGAGCGAGACTAACAGAATGAAGGGATACATCACGCGGACCATGGTGACGATCAGCGCGACTTCGGCGGGATCATAGACGCGTGGGGAATTTCCCGAACGGGAGAGGGCGGTGAGGAGATCGACGATCCATGGTGCGGCGACGATGCCTAACAGCGAGACGAGGCTCATGAAGACCGCGGCGAGGGTGAGCATCTTGTGGGCGAGTTCCCACGCGGGTTTTTCGCCCTCGACCTGGAGTTTTTTCGAGAACGTGGTGACGAAGGCTTGGGAGAGCGCGCCTTCGGCAAAGAGGTCGCGCAGGAGGTTGGGGACCTTGAAGGCGAGGTAGAAGCAGTCCATCCAGCGGCTGCCGCCGTAGAGACCGGCGAACATCATTTCGCGCGCGAGACCGAGCACGCGGCTGGCCATGACGGCGGCGCTGACTTTCCATGTGGCTTTGGACGAGGACATGTGCGGCACGGGGAATCGCACCGGCAGGAGGCGCTGGCGCGCCGCGTTTTATGCCCGCAGGGTCCGGCTGGCGATGGCGGATTGCGGGAAATATTGTAGAGCCACCGGAAAGAAAAAAGCGGCCCGACTGATCATCCCCTCGGAAAACCCATTAACCTTGGAGCATCTCAGTCGGACCGCCTGATGTGTCGCGACGAATGAGGTAAAGCAGCGGGCGTGCCAAGATTTTGGGTGGGTGCTGAAAAGAAAAAACCGTGCGCCTCGGGAGAGACGCACGGTGTTTTGAAAACGCGTTGGCGTTTTGAAATCAGTTCGCGGTGGCGGTTGGGGAGATATTGATGCGGCGGCCTTCGCGGTCGAAGGTGACGCGGCCATCGATGAGGGCGAAGAGGGTGTGGTCGCGGCCGATGCCGACGCCGATGCCCGGATGCACTTTGGTTCCGCGCTGGCGGATGAGGATGTTGCCGGCGATGACAGCTTGTCCGCCGAATTTTTTGACGCCGAGGCGTTTGCTGCGTGAGTCACGTCCGTTTTTGACGGAGCCTTGTCCTTTTTTATGGGCCATGGTGGTGGAGAGGAATGGGGTTGTAAGAATCAGCCGGCGATGGAGGTGATCTCCAGCTTGGTGAGGTGGCGACGGAAGCCTTTGGTTTTGTGGAAGCCCTTGCGGCGCTTGAATTTGAAGGCGATGCCTTTGGGGCCGCGGAACTGGCTGATGACCTTGGCGACGACGGATGCGCCTTCGACGGTCGGTGCGCCGACTTTGACGGAGTCACCCTCGCCGACCAGAAGCACCTCGCTGAAGGTGATTTCGGAATCGACTGCGGCGTCGAGCTTTTCGACGTCGAACTTGTCGCCTTGTTGGACGCGGTATTGTTTACCGCCGGTTTTGATCACTGCGTAGGCCATGGCCGTGGGGAATAAAAGGTTGATCCGCCGGGTGCGACGGGGCGGGGACATCAACACGGGGCCGCGGGGCGGGCAAGATTTTTTTTTTGGAATTTCTTGGATTGGAGAGGAGTTGGGACGGAGGTGGGTTGGGGTTTTGGGTGGATTGAGGTCTCAGGGGGCGGGTTGGGGGTGTGCGGTGGCGGAGCGGAAGAGTTCGACGGATTCGGAGGAAACGGTGCCGTCTTGGTAGATGGCGAGGTTGAAAATCGGGACGTTGCGGTGTGCGGCGAACTCGCCGAGCAGGGTGGCGAGCTGTTCGGGGTTCCATTTCGGGCTGGGGATGGGGGTGTCGCGGCGGAGGTGGACCCAATCGGTTTCGGTGATGAGGCAGGCGCTGGATTGGAGGCCGCGGTGGGTGCCGGAGGGGTATCGTCCGTCGCCGCCGCGGGTGAGCAGTTCGTTGTAGCCGCGCGGGTCCTGGAAGCCTTCGCCGGTGAAGAGGTCGTGAAATTCGGTGGGGTTGTTGAGTTCCCATGCGTTGAAGGCGGTGAGGCGCTGGGGATTTCCGGCTTTGGCGGCGGTGTTGAGGGATTCCCAGGGGGCACTGCGGTAGAAGTAGTTGGTGCTGCCGTCGTCGAACCACCAGCCGGCGAGGTTTTCGCGATAGCGTTGGCCGGCTTCGGTGATGATTTCCCTCCAGTGGTTGAAGAAGGGTGCAGTGTCGGTTTTCCAAAATCCGGAAGCCTGGGTCCATGCCGCGTCGTCCGCCGCGCCGAGGTGGTAGTAGAGCATCAGCTTGATGTTTTGGCGGGAAAGGGCGGCTGCGAGATCGGCGATGAGGTCGCGCTTGCTGGTGCGGCCGGGCAGGATGCGATCGAGGGAGGCGAGCGGGGCGGGGAAATATTGTTGCGCGTGGGAGGTGGTGATGACGACGAAGCCAGCGCCGGTGCGTTTCATTTGATCGGCGAAGGCATCGACTTTGAAGTCGGTGACGGCTTGGTCGTAGGGTTTTGGGTCGCCATGGCGTGGCATGGTCTGGCTGGTCCAGTGGACCATGATGCCGAACTTTGCTTTTTGAAACCAGGTGGTGTCTGCGCGCATGGCCATGGCGCGTTGGTGAAGGGCGTCGCGGACGGTGGGGCGGACGAGTTCCAGGGCGTGGACTTCGGCGTTGAAGGTGGGGGAGCCATCGGCGCAGGAAAGCCGAAGGGTGATGTCCGATGGTCCGGAGGGGAGGGGGATGGTGCCGGGCAGGGCGATCCGCTGCCAGCGTTTTGCGTCCGCAGGCAGGGTGCCGGTCAGCGTGTGACCGGCGGCGGTGACTTTGATGCGCAGTTTCTGGCCGGATTTTCCGTGGATCAGCAACTGCGCGGCCACTTCGGCCGGTTCACCGGAGGTGATGGTCCATTTCGCCTGCTGGTTCGGTCGCTGCCAGCCTTGTACGAAAAATTTCCCGTGGCCGCCCGGCTGAAACGGCGTGAGCCCATCGGATACGGTGGCGTCGACGGCCATGAGCGCCGTGAAATCGTCCGCTTTGAGTTTGAAATCGGGCACGAATTCGGCATGCGAAGCGGTGGCCGATATCAGGACGAGTGCGAGCCACCGTTTCATCACAACCGGGCGAGATGGATCGGCGATCAGCGGCGTTTCCGTGGGCCTTTTGGCGTGAAATCGACTTTCGCGGGATCGAAGGATTCGGGTGCGTATTTGCGGTCCAGCCATTCGATTTCGCCGTGGAGCGCCTGCATGAATTGGAAGTGTCCGCCGATGTCTTCCGGCGGGCAGGCGCGTTCGCCTTCGATCATTTCCGGGCCGCCCTCGCCTTCGATGAGTTTTTCAAAGACGACTTCATGGATCCACTCGGAGTTGAAATCGTAGCGGTAGAGCATCCGCAGCGGGGTCTTTTTTTTGCCGATGTAGTCGGCGAGCGTGAGGGCGAGTTCGTCCTGGAACTCGCCGATCACTTGGTCCTGCAAGCCGACCGGGCCGATCACATCGACGAGGCGTTTGCCTTTTCCATGGCGGAATTCGTGAGGGCTGCGGTTTTCCCAACCCATCGCGCACTGGATCGCGTCATGCAGCGCGGCGAAGGTCACTCCAGTATCGATTGAGAAGCGCCGCCAGATCTGCGGTTGGATTCCGTAGAGAAACACCTTCACCACCACGCGTTTTGCCGTCGTCTTTTTCGCCATGCGCGGAACGTGGGGAGGAGTGGCGGCAAAATCAAACGGGAAGTGAAATGGCACGCCGACCGGACGCCTCAACGTTTTGGGCGTTTCATCCGCTGAGCCTGTTCGAGCATTTTGCTGGCCTTTTCCTGCTGCTCCGGCGTCAAGTGCGACGCGAAGGCCCTGTGAAATCGCTCAAGTTCCTCCAACCGTTCTTCGGAAAGCTTCGGCAGCTTCAGCATTCGCTCGCCCGTTTCCTCGAAAAGCGGGCGGCACGTTTCCACCTGTTCCGGCGTCAGGGCCAGCTCCTCGATGTAGCGACGCATCACCCGATCCTGCACCCGCAGGGGCTCGATCGGTTGGTCGGGATTCCCCTGCAAACCAGGCAGCACGGAATCACGCGGCGCGGTAAGGCGGCCTGATAGAAATCCGCACACAAAGATCACCGCCATCAGCAGGATCGAAAGCAATCGGGTGGACATCGTGCTCATCAGTGGGTCACTCCCAGAGGTTGGTTTCATCTAACGGTTCCATTTCAAGCCAACCGGTGAAGGCCGGCTCCGACTCCGTGGGCACCGACTGGAAATGGGCGAACGCCACGATCAGCAGCGAAGCCATCGCGCCGACCGCCGACATCCGCGCCAACGAAATTTCACGCTGTTCTCTCTCCCAAGCAGGCCGCCTCGCCAACACCCGCTCGGCGAATCCGGCCGGCATCGAGGATTGTGACTCCTCCACAGCCGCTCTTCGAACACGAGCGAAATGATGCTGTAGATCCATGTGATTGCTCATTGGGTTTCTCCTTTCATGATCGTTTGATAAGTTTTCGCAAGCAAACGTCTCGCCCTCATCAGTCTCAGCCTCGTCGCCACCTTCGTCCACCCCATCTCCCGCGCCAGATCATCGGTGGTCCGGCCACGCAACTCCACCTCACGCAGCAACCACACCTGCGCCGAGTCCATCCGCGCGAACAGCTTTTCTAACAAATCGGCCGATTCCCTCGAAGCCCCATCCCCTTCGCCGGCCTCCGCCACCATCTCCGCGGGATCCTCCGGAAAATCCGCAAACCGCCACTCCGGCCTTACCTTCTGTTTGCGCAGCGCATCATAGCAAACCCGCCGCGTGATCGCGTCAACCCACGAGACAAACGAACCGCAGCGATACTGCGCCAGCCTTGAAAACATCCGCAGAAACACCTCCTGCGCCAGATCCTCCACCAGCTCACGCCGCGGACGCAGCGATTGGATGATGCCCGCCACCCGCGGATAAAGATCCTCCACCAGTTGCCTTTCCGCCGCTGCGTCGCCTGCCCGCACCCCTTCCAGCAGAAATTGCCAGCGGGTGTCCTCATGCGGGTTGCTCTCCTTACCTTCCATGATCCAGCAGTCCCGTGTCCGTTTTCGAGACACGGAGTTGCCGAGGGTCTGAGGGACCAGAGATCCGATGACAAGCTCCATCAGCCAGCCCAGACGCATCATCTTCCATTCTGTTTCAGGAAAAACTTCCAACATTTTCACGAAACAACCCGCCGCCCGCCGCGTCTTGGCCGGAAATCTTTCCCCAACTATGCGCTCCACGATTTTCCTGCTGGCCCTTGCTCTTTCCCTCCACGCCGACGTCGAGAAAGGCGTCTCTTACTCCGCCACCGAGGCCACCCTCACCGCTTTCATCGGCAATCTAACAGACAGCGCCACGCCCGCCGATGCCGGCACGGTCATCAGCGCGCTGGGCGGGGTGGAAAACCTCGATGCCACCTCGCCCGACGGATCCCTCCAGGCCGTCGTCACACTCAACACCCTCGCCGTGATGAGCGTGCGGCCCCACGGCACGACCTACCTGCAAGTGCTCGGCAGCGTCTCCTCGAAAAACACCGCCGCCGCCAGCGGCAACTGGACGCCGAACCCAGCGCTGCCGGTCACCGTCACCGAAAACGTGGAGTCCGCCCTGCGCCAGCGATTCAACATCATCACCAGCGCCGAGCCGGTCACGCTCGATGGCCTGATCGGCGCCAACGCCACCGGCGCCGTCAGCATTGAACGGCAGCAGGGCCTCGACAACTGGGTCGTGGTCTTCAGCGTCGATGACACCACGGTCGCCCCCGACCGCCGCTTCAGTTTCACGCAAACCCTCGCACCCGGCGAATACCGCGTGACCGCCACGCTCACCCGCAGCGGCCTGCTGGCTCCAGGGGCCACCGACCGCACGATCTCCTTCGCGCTCGATGTCGGCACCGCCCAGGATCCCGCGCCGGTCACCGCAGAGGGCAGTCACACGCATCCGAAAGTCGGCACCATCCTCGTCGATTCACCGGATCTAACGGTCATCAACCCCGTGATCCTCAGCGAAACCCCGGTCGGCGGCGGGCTCACGGAAATGCTGGTCACCGCCCAACTCCAGAACGACTCGGCCTGCCCTTGGAACAATGTCGAGCTTACCCTCCGCCCGACCTTTCCCGGCGGGCCGGAAATCCAGACTCTGCCGACAAACGACACGATCCGCTTTTCCGGCATTCCCGCCGAGGACGATGCCGCGCCGGATGCCTCCAGCGCCACCATCCAGCTCCGCGTGCCCAATGCTGGCGCCGCCGCGCTGCGCGCCTCCATTCTCGATGGCTCGCGCTTCACCACCCGCGGCTGCGAGTTGTGGGTCTTCCGCTATCCGGTGGACCTCATCACTCCCACACGCGCCGAATTCCTTCTCAACAACTGGCTTCCGGGCATCAGCCCCCGCGCTTTCGACAACCCGATCATCTCGCCTTACACCATTCTGTTAGAGCACGAGGAGGAATTCGCCTTTGCACTCGTCCGCGAGTCGCTCGCCCACTCGGGACTGATCAACTCCGGTTTCGGCGGAAGATTCTCACAACACCCCTTCGAGCTGGAACTCCCCATGCTCATCGGCGAGGTCGTCGAGGCCGAGCGCATCACCGAATTCGGCGGCGTGGACCGCTATTATACCGCCTTGCCACTCACACTGTACGACGGTGAGGGCGAGGCCATCGATGAACCTTACACGCTGCTCCATCTGGTGAAACACGGCACCATCCGCAGCACCGTCGATGCCACCAGCCCCAGCGGTTTCGGCGTGAACGCCGGCATCGAGGGCAATCCCGTCACCACCCCCCATCCGGTGCATTTCAACCGCGTCCGCATCGGCGATGCCATCGATCTCTCCGGCTCGCTGTTCTTCAAGCCGCGCAGCTTCGATGTGGAAATCCAGATCAACGAGTTCAGCGTCCGGAAATTCCTCGTCACCACCCGCTTCGATGCCGAGACCACGCTGCTCGTTGAAACCCGGGGCGCGGCCGACAACCAATCCGCTCCTCTAACAGAGCAAGAGGAGCAGCTCTTCTCCGTGCCGCTCTTCTCCCTCTACCTCCCCTCCGGCCTGACCTTCACGTCGAACCTCTCGCTTTCGCTCGGAGCCGCCGTGAACGCGCCTGACAGCCTCAGCGTTCCCGTCCAGTCCTCGCTGAGTTTCACCGCCACCGCCGGCTACATCGATGGCCAGCCCTTCTACGATCAGGACGTGGAGACCACCCCGCCGACCGTCTCCGCACCGGCCATCTTCAGCCAGCTCGATGCCAGCGTTTCCGCTTGGGCCAAGCTGGAACTCTTTTGCGCGCTCGGCGGCGGCGGTTTCAGCGGCGGACCCACCATCGGCGCCCGTCTCGGCGGCGAGTTCGAGCTGACTCCCGCAGGCGATCCCTGGTGGAAGCTCGATGGCGCGCTGGATGTCACCGGCGGCGTCGAGTTCGCCTTCCTCGGCTTGGATTTCGTCGATGAAGAAACCACGCTGGCCACGCTGCCCATCTTTTCCATCGATGCGGGTGGCCCGCTGCTCCCTCCCGGTCCCGCGGCGCGAAACATCACCCTGCCCGACAATCCCGGCCTGCGACCCATCGGTGGGCGCGACACCCGCTGGGCGCGTGCGCTGGCTTTCTTCGATACGCCGGATGATCCGGGCCGGCAGTTCATCGTCCCGCTCGCCGGTTCCACCGACCTCATCGTCGGCGGCGGGCGCGACCTCTCGCGCTACTCGGCCGAGGGCGAGCTGAAATGGACCCTGCTCAACTCCGTGCCCTTGATGAAGGATGCCATCGCGCATCCCGACGGCGGCTTTGTCACCCTCAGCACCGAAGGCTTCGCCATCGCCCGGCACGATGGCGACGGCGTCCGCCAGTGGGTCGCCCAGCGCATTGCTCCGAGCGGTGAGGGCATCCCCTTCACCCAGATCGTGATCGGCGATCTCGTCGCCCGCCCCGCCTCGGTTCCAGGGCAGTTGGAGTATTTCACCGGTGGCTTCTACGGCATCGATAGTAGTCCGCGCCAGCCATTCCTGGTGAAATGCGATGACTCCGGAAACATCCTTTGGATCAAACGCTACGCGGCCGACCTCGTGGCAGGCGTCGAGCCCTACGTCGAGACCCTCCGCCTTGCCACCACTGCGGCGGGCGACGTCATCCTCAGCGGGCAGATCGATCCCTCGCTGGCCTCGCCGGGGCTTGGTTTCATCATGAAAGTCGATGGCGACAGCGGCGAACCGCTCTGGGCCACCGCACTCAACAGCGGCCCGCGCTCCAGCATCCTCGGACCGGTGGCGGAGGACGATGAAGGGAATCTCTGCGCCGGTGGAAACTGGGGTGCCAACGTGCTCGACAAGCTCCCGCAGCAACTCCTCGCGAAATTCTCCGCCAGCGGCGAATCGCTCGGCGGCATTCTCTACGGCTCCATCGATGCCGAAGGCGCCGGCGATGCCATCGCACCCACCCGCCCGATTCCCACCGGCGGCGAAACGGTCTTCGATGTCATGCGCGACCTTACCTGGCACGATGGTCACCTGTGGGGCTGCGGGCAGATCGGTGTCGGCACTTTCGTTCTCGGTCTCTCCAGTGGCCAAGCCGGCTACACCTTGCGCGTTTCGCGCGATCTGGAAATCGACCGCTTCGCCCTCCACACCGGCACGGGCGCGGAAACCCTCGCGGCCATCCGCCCGGCGGCCGATGGCATCCTCACTTCCGGCAACACCCGCTCCATCCTGCCCTGGCCCGGCGGTCACGATCCCCAGGGCGGCTTCCAACCGCAGAACGTCAACGCCCGCCTCGTGATGAAACTTCCCATGGAGGGCCTGCTGCGTTTTCACGATCTCTCGAATGCCGCGCAGTCCGACATTGATGATCCGAACCCAGCCACCGGATCCCACTACATCTACCCGCGCGTCTTCTCGCTCGCCGATGTCGGGGCTTTCTCAGGTGGCTCGCTGTCCTTCAATTTCACCGCCCACGACCTCACCCTCGCCCCGCCATTCTTCGCCCCCGGCACTCTCGCCGCAGCGACGCCGCAGGAACACTACCAGATCGAGTTCGTGCCAAAGGAAATCATCGGCTCATGGCAGGATCACCTCAAATGGCACCAGCTCGATGCCGATGAAGACAGCGACAACGACGGCCTCGACCTCGCCACCGAGTTCTACCACGGCACCGATCCCTTCGCGCCTAACAGCATCGCTTTGCAGATGACCACCCATCCTCTCACAGGCGCGCCGACCCTGAGTTTCTCCCGCTCCGACCTCGCTGCCGCCGAGGGCTGGGCCGCGCCGATCGAGAAATCCGGCACGCTTGAAGATTGGGACCCCGTCCCATCGGAAAACCTCGACGTCTTCCCTAACAGCTCCGGCGAACTCCTCTATCTCAACCCCTTCATCCTCCCCGGCCAGCAGAAGCAATTCTACCGCCTCACCCCGGCCTACGCCCCATGAAACTCCTCCATCCCGCCCTATTTTTCGCCGCGGCATTTTCCGCCCGCGCGGATCTCAGCATCCTCTGGGAGCAACCGATCAAAGGCACCACCGCCTTCAGCAGCGCCCTTGGTGATATCGATGGCGATGGCGACATTGATGCCTGCACGAGCCATCAGAACGATTCCAGTTATTTGTTGGTCAATGATGGCTCGGGAAAATTCGAGATCAGCCCCACCGCATCACTGCTGCCGTCCGCCGGTGCCGTTCAAATGGCGGACCTAGATGGTGATGGCGACCTCGATCTGTTTCTCGCCCGCCACCTCGCCCAATGCGAAGTGTGGTTCAATGATGGAGACGGCAATTTCTCTAACAGCGGCCAGCTCATCAGCGGCTTCGCGTCACGTCGTGCCCTCGCCCTGGCGGATCTCGACTCCGATGGGGACATGGATGCCGTCATCCCTGCCAATTCATCAAGCCACCCCACGGAGGTCTGGCTCAACAACGGCAACGGCGTGTTTTTCAATAGTGGACAGACTCTTGGCATGCAGTTCACCCCAGGCTGCAAGGTGGCTGATGTGAATGGCGACGGCCACCTCGACATCGCTCTCGCCAACAATGGCAACAACACCCTTTGGCTGAACAATGGCTCCGCCATCTTCACCCTCAGTCCCTCCATCATCGGTGCCTCCAGCAGCTTCGACATCTCCTTCGCGGATCTCGATGGCGATGGCGACCGCGATGCCTTCATCGCCAACGGAATGAGCGGCGGTCTCGCCAACGAGGTTTGGTTCAACAATGGCAGCGGCGTTTTTTCCAACAGTGGTCAGGCCTTGGGGATGAGCTACTCGTTCCGGGTGACGCTCACGGATATCGATGCGGATGGTGACATCGACGCCATCGTCGGTAACCTCAACACCGAGCCCACCGAGGTATGGCGGAACAACGGCAGTGGCGTTTTCACCAACAGCGCCGCTCCACTCGGCCAGACGGGGTCGATCGATATCGCCATCGCCGACCTCGATGGCGATGGCGATCAGGACTATTATCTAACCAAGAACGGTGCCCCTTCCGAAGTCTGGAAGCGGGTTCCGATCAATCAAGGAGGTCCGATCAAGGATTCCGGCCAGCGCCTCGGCGGGGTGGTGGCGACGAGCTGTGCCGCGCTTGATTTTGATGATGATGGTGATGCCGACATCGCGATTGGCACCAGTAATGGTATCGTGCAGTTGTTAGAAAATGACGGCGGCGGTGACTTTCGTGAAACCGGTGTCCTCATCCATGAAAACAACCCGCAAAACAACGCGGTCGGTGCCGGGGATTTCAATGGCGATGGCCATGCCGACCTGCTGGTGATCAACAACCCCACCGCGCCCGACCGCTTGTGGCTCGGCGATGGCAACGGCCAGTTCACCGCCACTCCGCAGGAAATCGGCATCTCCAGCGGCAGTGCCGTCGCGGTTCATGACATCGATGGCGATGGTGACCTCGATGCGATCGTCGGCAACCGCACCCATTTCACCACTCCCGGCCAGAACCAGATTTATCGAAACAACGGCAGCGGCCAGTTCACGATTCTCGATCAATTTGGCGCGGGCTCGACCTACGCCATCGCCGTCGGCGACCTCAATGGCGACAACCTTCCCGACGTCGTCGCCGGCAATTACTACGAGCCTTCCACCGTCTGGCTGCGGAGTGGTTCTAACCATTTCACCACCACCGGCCAGAACCTGGGCATCGGCACCACGCTGGCGGTGGAGTTGGCTGACGTCGATGAAGATGGCGATCTTGATCTCCTGCAAGTCAATGGCAACGCCGCAACCCAGTTGTGGATGAACAATGGCAGCGGCACGTTCACGGCGTCGCCGCAGATCTTCAGCGGAAACTACGGCAGCGGCGCGGTATTTCTCGATCGCGATGCCGATGGCGACCTCGACCTGTGGTTGGCCCAAGGTTCGCTCGGTGAGCAAGCGGACACGGTATGGACGAACAACGGCAGCGGCGTTTTCACCCAATCCGCTCTCTCCATCCGCCCTCAATACACCAAAGCCATCGTTGCTGCGGATTTCAATGGCGATGGCCGCGCCGACCTTTTCACGGCGAGCCTGAAGGGCGATCACATCCTGTGGAGTGAAACGGTGGATGTCACCGTGGCCAGCTACTGCGCCTCCTTCGGTCTGAGTGGAAACAATCTTCTGCCCGAGTCCGATCCCGATCTTGATGGCGTGTTGAACTGGCAGGAAATGGCCTTCAACCTGAACCCTGGAGTTCCGGACAAACGTCAGTTTCGCAATCCCGCCCGGGATATCTCCGGCCTGCCGAGCATCACCATCAGCCCTGCGGGCAACGGCTATCAGGTGCAGGCACGCACGATCCGCCGCATCGGCACCAGCTTGTTTGACTATGAACTCCAGACCGGCACCGGCCTCGATTTCGCCCCGGTTACCACGCAGATCATCATTTCGAGCCAGGCACTGAACGCGAACTACGAAAGGGCGAGTTATTCCTTTTTCCTGCCGCCCGGACCGCCCCGCGCGTTTGGACGTTTCGAGGTGAAATACTCGCCGTGACCTTGTGCGGATGAAAAAACATCACCTTTGTCCGCCCAGCGCGATTGGATGATACGGGCGCATGGTCACACATCTTCAGCCGCTTACCGATTTCACCCGCACCCCATCCTCCGCGCAACACGCGGGAAAGCGTTCGATCAAACTAACAGAATTGCCTTGCGTCGCCGCTTTGGCACGCGCCATGCTCGTTTCCCCGCAGCAAACTTTAGCGGATCGAATGGGATGAAAGGCGCGTTCCCCGCTGCGGTTTGCACCGTTTCGGGGACCTTCGGAACCATCCGTCCGAAGCCTGACGCGGCCATCGTTAGAGAGCGAACCTGTTCGAGCTCGACCACAATCAGCCATGAAATCTTCCATCTTCCGAGGCAACGCCATCACCTCCCTGGCCATCGGGATCATCGCCGCGTCTTCTGTCTGTTCCACCGCCTCCGCCGCACGGCCTGATTCCCTGTGTCCGGTTTTCTAACCATCGGGCTTGAAGGGACTAAAGGAAAGAACGCTCATGATTTCCCGGATGCAAGACCGGTCGCCAGGTTTCGGCCTCCCCGCGCAAAACGACGACCGCATGTTTCATGAAGGCGGGTCTGGCAATCGACGGAGGATTCGTTTGAGGAATCTTCCACCTTCAAACCGGCTTGATCCGAGGGCCCCGGATCGGAAAGGATGGTGACGGCAACAGGAGTGCCTCCTCCTCACGTTTGCCCAACCCGCCTAACAACCCACGAATCCATGAATTTTTTCCGGACCGTTCTGTTCGTTTCCTGCTGTGCATCCATCGCTTCGGCGGACGAGGTGCGGCCGGATGAAATCCAGTTTCGCAGGCAGGCGGTGACGCGCATGGTGTTCGATGCCGGGCAAAACATCCCGCTGGCTTCGCTGCGACCCGCGCAGGTGGTCGACCTCGATCTGATGCATCCGGAGTTGCAGCCGACACCGGGTGTTGTCTGGAGCTTGAAGGATGGAAGCCTTTCCGGTGAAGCCAAAGAGGCTGGCGGAGCGTCGTTGCGCTGGGTTGGCGGCTTCAACCCCTTCGCCACCCATGATCTGGTGATCCAACACGCCGAAGGGGATGGATCGGCCGGGTTGAGCTTCCTCGATTCAAAGGATGGTAATTCTCTAACAGCCAGTTTGCGGTTCAAGGATGGCAAGCCAGCGATGATCCGCTGGCAGGTGATCGCGGGTGGGAAACAGGTGGTTGAAAAGGAGTGGCCCGTTCCGGCAGGCACCGCGACCAAGGACCTCACTCTACGCGCCCAGATGTCGGCGGTGGGAGTCAACCTGCTGTTAGAATCCTCCGGCAGGTCGGTTTTGGTTGGTTTCTCGGATTTCGCCAAGCACCTCGATTTGCGCGAGCGCGAAAGGTTTCAGCGGATGGACTTCGCCGTCGCCACCGAACTCAAGCCCGGTGCGACAATCCTGTTAGGCGGCGCTTCTTCGTATCTCTCCCCTGGATCCGGCCAGGCCGACATCCGGGCGATCACCGATGAGGAAGGCGCGCCGCTTCTCGACGAGGGTCGGCTGTGGTTCACCATTACGGTGCGCGGCCGCGGTTTGCCGCATCCGCTGCAAGGGGTCTTCTCGCTCAATCCATCGGTGTTCGATCTGCGTTTCGAGGGGATCATCGTTTTCGACATGGCGGATGGTCTGCTGCGCAACGAGTTGGCGTCCCATCTTTTCCGCGACAGCAAGTCGGGCGAATGGCGGGGCTGGACGACCGGTTTCAGCGCTTTGGGTGGAGCCGGAACGGCCGAGGGCAAGACGATCCTCGCCGTCACTTCGGCGCGCGATCCGCGGCGGGGATTTTCCATCATGCAGGCGCGTCCGATCGGCCTCGACGGAGCCCATGAGGATCCGCATGGCGTGTATGACAAGGAAGCTGGAAAATGGCGGCTGCTGCTGTGTGAGCACGGCAAGACCTATCGCGCCGGCATGTGGGAAAGCGATCACTGGGACCGCGGCTTCACCCGTTTGGCCGGTCCGGTGGAGATGGACAGCACCGGCACGCTGATCCAGAAGTTCGGCGATCAACGTTTCGCGCTGTTCGGCAGTGCGGACCGGAAGATTTACCTCCGGACCTATCCGGACCTGAAGCCCGCCGGTGAACTGAAGGTGACTCTGCCGCCGTGGAACGACGAGAACGGCACCCGCATCTGGCCCAACGTGATCCCCCTGCCCGCAGGGTATCCCGCGCCCTACATCGCGCTGATGATGGACCGGGCCAACTTCCCCGGCATGCCCAAGCCGAACTGGACCTACGGCGCGCTCTACCTCTATCACGGCCATCTGCCAGGGAAGTGATCGTGGGAGTGGCAGAAAACTGTTAGAAAGTTAAAAGGGGTTCAACAGGTAGATGATGGACTGTGCGCTTGTTGGGGTGTCTCAGCCCAAAGAGGAAAGCGAACCACGGATCAATGCAGATGGACACGGATTTTAAGAGATTTGCGAAAGACTCTTCGGTCACCATTGAGGTCGAGTGCCAAAAACTCTAACGATTGGATGACCCGTGTGAATCCTTGGGCTTGGCGTCTGCTGTTTGATTTGTTCCCAGGTCTGCGCTGCAAGAGGAGCTGGATCGGGTTCGAGTTCGGCATCTTCAAACCAAGCGAGGCTCGGATGACGGCGAATGGATCGGTGGCGGGATCTTTGGTGGAAAAGAAGCGGAGCATTTCGCCGAGCGTGTGATGATGAAGAAGCTCGGCGAGGTCATAGAAATCCTTTTTCGATCCTCGATTGGCGATGGCGTTGAGCTTCATGGCAGCAAGGTCCGGGACGGAGATGAGTTGGTGTCCTTCGATGATGTCGATGGGTGCGACCTGATGGTATGCGTGGCGGATGAGATCGATTTTCACGCCGTGCGAGACGAGGCTTAAGGAGTTTTTTGCGACGGAGAGGATGGTCGTTTCATCGAGCTTCAGCGTCTCGAGCAGGGTGTTAGGTGGAATTCGACAAGGGTGAAGTAGTCGAGATCCACCGAGAGACGATGGCCGAAGCGGAGGGCGAGAGAGGTGCCTTCACCGAGGGCGAAGGGCTTGAGTGCATCGCGGGAGAGGAGCCGTTGCAAGAGGGAGGTTGCGGGTTGCGGGACGGCATGGACGTGGAGCATCGGAAAGCGGATTGGGGGAGTTCGAACCACGCGCTGCAGAAGGCGAGGGATTTCGGGGAGAGGGTGCGGAGGCTTGTGGCGAGATCGGCCAGGCGTGGTTTGCCGTATTCGGAGACGAGGATCTGCCAGTCCGCCCAGCGGCCGTATTCGAGCACGCGGTGGGTGAGCCACGCGGCGTGTGTGACAGGGTGGATTTCTTACCGGTTCACATCCCAGAACAGGTGGTTGGACAGGGCGTGCATCGGTGCTGAGGATAGGCGGAGCTGGGGCGGATGTCTAGAGTTGGGATGTTGGGAGAGGGATGCTGAGAATGTGGTGAACTGGGGAACGATAGGCCCGGATGGGATGGCTCGGGTGGGTGGTCGTAGCGGCGGTGAGGGTGGCTGATTCGCGATGGGAATGTTTGCGGGCGGAAGTCGTTGCTCTGCTGTGTGGCGATGGGAGCTAGGGAGAGTTCGGGGAGTCTTTGGTAGTTGTGGAGGAATGGGATGCCGGCGGTTTTGGGAGGGAGGCGGGATTCGGTCATGCCGGGGATGGTGTAGGCTTCGAGTGCGGGTGGATCAATTGGTGGCGACAAAGGGAATTGGAAGGGACACGTAGGGCGTGGATGATTTCGAGCTTGCAAGTGAGAAGGAGTTTTCCTATCGAATCTACATCACCAGTCCGCTGATATTTCGACGAAAAAACGGAAAGAATAATTTTCCATTTTGTGATTTTCTTAAATCCATAGAATCAGTATAGCTTATGTTTAGCTTTTTCAAAAAGATTATTGATGACAAAACTGCATGCGCGTATTGCGGATTGCTCACAGGCGCTCGTCCTTTAGCGGTACCTGTTGGACGCGAGGTTCGGCACGATCCTATTCCTTCTGCTTCTGTCTATGTAGATCCTGAAATCCCTGCCGGCAGTCGTACCGTGGCAGTCTTTGATTATGAACTAATTTATCGATACGCAGGTGATGATGCACGTATTAACAGTCCACTCATTAGACTCGAATTCTTTCGCAGCCGAGATGGGAGAGAGAAAAATGTGTCATTCAGTTTTCGACCGTTATCCAGCATTTGTTGGATAAGTCTCTCAATGGATAATGATAACTATGATATGATTGATAGTAAGACGAAGATTACGGAAATCGAAATTGAAATGGCGGTTGAAGTTGCAAAATGGATAATTGCAGTTGCGGCAAAGTGTGGAAGGATGTCGGCGAATCATACAATTAAGCGAACTAATTTCAGACCCAAGTCCGTTTATTGAAAGTTTCATATCCACCCTCATTTCCCTGCATTTCTGTACCCTGTCGAACAACGATGCTGTGTTGATTCTCAAGGTGAAATTTTGGCAACGCTTTGAGTGGGATGAGAGAATTGGAAAAAAGGACTTTTGTGGTGGGTTAAATTGGTGATGAGCAACAAAGGCCTGATTACACTTCCGGATAAGCTTCCAAATTTTTTAATTACATGATAATACTTCTTTTAGATGAGCGCCAGTTCGGAGTGGCAGATGCCTATATCATTAACTCGTGGAATGAGGCTGAAAATCAGTGGATATTTCCTAATCTTGTCGGAGGCCTCAGTCAATATCGAGCTCAATTACCAATAAATGCGGCTGCTCCTATTTTGATTTTTGATCACCTGTCAGTCACGTCAAAAAAAGATCGACGACAAGGATTGGGGTCAGCAGGCATGTTGCTTACAATGCGTTACTTTAGAAGTAAAGGCGCGCGAGTTGCATTTCTCAGGATTGCAACACAA
Organism: Verrucomicrobiaceae bacterium; assembly: GCA_005787565.1. Classification (GTDB taxonomy): domain Bacteria; phylum Verrucomicrobiota; class Verrucomicrobiia; order Verrucomicrobiales; family Akkermansiaceae; genus Luteolibacter. Next base: position 6,527 of record SYAP01000037.1, on the reverse strand, counting down.
GATGATGATTGGTATAAAGGTAAGATATGGCGTCAGAAAATGTATGAAAAGCTGGGTTGGATAGTCCTTGACAATCATGATTCCGAGCAAGGTGACGTGCCGATAATGTGGCACCCGATGAGGGGTGATTTGTCGTGTCCAAGAATTGACGAGGTGGAATTGAGTTTGGATGACGAGGATCTAAATCCTATACCATTTCTCGATATTTAGCTCGATGAGGAAAGTGTGGTGCTGAAATTGTCTGCTTTAAGTGTCCTTACAGCTTCACTTGCTCGCAAATCTCTTTAGAAGGAGAGGGAGAGTTTTGCGATTTTTTGGCAGAGTTGGGGGAAGGGGATTCCAGCGGCGGCGGCTTTGGGGGGGAGGGAGGTTTTGGTCATGCCGGGGATGGTGTTGGGAGGGAGGCGGGTTTGACTTTGAGGCCTTCGGCTTTTGCGGCTTTGCGCTGGCGTTCGTCGAAGCTGAGGAAGGTTTCGGCTTTGAGGAGGAGTGCGGCGGCGATGTGCATGAGGTCGAGGCTGCGGGTGCCGAGGGTTGCGCTGTGACGGTTGGCGAGTTCGATGGATTTCGCGAAGAGCGCGGAAGCGGGGACGGGGGTGATGGTGAAGATTCCGTTTGCGAGGTCTTCGAGGAACAGGCGTTTCTTCAGGGCCGCGTTGGTTGCCGTGATTTCATTCCGGAACACCGCCAGGTGAAGCGCGTTGAGGAATTCGAGTTCGCCAAGTTGTGTCAATTGGACAGAAGTCTTCTGGCGGGCCATCAAGGCGGCGGCTTGGGGGCTGGTGGTTTCCTGTTTGTAGAGGGTGACTACAAATCCAGTGTCCGCGTAGGCGTTCATCGGTCGCCGCGGGCGTAGTCCACCACACTGGAAAGGCCTTTCCCCGGTTTCTCGTTGGGGAAGTGTTGGCGCATGCGGGCGAGGAAGTCCGGCATGATCCGATGGAGCGAGGGTTCCGGTTTGATCGGTTCGAGACGGGCGAATGGCTTGCCCGCGCGGGTGATTTCGACGCTTTCCCCTTCATCGATCCACCGTGCGACGGTGGGGAAGGCGTTGCGGAGGTCGCGGATGGATGCCGATTTCATGGTGAGACGAATTTGTATCACACGGGGCGCGGCGTCAAGGATGGTAGCGGGTTGCCGACCGGGACGGTCGGGACACATTGTTAGAGGGTGAGGGAGAGTTCGGCGATTTTTTGGCAGAGTTGGGGGAAGGGGATTCCGGCGGCGGCGGCGGCTTTGGGGAGGAGGGAGGTTTCGGTCATGCCGGGGATGGTGTTGGCTTCGAGGACGAAGGGGCGGTTTTGGGCGTCTAACAGGACGTCGACGCGGGAGTAGACTTCGATGCCGAGGGAGCGGTGGGCGGCGAGGGCGGCGGCTTGGACGGCGGCGGTGGTGGCGGGATCGAGGTCTGCGGGGCAGTGGTAGTCGCTGCCTGCGCCGCCGCCGCCGAGCCATGGGTATTTGTTGGCCATGTCGTAGAAGCCATCGCGAGGGGCGATGTGGACGATGGGGAGGGCGGTGTCGTCGAGGATGGCGACGGTGAGTTCCTTGCCTTCGATGAATTCCTCGATGAGGAGGTCGGTGGAGTATTTGGCGGCGTCCGCGATGGCGGCGGCGGCGAGGGCGGGATCGCGGACGATGGTGACGCCGACGGATGAGCCTTCGCGCGGGGGTTTGACGACGAAGGGGACGGGGATGGAGGGGAGTTTTGGGCCGTTTGAGACGTCGAGGATTTCGGCGCGCGGGGTGGGTACGTCGGCGGCGGTGAAGCGGTCTTTGGCGAGGTTTTTATCGAAGGCGATGCGTGAGGATGCGGAGCGTGCGCCGGTGTAGGGGATGGCTTGTTGTTCGAGGATTTCCTGGAGTTGGCCGTCTTCGCCGAAGGTGCCGTGGATGAGGTTGTAGGCGAGGCCGGTGCCGGGTGGGAGGTCGATGGTGGTGCCGGTGACATCGACGGGGAAGGCTTGGTAGCCGAGGGATTGGAGGGCTTTGAGGACGGCGGTTCCGGAGGCGATGGAGACTTGGCGTTCGGAGCCGGGTCCGCCCATGAGGACGGCGATTTTGGTGGAGTGGAGCATGGGGTCGAGGGGTGTGAGAGAAAGGACTTATAGGACCTATAGGACTTATTTCAGAAGGTGGGGAGGTCTTCGCCGAGGATTTTGATTTCGGTTTCGAGGTCGACGCGGCGTTCGGATTTGGCTTTTTGTTGGATGGATTCGATGAGGTCGAGGACGTCGCGTGCGGTTGCGCCGCCGAGGTTGGTGATGAAGTTGCCGTGGATGTCGGAGACGGCGGCTTGGCCGTGGGTGGTGCCTTTGAGGCCGAGGGAGTCGATGAGGCGGCCGGCGGGGAGGTATTCGGGGTTTTTGAAGGTGCAGCCGGCGGAGGCGGCGACGGGTTGGGAGGTTTTGCGTTTTTCGCGTGAGGCGTCCCAGCGGGCTTTGATGTTTTCGGGTTTGTCGTTTTTGCCTTTGAAGACGGCTTGGAGGGCGAAGTTGCGGCGGAGTTCCTGGACGTTGCGGTATTCGGCGAGGATTTCTTCGCGTTCGCGGGTGCGGATGACGCCGTCTTCGTCGAGGAAGGTGACGCGGACGACCTGGTCGAAGGTTTCGATGCCCATGGCGCCGGCGTTCATGCGGAGTGCGCCGCCGACGTTTCCGGGGATGCCTTCCATCCATTCGAAGCCGCCGATGCCGCTGGCACCGGCGAGGGAGGCGAGTTTTTTGAGGCGGACGCCTGCGCCGGCGGTGACGTGGCCTTTGGCGTCGACGGAGACTTCGGAGAAGACGCCGCCGGTGGGGTGGATGACGGCGCCGCGGATGCCGCCATCGCGGACGAGGAGGTTGGAGCCGCGGCCGACGACGCGGATGGGGAGGCCGCGTTGGCGGCAGTAGTCGACGAGGAAGGCGAAGGCGTAGAAGGAGTGGGGTTCGAGCCAGAATTGTGCGGGGCCACCGACGAGCATGGTGGTGTGGCGTTTCATGGGTTCGTAGAGTTTGCCGTCGATCTCGCCGGGTGGCATGAGGGCTTTCATTTCCTCGAGGGTTTTGAAGTCGGCGGCGAGGCGAGTGCCGGCTTCGTGGACGTTTCCTGCGCCGAGGGTGATGAGGAGGTCGCCGGGTTCGAGGGCGTTGCCGACGGCGTGGTGTGCGGTGGCGAGATCGGGGAGGTAGGTGGCGGGGATGTGGCCGTGGGCGGCCATGGCTTCGACGAGGGTGTTGCCGGTGATGCCGGGGATGGGTGGTTCGGAGGCGGGGTAGACGTCGGTGATGAAGACGCGGTCGGCGGCTTGGAGGACTTTTCCGAAGTCGTCGGCGAGGGCCTGGGTGCGGGTGTAGCGGTGGGGTTGGAAGAGGACGACGACGCGTGAGGGTTTGAGGGAGCGTGCGGTTTGGAGGGTGGCGGCGAGTTCGGAGGGGTGGTGGCCGTAGTCGTCGACGATGCGGAGGGCTGGGGAGAGGTATTTGGTTTCGAAGCGTCGTTTGGCACCGGCGAAGGAGGAGAGGGCGCGGGCGATGTGGTGGAATTCGGCACCGGAGATGTCCGCGATGGCGATGGCGGCGAGGGCGTTGAGGATGTTGTGGTTGCCGGGGATGCCGAGTTCGATATCGCCGAGTGGGGTGCCGTTTTTGCAGACGGTGAAGGCGGAGGAGCCTTTGAGGTCGCGGATGTCGGTGGCGGTGTAGTTGGCGGGGTGGTCTTCGTTTTCCCAGCCGTAGGAGAGGGCGTTGGGGCGGTGGGCGCAGACTTCGGAGGCGACGGGGTCTTCGGCGCAGTAGATGATGTTTCCGGAGGTCTGGTCGGCGAGGGTGGAGAAGATTTGTTTGATGTGGTCGAGGTCGCGATAGAAGTCGAGGTGTTCGGCTTCGATGTTGAGGATGACGGAGTGTTGTGGCTGATAGAGGGCGAGGGTGCCATCGCTTTCATCGCCTTCGGCGACCATGGCGTCGCCTTGTTCGGACCAGTGGGCGTTTGCGCCGAGGATGGGGATTTCGGCGCCGACGTAGTGGGAGGGTTTGAGGCCGGCCTCGCGGAGGAGGTGGGCGGTCATGGATGAGGTGGTGGTTTTGCCGTGGGTGCCGGAGATGATGATGCCTTTGCGGGTGTGGAGGATGGCGGCGAGGCATTCGGCGCGGCGGAGGAGGGGGATGCCGGCTTTGGCGGCGGCGGCGTAGGCGGGGTTTTCCGGGCGGATGGCGGAGGAGTAGACGACGAGGTCCGCGCCTTCGGTGGAGGATGCGGTTTGCGGGCAGGAGAACTGGAGGCCGATGCTTTGCATGCGCTCGGTTTCCGCGGTGGTGACTTTGTCGGATCCGCTGACTTTGTGGCCCATGCCGAGGAGGAGGAGGGCGAGGCCGCTCATGCCGGAACCGGCGACGCCGATGAGGTGGACGTGAAGGGGCTGGGTGCGGTCGGTGAGGCGTGAGGTGAGATCGGTCATGCGGTGGGGAAAGTGGAGAGGGTGGAGTCGCGGACGCGGGCGTGATGAAAGACCCCGGCATGGCGTGTGGAAATCCAAAAGATTGCGGAGGGGGGTGGGGTGGTGGGATTTTGTTAGAGGGGGCGGCTTGGCTTGTGGTGTCCGCTTCGATGAGGTCTTTGGGGGCGGCTTCCGGTTTTGTTGGCAGGGGGGTCGTGGGTGGCGTGCCAGCCGAGCGGTTTGTTAGATCGGGGTGATGGTGGAGAGGATGGAGTCGCGGACGCGGTCGGCGGCGTCTGGGATGGCGAGGGAGCGGGCGGCTTGGGACATGCGGTGGTGGCGGGGGAGGTCGGAGAGGATTTCGGTGGCGAGTTGGGCGAGTTTTTGGGCGCTGAGGTCTTTTTCCTGGATGAGGGTGGCGGCGTTGGCGTTGGAGAAGACTTCGGCGTTGCGGGTTTGGTGGTCGTCTGCGGCGTAGGGGTAGGGGACGAGGATGGATGGGAGTGCGGCGAGGGCGATTTCTGTTAGGCTGGATGCGCCGGAGCGGGCGATGACGAGGTCCGCGGAGGCGTAGGCGGAGGGCATTTGGTCGCAGAAGCCGATGACGTGGTAGTTGGGGCGGGCGGTGGTGATTTCGCGGACGCGTTCGAAGTCGGATGCGCCGGCGATGTGGAGGACCTGGGTGTTTTCGGGGAGGTTGGCGGCGGCTTGTGCGGCGAGTTCGTTGAGTCGGCGAGCGCCCTGGCTGCCGCCGGTGACGAGGATGGTGGGTTTGGCGGGGTCGAGGCCGAAGCGTTCGGCGGCGGCTTCGCGGGTGGGGAGGTTGAGGATTTCCGGGCGTGCGGGGGTGCCGGTGAGTTGGGTTTGGCGGCCGGGGAAGAAGGTTTTGGCGGGATCGAGGCCGAGGAAGACTTTGGTGCAGAAGCGGGAGGTCATCACGTTGGCGCGGCCGGGTCGGGCGTTGGAGTCGTGGATGAAGGTTTTGAGTCCGAGTTTGTGGGCGGCGTAGACGGGAGGGAGCGAGGTGAAGCCGCCCATGCCGAGGACGGCGTCGGCGTTGAAGGATTGGATGATGGATTTGCAGCGGCGGATGGAGCCCCAGAGCCGCCAGAGGAATGGGAGCATTTTGGGGGAGAGGGTCGCGGGTTTGGCGACGGCGGGGACGGTTTGGAATTTCAGGTGGGAGTATTTTGCGGAGGCTTCGGCATCGACTTTTTTCTCGGAGACGAGGAGGAGGACTTCGTGGCCTTGGGTGCGGAGGGACTCGGCGACGGCGATGCCGGGGAAGAGGTGGCCGCCGGTGCCGCCACAGGCGATGATGATTCTGAGAGGAGCGGGCACGGTGGGTGGGGGTGAGATGGAGAAGAGGCTGGCCGCGATGAGGTCTGCGGTTGCCTGGGGAAATCGAAAGAAATTTGTGAATCTCCGGCAATGCGGAAAACCCTGACGGAGGGGAAAGTGTGGGGCGGGATGGTGTGGTGGTGGTGGGGAATGAATCGCCGTGGTTGAAGCATGTGGATGGGAGCGAGGATCCGGCGCGGGGTGGGTTTGATTGTTCGGGGGCGATGGTTTTCGTGATGGAGAAGGCTGGGTTGAAGCCGCCGCGGAGTTCGGCGGGGCAGTGGGAGTGGTTGAAGAAGCATGGGCGGCTGAGGGAGGTTTCCGCGGAGGCGAAGGATGTGGGTGATGCGTCGCTGGCGGAGTTGAAGCCGGGGGATTTGTTGTTCTGGGCGGAGGCGGACGGGGTGACGAAGCGGATCCATCATGTGGCGATGTATCTGGGGAAGGAGAAGAAGGACGGGCGCGCGGTGATGATCAACTCGACGGACGGGCGGAGTTACCGGGGCACGAAGGCGAACGGCTATGGGTTGTATGATTTCCGCGTGCCGAAGGCGGAGTCGAAGTCGAAGCTGGTGGGCTACGGGACGCCGCCGGGGGTGGAGGAGGGAGACGGAGGTTGACCTAACAATTGTTGGAGATCGGTTTCCGTTAGAATGCGCCAATCGCCTTCTTCGAGGTCTTCTGGCAGGGTGAGTCCGCCGATGGAGATGCGTTTGAGGGAGGTGACGTGGTTTCCCGCGGCGGCGAACATGCGGCGGACCTGATG
>SYAP01000036.1 GCA_005787565.1 Verrucomicrobiaceae bacterium | reverse complement strand
GCCGCCGGTGAAATCATCATCCGCGTATCCGACTCCGCGAAATTCGAGGCCGCCACCAACTCCATCTGCGGCAATACCTGCCTCTACGGAGCCACCGGCGGTGCCCTCTACGCCAATGGCCGCGCCGGCGAACGCTTCGCCGTCCGCAACTCCGGAGCCACCGCCGTCGTCGAAGGCGTCGGAGACCACGGCTGCGAGTACATGACCAACGGCACCATCGTCATCCTCGGCAAAACCGGGAAAAACTTCGGCGCAGGCATGTCCGGCGGAACCGCCTACGTCTATGACGTCGATGGAAAGTTTTTCTCCCGCGTGAACTCCGAAATGGTCGTCGCACTCCCGGTCCGCCGCGTGCAGGACCTTGCCGAAGCGAAAGGGCTCATGATTGCGCACCTCGATCGCACCGGCAGCCCAAGAGCCAAGGAGCTTCTCGAAAAGTGGGACGAAACCGCAACCAAGCTCGTCCGCGTCATCGCCAAGGAACGCGCCGAACTTGAAGCCGCCGAAGAACAACACGAAGCCGCCTCCACCCCGGTCCTCACCAAGTGACCTCAGGCCCTCCGTTGGTCCCGCCAAGCCGTCATCGCGCCTAACACCACCCCTGCGGCAAATCCGTTGCAGTGGCCAAGCACGTCCGTCTGTGTGTTGCCACCACCACCACCGAGAAATCCTAACAGAATCACCCCCGCCGCCAGCGGGGCGATCACCCGCGACATCGGAAGGCGGTGCCGAAAGCGCAGCGCCCAACCCAAACCGTGCCCTGATAGAATTCCCAGCGCGCCGAACACCGCCGTCGATGCTCCCAGCGACCGGAACTCCTCAGGCCACGCCACCAGTGAAGTCGCCAAATTGCCAAAAGCCCCCGCCGCTAGGATCAACATCCACCCGCGCAACGCCCCGACCGTTCTCGATACCAGCAGTCCGAAAACACAGCCGGTCACCACATTTCCTAACAAATGGATCAGGTCCGCATGCAGAAACAGCGCGGTGAACGGCCGCCACCACTCGTGCCGCAGCAACAAATCCACACTCGATGAAACCCCGCGATCCGCCACTCCCTGATCCATCATCTGCCAGCGGAACGCTGCCACCAAGCTCGCCACCCACACCACACACCACATCGGCCGCAGCGGAAACACCTCCGGCTCCGGTATAGGCTGCAGAGGAACCTGCACCGGCTGTTCCGCGATGTAGGCATCCAACTCCGCCGCAATCCTCGGCGCAGGCTCCGGCTCCGCCAACAACCGGAACGCACCGTCCTCCTCTGGCCCCATCACCCAGCACGCTTCCCCCAGCGCCAACGCCACCAACGCATGCTCATGCGCCGCGGCCTCGGTCGGAAATCGGCCGAGCGCATGCAAATCCGGAAATGTCGTGGTCGTCGTGATGGCGGCGGTCTCGCTCTCGGTTGGTTCGCGGTTTCCCAGCAGGAAAGCGAGCCCACCGCCCATGGCAAGGGGAATGATCGCCGGAAATTCCCGCACGCCTCCGCGCTTGCGGCCCGCGCAATTCCACCGTTTCATGCCACGCATGCCCACCGTTGCCATCGTCGGACGCCCGAATGTCGGGAAATCCGCACTCTTCAACCGCCTTGCCGGACGGAAAATCTCCATCGTCCTCGACCAACCGGGCGTCACCCGCGACCGCATTTCCGCGCCTTCGAAAGCCACCGCAACCCCCTGCACCCTCATCGACACCGGCGGCATTGGCGGAAACATCGACGATGGCTTCGACTCCCAGGTCACCATCGAGGCCGATATCGCCATGGACACCGCCGACCTCATCCTCTTCGTCGTCGATGCCCATGACGGCCTCACCGCCACCGATCAGGCCCTTGCGCAAAAACTCCGCAAGGCCAAGCCGCCGGTTCTGTTAGTCATCAACAAGGTCGACGACCCGAAGCACGAATCCGCGTTCTCCGATTTCACGCGCCTCGGGTTCAAATCCTCCATCTTCGTTTCCGCCGAGCACGGCCGCAACTTCGGCAACCTCTGCGACGCCATCGATGAAGTCATCGCCCCGCTCGCCACCGAGGTCGATGCCGCCGTCGAGGTCCAACAAAACGACGGCATCCGCCTCGCCATCATCGGCCGTCCCAATGCCGGGAAATCCTCACTCGTCAATGCCCTGCTCAAGGACGAGCGCACCATCGTTTCCGACATTGCCGGTACCACCCGCGATGCTGTGGACATGCCCTGCACCTTCGGCGGCGAGAAATTCACCCTCATCGACACCGCCGGACTCCGTCCACGTGGCAAACGCGACAACTCCGTCGAGGTCTTCTCCGCCATGCGCAGCGAAAAGGCCATCCGCCGCTCCGATCTCTGCGTCCTCGTCATCGACCTCTCCGCCGGTGTCAGCGCCCAGGACCGCAAGATCGCCCAGCTCATCCTTGAGGAGAAAAAGCCCTGCCTCATTGTGCTCAACAAATTCGATCTCTATCAGACTAACAGTCAGCAGAAGGAGCGCCTTGCCGCCGCTTCCGACCACGTCCGCCGCGAGCTGTTCTTCCTCTCCTACGCACCCTTCGTCACCTGCTCCGCCAAGCTCGGCCAAGGCGTGGACAACGTCATGCGCGAGGCCATCAAAATCCGCAAAAGCTCGCAGAAAGTCCCCACCACCGGCCAGCTCAACCGCATCCTCCAGGCCGCCATCGAGGCAAATCCGCCGCCCATCGACCGCAAGCTCGGCCGCCGCCTCAAGCTCTACTACGCGGCCTCCGCCATGGATCCGCACCACACGCTCATCCCGGTCCCCACGCTGATCCTCTTCGTCAACGACAAGCGCCTGATGCCTAACAGCTACGAGGCCTATCTGACGAACCAGTTCCGCGCCGCCCACCCCGCACCCGGCGTTCCCATCGTCTTCTCCGTCCGCTCACGCACCCGCCGCGAGTGGCGTCCGCCTGAAAAGCCCCAAGGCCACTGAGTTTATCACACCCCGCGCTTGTCGCCCCACAGGCGGACATGCAGGCGGTCGCAAAACCGGAACCCACCATCGCGGCAAACCTCCGCCAGCCATGGCCCGTGCCGATCCAGCTCCGCCGCGGTGCGCCCCTCCGGCATCAGGAGCACCCACTCGCGCGAAATCCCGGCACCCTCACACAGATCCGCGATCTCTAGCAGATCTCCCTCGCCCGCCACCACGAACTTGAACCACGCTTTCCCGCTCTCCGCGAAATGCCGCAGCACATCCACATGCACCCGCAGCGCCTCCGCCATCCCCGAGCTCGCCAGCTTCGGTGAGACATTGAACTGATCCACCGCCGTTAGAAAATCATCCGATGGCCGCCGTGTCCCGTTCGTCTCCACCTCGAACACTGTCTCCGGCCTCACCTCCCTAACCGATCGGACAACCTCCAGAAAACCCTTCTCCTGCAACAACGGCTCGCCCCCCGTGAGCACCACCCGCCCGCACGAAAACGCCAGCACCCGCCGCGCCACCTCCGCCGGTTCGATCTCAAACGTCACATCGGTCTTCCGGAACTTCGCATACCCCGGCGTCCCGTCCTTTTCATGCAGCCACGGTGTTCCCTCGAAATTCCACGTGTGATCCGTATCGCACCACCGGCAGTGGAGATTGCAGCGCGAAGCCCGCACAAACACCGCCGCCAACCCCGCGCTCACCCCCTCACCCTGGATCGTGTGGAAAATCTCCGGTCCCTCGCCCAGTTTCGCCAACTTCATCACCCGCCCAGCATGCCTGCCACGCCCCGGAATGGACAGCCCGGAATTCATCGTTAGACTGCACCCCATGAGCATCATCACTGGCCGCGGCGACTCGGGAGACACCGACCTCCTCTTCAACCGCCGCATCGCCAAAACCTCCCTCCGCGTCGAAGCCCTTGGTGCCGTCGACGAACTCAACGCCACCCTCGGCCTCGCCCGCGCCGCCACCACCGATGCCGCCTTCATCTCGCTCATCGACGCCCTCCAGCACCGCCTCATCGGCCTCATGGGTGAACTCGCCTGCCTCCCCGAAGACGCACCCCGCTACGCGGAAAAAAACTATCAGGCCCTCACCCAGGCCGATCTCGACTGGCTCGTCGAAACCGCAAAAGCCCACGAAGCCCGTGGCGTCCGCTTCACCCACTGGGCCACCCCCGGTGCCGAAGGGTCCCTCGCCCGCGCCGGCCTCGACCTCTCGCGCACCGTCGCCCGCCGCGCCGAACGCGCCGTCCTCGCCCTCCACGAATCCGGCGAACCCGTCCCCGAAATCATCCGACTCTTCTTCAATCGCCTCTCCGATTTCCTCTGGATTCTCGCCCGTGTCGAAAATCCCTAAAATCAGCATTGCCAACCCCCGTTCCCATCCCTAGCGTCTCGCCCCCCAACCACAGGGCAGGTGTCAGAGTGGTCGAATGAGCACGCTTGGAAAGCGTGTGTGCTAGAAATAGTACCGAGGGTTCGAATCCCTCCCTGTCCGCCACTTCCCAACACTTCTCGCCGGATCCCGCCGCTTTTCAGAAAGAGGAACTGCTAGTCTTTCACGAATGATTTTGTGTCTTTGTGCGAATTCATGGGGTATGATTTGATTATGGTTCTTCTCGGTGCCGCATGGTTGACCGTCCTGCAGGGTCGAAAACTTGGAACCTCCTTGGAAATCACCACATTCTCTGTCGCGGATTCGGGGGTGGAAGCCCAGCCTCACCCGCCGGGCAGGACGATTGCCTGATTCCACGGGTTTTCCAGATTCCCAGCGACAATTGGTCAGAGTCTGGTCGAGCGCCTGCAGGTAAAAGCCCCAGTTTTCCCCGCCGAGCGTGTTGAGCACGAAGTTCGGGTCGCGCGGGATGTTGGGCAGTTCCCGGTAGCTGTGAGGGATCTTCAGCGCGTCGAGCTGCCGCTTGAACTCGCGATTGGCGGTCAGCGTCTCGTCGCGGTCGCCGACGGCTTGGCGGATGATCCGGCTGGTGCGGAGCTTTTCGGCGTTTTACTCCACGATGCGTCATGGGCTCAGCTCGCGGAGATAGGCCATGTCTCCGCCATACACGGTGTTCAGCAGGCGCGGCCGAGGGGGCTCCGGGCGTGTTGATTGAGATTTAGCGTGCAGACATAGGGATCGCCGTAGCAGCCGAGTTCCGGCCCATGGTCCTTGGAGACGATAAGCAGGGCGTTGGATGGGCCACCTTGGAGTAGAATCGCAGATGCAAAAAGGATGCAGCGGTAGTGGATGAAACACTTCATGTCGTGATTGAGTCGATTCGCGCGGAGGCAGGAGCAACCGTTGGGACGAGTCGGGTTTGAGATCAGTAGCGGAGCCGCACGAACTTGCTCGGTGGCGTCATTGGGACATCGAAGGTCAGCGTGGCTGACGTCTCGGCTGTGTTGGTCACGGTCGTGAACGGGGTCCAGTCACTGAGGTCCGGAGATGTTTGCACCTCGTAGGAAAGCCGTGCCGCAGCCGGGAAAGTCACCCGCATTGAGCTGGGAGCGATCGGCGCGACGCTCAAGTTGGGCGGCGTGAGCAGGTTCAAAATCTCCCGCACCACAGGCACCACGGCCGCCACATGCTGCGAGCGATTGGAAAGCACTGCCACGGCCGTCCCCGGCTGGCGGCGAAAAGCGAAATAGGCCGAGTAGCCCGCGACCAGCCCCGCCTTTTCCCACTGCTGCACGCCGCTGGTCAGGGTGTAGATGTCGAGCCCGTAGCCCGTCATCGTGCCCGTCGTGCCGGGTGCGCGTGGCGCGACGGTGCGCTCGACCGCGCCGGCCACCGGGAACGGCGCGAGGCCAGCCAGCACGCGCAGGAATTTCGCCATGTCGTTGCCGGTCGAGATGATCTCTCCCGCACCTTCGAGCACGCCCATATCCGAAAGCGCCATGGGCACCAGCGCGGTGCCGGTGCTGCGGTAGCCCTGGGCGAGGCGCGTGGTGATGCCATTGGTGAATGGAGCCTCGTTCAGCCCTGTGTCGCTCATGCCGAGCGGGCCGGTGAGCTGCGCTGAGAGCAGCGCGGAATACGGTACGAGGCCGGCGCGATCGCCAAGCGCAAGCGCGAGCAGGCCGGAGCTGGTGTTGGAATACTCATAGTCTGTTCCCGGCGCCGCGCTAAGCGTGAAGCCTGAGAGATAGGTGGCGAGCTGCGCGCGCGTGTAGCCTTGCGCGGGATAAAATGCCGGACCGGTCATGTTGTTCGGAAACTGTGGCAGGCCGCCGTAATGCGTGGCGAGTTGCGCCACGGTCACCTGTTGAGTGCCGAAGCCTGGCATCCGCAGGTCGGGGGCAAGAAGCGCATTGACCGGTGTGCTCGGGAGCAATGTGCCGCCAGAGCTCTCAATCTGCGCGGCAAGCAACAAGCCGGTGAACGTCTTCGAGATCGAGCCGAGCTGAAAAAACGTGTCGCCATCCGGCGGTGTCACGCCGCCCGCGCTGCGCGCGCCGAAGCCAAACGTCCGCGTGCCCTGGTCCGTGACCACCACAACCACCAGTCCAACCGCCCGTGTGGGCGTCAGCCCCGAGGCGTCCACAAGTGGCGTGGCGAGCCGTGCCACCTCATCTGCAAAGGTCGCCGCCTTGGCGCGTGGTAGCGGGGCAAGAAACGCGGCTACAACGAGCTGCACCGTGAAACGAAACAGAGCATTCATGGTTTGATGGGAGGGCGAATGGATGTGTTGGGGGAAAGAGCAGAACGATAGAACTCCCAGTTGTCCTCGCCGAGCGTGTTGAGCACGAGGTTTGGGTTGTGCGGGATGCCGGGCAGTTGACGGTAGCTGTGGGGAATCTTCAATGCGTCGAGATGCTGCTTGAATTCGCGATTAGCGCTCAGGGTCTCATCGCGGTCGCCGACGACTTGGCGGATGATCAGGCTGGTGCGGAGCTTTTCGGCGTTTTGCTCGACGATGCGCCATGGGCTCAACTTGCGGAAATAGGCCATGTCGCCGCCATACACGGTGTTCAGCAGGCGCTCCCGCTCGCCAGGCCCGGCTCGCGGCGTTTCGGTGAGCTCTGCCTGGAGAGGCCCTGCTCCGAGCAGCGACACGGCGGCGAAGAGATGTGGATGCTTGAAGCCCAGCCGCGCCGCGCCGTAGCCGCCCATGCTGAAGCCCTCGATGATGCGACCCTCGCGTTTCGCCAGCGTGCGGAAGGTGCCATCAATGTGCGGCATGAGTTCCTCGATGAACATCGTTTCCAACTTCACGCTGCCATCCTTCCAATCGCACCACATGCCCCTCGGCAGGCCATTGGGAAAGACCAGGATCATCGGGGGGGTCTTTCCGGCACGCATGGCCTCACTGAATCGCCGTGCCACCTGGGTGGCGGAGTCGGGTGAACTGCCGCCGCTGCCGTGCAGCCAGTAGAGCACGGGGAAACGACGCTCCGGCTCCGCGTCATAGAGCTGCGGTGTGAAGACGTAGCAACTGACATTACCGCCAGCCGCGTTGCTGTCGAAGAGCAAACGCTGCATGCGCGGCGCATCCGGCTCCGGAAGGATCCATGGTCTGGCGGCTGTGGCTTGCTTTGCGAAACTTGCAAAAGCCTTTTGGTAAAACTCCCAGTTCGTCTCACCTAGGCCTTGGAGCAGCGCGAGCGTGTCGTGGCCTGCCTCCGGCACGATGGAGAAGGTGCGGTCGATTTTGAGCTTGGATAGATGCTCGGAATAGGCGCGATTCAGCGGGACGGAACTATCGAGCGAACCGACCACGATGCGCACGATCCCTTTGCCACGCACCGCGTCCGCCTTCTGTTCGGCGATGGTATTCGGATGCTGGGCCCGGTAGTAATCCAAGTCGTCACCGAAGACTCCTTTCAGGATGCGTGCGCGCTCGGCAGGATTTGCGGTGGCGCGTGGACCTGCAAAATCCAGGCCCAGCGGACCACCCGCGAGAATGGAGACTGCTCCGAAGAGTTGCGGATACTTGAATCCCAGTCTCGCCGCGCCAAACCCGCCCATGCTGAAGCCCTCGATGATGCGGCCCTCGCGTGCGGCGATCGTGCGAAACGTGGCATCCACATGCGGGATGAGTTCCTTGATGACCACGGTTTCGATGGGCGCGGCGCCGTCCTTTGAGTCACACCACATGCTTCCGGCCAGCCCATTGGGAAAGACCACGAGCATGGGCGGGATCTTTCCTTCCCGCATCGCGCGGTCGAAGAACTCGGAAAGCCGCGGAATGCCCGCCAGTCCGCCCCCGGTGCCATGCAGCCAGTAGAGCACGGGAAAGCGCCGATCCTTCTCCGACGCGTAGATTTCCGGCTTGAAGACATGAAAACTCACCTGACGACCCGCCGCCTTGCTTTCCAAGAGCACGCGCTGAACCCGCGGCGCATCAACCTCCGGCAGCACCCAGCGTGGCGCTTGTTGCGCGTGCAGCGTGGCCAGCGGCGCGAGCAGCAGGGCGGTGAAGCGGGCGATGTGGTGTTTCATGGTTTCGAAATTTTCTTCTTTGTCTTAGTCGGTTGCGATTCAACGGGCGATGGCGGAAGTGGTGGTGCGGCGAACTTCGTGCCTTTCCAATCCGCAATGATCCTCAAGTAGAGATACGGATCCGGCCACGACGACGACGGTTCGATCACCGTGGACTCGGGCCATTCATTCCAGCTTGTGATCATGATGTAGTCGGCGCCCGCGTCTGTGGCCGCGCGGAGGAAATCGCGCAGGGTCTGACCTTCGCGGCGCGGCATGACGTAGGGGTTGTCCACAAAGTGGGAGTTGTCGTGTCCGGGATGGACGGGCAGAAGCATCTTCTTTCCGGCGTCTTGCGCGAGCTTCGTAAGGTAGCGGTATTTGCCGACGAGCGCCTCGTACTCGTGCGCGCGGAAATTCGAGAAGGTGCTGTAGAACGCAAAGCTGTCCACGCCCGGCGTGGCGAGCCAATCATCAGGAATGCACTTCTCGCGGGCAAGGTCGCCGGCCTTGGCTGCCTTCGCATCGTGGGCGATCTTGTCCACGATCCAAAAGACCGGACCGACCTCCGCTTCGACGTGTTTCTTCAGCAGCGGGAACTCTCTTGCTGTAAGTCCCGGTTCAGCCGCGACTTGATAGAGATACACCGCCGGGCGTCCGTCGAGCCGAAGATAGGCGGGGTGGTCTTTGTAGCGCTTCAGCGCCCTCGCCAGCATGATCTGATAGTCCTCGAGCTTCCCGTGATACTGCGCACGTTCATCGAGCAGGGCGAATTTGAAACCGTGCTTGGCCGCTGCGGCAACGATACCGCGATCTACATTTTGATCGAGTTGGTTGTGCTTGTCCCACCAGTCCACGAGGAACGCATCAATGCCCGCCGCCTTCGCCAGTTGCACATGCCATTCCGCGACCTTCGGGCTGGCGCTGTCGTAGAAACCAACGAGCGGACGAAAGACGCTGTTCGGCGGCGGCTCGCCGGGCTTCTGGGCCTTCTTTGCTAATGCGTTGTTTTCGGACGCAGAATACGTCCAGTGCAGAAACGGCCGCATCGGATGCTGCCCGTCGTGATACCAGCAATAGTAATTCGCCAACAGTAACGGTCGCTTTGCCGGAGCATCCGCAGCGTGCAGCGGGGACAGCGGCACAAACAGCAAAGCAGTAAGAAGGCAGATCATGTTTTTCATATGTTGAGTAAGTCAGTTGGCATTCACTCGCAGTCGCACAAATTGGCGCGGATTCGCCATGGTGATTGCTGGGATGATTCGCACGGTGACGAGTTGCGTCACTCCATCGCCGGTGGGTGTGGCGCTGACTTCTTGAGTGAATCCGGCACCGCTTGGCCATGGGGTAAGACTGTCGCTCACTTCGACGGTGTAGGTGAGTTGCGGGGCATCGATGCGACGGAGGTAGTGATAGTGCAGATATGTCAGTCCATCGCCTGGATTCACGGCGGTGGTGCTGGTGGGTATTCCTGCGGTGCTCATGGCGGCTGGCGATTGATTGAAGGCGTATTCGAGCAGGAGCGTAAGGCCGTCGCGGTCGCTGTCGTCGTTGGGGCTGTTCGCGAGGGTCGGGTTGAGGCCAAACTGCTGCTCCCATGCGAGCGGGAAGCCGTCGCCGTCCTCATCACTGCTCGCGCTGGTGGTGACAGCGCTGGCGTAGAAGTCGTGCCAGCGTTGCAGCGCAGGCTGGAAGGCGGCGTTGTCGATGTCGCCGATGTAAACCTCGTGATACTCGGCGCGATAAGTATTGAAGGCGAACTCGATGGCGTCGTTGGGCGTGCCGTAGGTGGTGTTGGTGACGTGTCCGTCGTTGAAGGGCCGTGTCCAACTGCCGAGCATTTGAAAACCATTCCATGTCGCATCACGGGAGTTGAACAACGCGCTACCAAAGCCGGTGACGGGGGTGGCGCTGTAGGGATCGAGCAGCGGCCCATTGCGCATGGCGGCGAGGTTTTCCATGAAGAAGCCCACACGTGGACGAATGAGGCCGTTGAACTCCGCGAGCAGTTGCTGCCTGATCCACTCGGCGGCAGTGACACCGCCGTAGCTGGCGTTTTCATTGTCCGTGATGGGCCAGAAGCCTATCTGCACGAACTTGCCGGGGAACTCATCCTGAAAGGCACGCAGCTCGGTCTGCACAGCCTGCAGCATCTTCAGACGGGTGTAGCCGATGATGTTGCGGAGCGGGGTGGAGTTGGGATCACGCACACCGGTGAAGCCGCCGGGCAAATACGGATCGAGCAGATCCAGGCGGGGATCATTCCGCAGCGCGATGCCATTCGTGACGACGCTGCCCATCGCGGTGAGCAGGGCACGACGACGCTGCTGCACATACGGATCCCACGGCGTGGCGCGCGTCGTGCCCGCGTTGCTCCAGGTCTCCACACCCGCGGTGGTGGCGATGTAGTCCGGCTCGGCCGGCACGATGATCAGGGAGAGTTTCTGGCCTGCGGGCAGCTTGTTGAGCGCGTTCTGGATGATGAAGAAGTCATACGCGCCGGGCGTGGTGCTGCTCTCCACGTCATTCCACGCGATACGGAGCGTGAAGCCATCGACAAAGCTGTGGCTGCGGATGTTGGCATCGCGCAGGGAGATCGCTTTGCCAAAGCTCGTCGTGTAGTTCGTCGCGCCGCCGCTATCAAGCACGAAAAGACCGCGCGGCCGGCTGAACTGCGCCGCTGCCGCCGTGTTGTCGGTGACGATGTAGAGCAGCTCCGCGCGTCGCGTGAGGTCGGCATCGCGCAGCAGCAGCGTCACGGTCGCCGCGCCAGTCTGTCCGCTCGCGGGCGTGAGCGTGCGGTTCGCGCCGCTGCCGCCGAGGCTGATGTTCGCATTCGGCAGCAGCGTGGTGTTGGAAGATGTGGCCGTGACGCGCAGATCGCCCGGTGCGGATTCCGCATCCGCGACGGTGAAGTTCACCGGCGTCGGCGTGCTGCCCATCACCACATTCACCAGGCCGGGCAGCGAAGTGATGGAGGGCAAGGTATTGCCGCTGACCACATCGAGCACAAAGGCGCAGCTCGACGTATTCGTGCCGTCGGAAACGGTAAGCGTGATGGTGGCGCGTCCGGTTTGACCTGATGCCGGCGTGACGCTGACTGTGCGGCCGTAGGTCGTGCCGGTGAGTGTGATGTTGGCCGCGGGCACCAGCGTGATGTTGGATGATGAGCTGGTGACGGTGAGCGTGTTCTCCGCCTGCTCGGTGTCTTTGGTCACGAAGAGCGCGGGGCCAAACGTTGTGCCGCTGGCGATGACCTCGGACGCGATGCTGGAGATCGTCGGTGCGGTATTGCCGCCGACCGCGTTCGCGGCGGTGAGTGTGAAGGCGGTGGCGCAGGATTTCGTGCCGTCGCTCACGGTGAGCGTGATGGTGCTCAAGCCGCTCTGGCCCGATGCTGGCGCGAGCGACACGGTGCGATTCGCGCCGCTGCCGCCGAAGGTGATGCCGCTCACGGGCAGTAGCGTGGTGTTGGAAGAGGTCGCTGTCACCGTGAGCGATGCGGCGGCCGTTTCCACATCACTCACCGTGAAGGCGATGTTGCTCACCGCTGTGCCCGGCGTGGTGCGTTGATCGGCGATCCACGAGACCTCGGGGCGGAGATCCGTCACCGGCGCAGGCGGATTTCCGATTGTCACCGTCATGTAAGTCACCGCGCTGAGCTGTCCGTCGTGAACCACCAGCGCGACTTCGACCGTGCCGGTTTGTCCGGCGGGCGGCGTGAGTGTCATCGTGCGATTTGCGCCGCTGCCACCGAAGGCGATCGCGCTGTTCGGCAGGCTCACATCGTCGGTGGTAAAAGCGCTGAGCGCGAGCGAAGATGCTGCGGTTTCCGTGTCGGCAAGGGTGATCGGAATCGGCGCGGACGCGCTGCCATGGGTCACCTCCACCGTGCCTGCGGCAGTGATTCCAGGTGCCGTATTGCCAGCAAAGGAGAGCACGCCATGATGCGTGAACCACGCGCGCATGATCGCGTGAATGTCTGCTCGCTTCACGTTGCTGTTCACGATTTCGTGATTGATCCCCTGGTAGAGCAGCCGTTTGTTCGGCACGGAGTTTCCGTTGAGGATGTTTTGCAGATTCAGCGACTGCGCGGGCACCACCGCAGTGTCCGCGGTGCCGTGAAACATGAGAAACGGTGCCGTGATGCCCTGCACCTCCTGGGTCGCCGGTGAGGCAAACGACGTGTTCGTCGTGTTTGATGTGCCGCCCGCGCTGATGCACGCCGCTTTGACCTGCGTCGTGATTTCACCCGCCAATCCGCCAGTGACAAACGATCCCTGGCTGTGCCCGAACAACGCCAGCCGTGTGATATCCACGCCCGGGGTCGCCGCGAGGATCTCGATGCTGCGCCGTGCCCGTCGGCTGTTCTCGCGGCAGTGGCCCTCGTTGTCGCTCGGATTCACATTGGTTCCCTCATGCGTGTAGGACGGCCCGATGCAGGCAAAGCCCCAGCTCATAAGAGTCTGCGCGTGCTGATCGGAGAAGTTCGACGCCGTGCCGCCTTTGCCATGACTGATCAGCACCGCCGGAAACGGTCCGCTGCCGGATGGAATGCGAATGATACCGGAGACCTGCCCGTCGGGCGCATCGTAGGTGTAGTTGTTGCCAGTGATGGTCAGGCCGGGCAGCACGGGCAGGGATTGCGCGTGACCCGCCACGGCAAGGAACAAGAAGTGTCCAGCCACCAGGAAAATCCGAAGCAGCAACGATTTGGGGATTGTGCTCAACATTTAGGTCTTCTCTGCAGCTAGCTACCTGGCAATCGGATATACGCTGAGGTTTATCAAACACCAGGGAGTCCGAGAAGTTGCGGGCTTACTCAAGTGGCCAAAGACAACGCAGCTCCAGAAATGGCTTGTCTCGCCATTCGGAACTGTGCCGTAACGCGAGGGGAAATCGCCCAGAAGATGGCTCCGATATTCTTTCCCAAGCCGCCATCGGGAGCCGCGAAGGAACTTGGAATCCTGCAATCGCAACAACGACCTTGATCCGACTCGCCGATCTGGCAGAAGTATGACAGATGGACGAGCCTCATGCCAACTCTGCCTGCACTCCCGGAACACCCGGAATCGGGCGGCGGGCGGGCAGAGCCACGAATCCACCCGAGATCCTCGACAGAATCCCCGGATTCCACAAGGATTTCACAGAAAGCGACCGTTCAGGACCGCACACTCTGCGGCACCCCGGTCAACCCGCCAATGCCTATGAAATCGCAGAAAGCAGCACAGTCGGCAGGTCTCCTTGCCGATCCGCCAGACCCCAGCTGCCGTTCATCGGCGGCTGGGGTCTGGCGTTTAAGGGTGGGTCGAGAACTCCTGCGCAGCACCGGGTTCGACCGCAGGAACGAGCTTCGCGAGTTAACATCCCCTCCGCGAAGCGCACCTCGGCATCGCCATCGGCAATCGCTCCCATTCCGCCAGTACAATGATGCGCTGCGCGACCGAGCTGCTTCCTTCCGAGCCATCGACCAGCCTGAATCTCGGACTGACTCTTGAGGATGAAGACGAGATGGACGAGGCCGACGAAACCTATCTGAAGGAACTCGACCTAGATCCGACCGGACAGCTTGGCCAACGTGCGGAGAAGAAGCGGAGCCAGATTTCGGAGAAGACCTTTCGCGGACGTGGCGGCCCGCAAAGCACATGGTGGATGAGGGGAGGAAGGATTGTTGATCCGACTCTGCCGCGGCTACGACGGACAAGTTGATGCTTTTTGATTTCTGAACGGAAGAGGGTCACAGACCTCGGGCTTTTTGCCTTCTGTTTCTTGATCAAGACGGGATCGGGAAATAGGCGGCGGGGCCGCCGGGGAGGATGGATGGACCCAAGCTGTGGTCGAAGGTGGCGAAACGTGCTCCGTGTTTCAAGGCAAGCCCCAGCAGGTAGAGGTTGGTGAGGTGCTTGGATGTGGGGAGCGTGGGAAATGCGAGGCGATTCGCGAGGGATAGGTCGTCTGGCCAGAATTGGTGCCCGGGGGAGGCCAGCAAACCATCGAGCATCAGGCGGGTCGCTTGAGGGTTTCCCGGTCCTCCGGGATATCGGTGATCGCCAAAGATTCGGAGGAATCCGTTTTCCACGAGTGGACAGGTGGCCCAACCATCTCCCGAGAGCGTGGACTGGAAAAACTGCCTGGCGGATGAAGCGTGCGGATGAGCCGGGTCACACAGGGCGATCAAGACGTTGACGTCAAAAAGGTGGATCATGCCTGCGGTGGGTGGATGGCCCGTTGGAGGTCTTCAACATCGAGTTGGTTCTGAATGGCTTGCACCATGTCCAAGGCGATCCGCTCACCGGGCTTGCGCTTCAACACCAGAAAACCCAGTGGACCTACTTCGAACTTCTCCGGATCCGGATTTCCGATCTCGGCGGCCGGACGGATCTCGCGGCGCAACGCGCTTTCTACCACGGCTTTGAGCGTGGTTTTACGCCTCGCGGCTAGGGTCTTCGCTTCCATGAGAAGATCGTCAGGAAGATCGAGTGTGGTTTTCATATGGGTGACGATATGGCTTTACGGCTGGGCGGCAATTTTGTTTGCGGGATCAGTGCCCGCGATGGAGCCTTAGCTCTTCAATCTCGACCACGCGATCCAAGTCGCATACTGATCGACCACCATGGCTTTCACCGCTCAACAAACCACCGACATCGAATCCGCCATGGCGGATTTCATGAAAAAGCGCCGACCGCGCGAGGAGATTCGCGACAGGCTGGATCTTGCTTGGCGCATCGAGAGGCAAAGCGTCGTGATCTATTCCATTCGTCCGGTCTGGGGCAATGAGAGCCAGAAGATCGAGGGGCCGGTTGCCAAGGCGACGTTTGTTGGCACCACGAACCGCTGGAAAATCTATTGGATGCGTGCGGACCTGAAATGGCACGCCTATCCGCCACATCGGGAAGCGGTGTTTTTCGATGAGTTTCTTGCGGTGGTGGACGAAGACGACAACGGCTGTTTCTGGGGCTGAGCATTGAGGAGTGCAGTCGTTGTGCGGGGGGGCTGGGTCGCAGAATTGATTTGTAGTTGGGTGACTCTGGCGTTGAGCGGACGGCTAGGGTGCCAGGATTGCAGGGTCAGGGTTTACGCGAACCGAACCTGATCTTCCCGGATGTGAAAGGAACGGGACGGTGCTATCGTTCCGCCTCTGGCTCATGCGTGTTTCCTGTTTCATCGTTGGTTTGGTGCTGATTTTCCCCGGGATTTCCCGTGCGGAGGACCACTGGGCTTATGTGCCGCCGGTGTTGCCGGAGCTTTCTCCGAAGGAAGAGAATCCGGTGGATGCGTTGCTGGCTGCGGAGTGGAAGGCATCCGGCCTGAAGCCCGCGCCGCTCGCTGCGCCGCGTCAGTGGATCGAGCGTGCCGCATTTACCCTCACGGGACTACCGCCGTCCGCTGAGCAGATCCGGAGAATCGAGGCCACGCCGGATGAGGCCACGTGGAAGGCCTTGATCGACGAGTTTCTTGCGAGCCCCGCATACGGCGAGCGTTGGGCGCGGCATTGGATGGATGTCGCCCGTTATGCCGACACGCAGGGATACAATTTCGATCAGGACAACCGCTATCCCTTCGCCTACACCTATCGGGATTGGCTTATCCGCGCGTTTAATGAGGATCTGCCGTATGGTCGATTCATTCAAATGCAGATCGCGGCGGACCTGTTAGTCGATCGCCCGGACCATCCGGATCTTGCCGCGCTTGGTTTCATCACCGTTGGCCCGCGCAGTGGGGGACCGGAGACGATTGATGATCGCGTGGACGTGATCACCCGCGGATTTCTCTCCAGCACCGTGGCTTGCGCGCGGTGTCATGAGCACAAGACCGATCCGATCACGATGGAGGATTATTACTCGATCTATTCGATTCTCGAGAACACCAACGAGCCTGGCGATCGCCCCATCATCGGAAAACCGGCCGACGAGTCCGCCCATCAGGCCTATCAGGCGGAGATTGCGAAATGGGAGGCGGAGGATCGCGCCGCGCGGCAGGTGATTCTGGATCATCTTCAAAAGCCGGAGACTCTATCGGTTTATCTCGATCTCGCATGGCTTGCGCACGCGGAAAACTGGGACATGGGCAAGGCCACGGCGGATTCCTTCAAGCGTGGCCGGTTCCGCCCCCAGGCGGTCATCCGCTGGCGGGATTTCCTGCGCAAAACCGCGATGGGTGAGAACGCGAACCCACGCCTCGCGGAGTGGGTCGCCGCCATGCAAGCCGCCGGTGGCGATCAGAATGCCCGCAAGCCGCATTGCGATGCCCTTGCCAACGAATGGATCGGTGCCGCGCCGGACAGTCCGCTTGGTGTGCTAGCGAAAAACGGCGAATGTCCGTTGTCCTACAACGTGGATCGCATGCACGAGGTGATGGATGTGGAGGATGGAAATGCCAACCGCGCCCGTCGCAGTGCGTTGAGCCGGTTGCAAGCGGAGCATCCGGGTTCTCCGCCCCGCGCGATGAGTCTAACGGATCGTGGTGACTATCAGCAGGCCCGTACCTACAAGCGCGGCAACCCCGGTGCGCCGGAAGCGCACTTCGAGCGCCAGTGGCTCAGCTTTCTCGGCGGCGGCACCTTTCCGGAAGGCAAGTCGCCGCGGCTGTCGCTCGCGGAAAAAATCGCCGATCCCGCCAACCCTCTAACATCCCGTGTGCTCGTCAACCGCGTCTGGGCATGGCATTTCGGCGCGCCGCTGGCGGATCCCGGGGATTTCGGGCCGCAGGAGCTTGCTCCGCCGTTGCTGCCGCTGATGGATGCGCTGGCGATCCGCTTCAATGAATCCGGCGGGTCGATCAAGGCGCTTCACCGGCTGTTGCTGTCCTCGCGCGCGTTCCGGCTCGCGGCGGATGGTCCGGAATCCAACGACCGCATCGATCAGGGCAACTCGCGCTTTTGGAAATGGAATCTGCGCCGCGCGGACTTCGAGGCGATGCGCGACCGGTTGCTGTTCACCGCCGGTGCGCTCGACACGGGATCGCTCGGCGGGCGCTCGATTTCGCTCGATAGCGAAGCCGCCGACAGCCGCCGCAGCTTGTATGCTTTTGTGGATCGCTACGCGTTGCCGACGACCTTCGTTTCCTTCGATCTGCCGCATCCGGATCACCATGCGCCGAAGCGTGCGGAGACGACGGTGCCGCAGCAGGCGCTGTGGTTTTTCAATGGGCCGACGATTCTCCGCCAATCGTCGAAACTGGCGGCGAATCCGGATTTCGCCGCGATCACCGAGCCACGCAAGCGCATCGAATGGCTCTATCAGCGACTTCATCAGCGTGCGCCCACGGAGAAGGAAACGATGACGATCCTCGACTGGATGGCCGGGCTGGATCCCGCCGATTTCCAGCCCCGTCTAACAGGTGTTTGGCAGATCCGCCATGCGCCGGATACCGGAGGAGCGATTGTCGATCCGCTGCCGTTTCCGCTGTTTGCCGATGGGGTTTGGAAAACGGGTCCCGATCCGGCGAATGCGCCGATCCGTTGGTTGAATGCAGGTGCCAACGGTGGGCACGTGGGCGCGCAACATGCGTTGGTCGTCCGCTGGCATGCGCTCGGGGCCGGGCAGGCGCGGATGGTTGGAAACGTCCAGCGCACGCAAAAGGGCGGCGTGGATCTTGAGTGGAATCTCGCCAGCAGCGCTGCTCTAACACCGACCTCCGGCACGCTGAAAGCGGAGGGCCAGGCCGATGTCGACGGGCCATGGGTCGATGTGAAGGCGGGCGATACGATTGATTTCATTCTCCGCGCCCCGCATGGTGATACCTGTGGCGGATTCACCTGGAACTTCCGCATCGATGGCCGTGAAACGCCTGACGCGAGGCCGGTGGAGGTCGCGAATCTGCGCACGCAATTTCCCACCAGCGACAGCCCGCCGCCCGTTGCGTCTTCCGGCGATCCATGGGCTGACCTGATCCAGATGCTCTGGTCCTCCAACGAATTTCAATTCATCGACTGACCCGCCATGCACCACCCGACCACCGCAAACGACTTCATCCACGACCGCCGCGATTTCCTGCGCCGCTGCGGCATGGGTTTCGGTGCGATGGCGCTGGGCGGGCTGTTAGGAAATGAGCGTGCGGCGGCGATGGCGGGCTATACGGGCTCGGTGATCGCTGGAAACACCCCGCATTTCGCTCCGAAGGCGAAGCGAGTGGTGCACCTTTTCATGAATGGCGGACCCTCGCAGGTGGACACGTTCGATCCGAAGCCATCGCTTCAGGAGCGGCATGGTCAGCCGATTCCGTTAGAGGGTCTGAAGACCGAGCGGCCCACCGGCACGGCGTTGCGTTCGCCGTTTTCGTTTGAGCGGTATGGCAAGTCCGGCCTGGAGGTGAGCGAGCTTTTCAAGCACACCGCGCGGCATGCGGATGATCTTTGCGTGATCCGCTCGATGACGGCGGATGTGCCGAACCACGAGCCCTCGTTGATGTTGATGAACTGCGGGGAAGGCCGTTTGCCGCGGCCATCGATGGGATCGTGGGTCACTTACGGGCTGGGCAGCGAGAATGAGAACCTGCCGGCGTTTGTTTCGCTGTGCCCGGGCGGGATGCCGATCAAGCGTGCGGAAAACTGGCGCTCGTCGTTTTTACCGGGGCGTTTCCAAGGGACCTATCTGGACTCGTCGATCATGGAAGTGGATCGGATGATCGAGAACCTTCGCAACACGGTTGTGCGCGATTCGCGGCAGGCCTCGCAGTTGGAGCTGTTGCGGAAATTGAACGAGGATCATCTGGCATCGAACGCGCACGATCCGCAACTGGAGGCGCGCATCCGCAGCTTCGAGCTGGCCTATCGGATGCAGAGCGAGGCGACCGATGCGTTTGACGTGATGAAGGAGCCGGAATCGGTCCGCGAACTTTACGGACCGGGGGCCTTCGCGAGGCAGTGCATCATGGCGCGGCGTTTGTTGGAGCGCGGGGTGCGTTACATCCAGCTCTGGCATGGCAACGGGCAACCGTGGGATTCGCATGACAACATCGAGGACCACCGCCGTCTCGCCGGAGAGTGCGATCAGGCGATCGGCGCCTTTCTAACGGATTTGAAACAGCGCGGGCTGCTTGATGAGACGCTGGTGTTGTGGGGCGGAGAGTTCGGCCGCACGCCGGTGGTGGAACTGCCGCAGGCTGGATCGAATGCGGGTGTGATGAAGGGCCGGGATCACAACCATTACGGATTCACCGTTTGGATGGCCGGTGGCGGCGTGAAAGGGGGCCACGTGCATGGTGCGACCGATGAATTCGGCTTCGCGGCGGTGCAGGACAAGGTGCACGTGCACGACCTGCATGCGACGATGCTTCATTTGTTAGGTTTCGATCACGAGCGACTGACGTTCCGCTACTCCGGCCGCGACTTCCGCCCGACGGATGTGCACGGGCACGTGGTGCAGGGTGTGATCGCGTGAGGTCCACCGCAATCACCTGCGAAGCCATCCAGCGGATTTTTGGAGCGTGCGAGAATACAGGAATTCCCTCGCTGATTATGGGTTACTAGCCGAACGACCTGTGGATTGATTTTCCGTTTTCGCAGAATATCTCAAGGCCATTGACAGCCCTGAGGGCCCAGTCACTGACCCAGTCACACCCCAAGTCGCCAGCTTGAGCGAGGTGGGGGAATCCCAAGGCGGTGAGCAAGTCGGTGCGGCAGTCAGTGAGCAAGTCAGCAAGATTCTCAGAGCTTGCTCCGGCTCCCCCCGATCCAAAGCCTGCCTCCTCGAAGCCGCAGGCCTTGCCAACGCTTACCTCAACTACAAGCGCCACATCCAGCCACTCGTCGCCAATGGATGTCTCGAAATGACCATCCCGGAAAAACCCAACAGCCGCTTGCAGAAATATCGTCTAACGGATCGTGGCCGTTCGCTTCTTGGGTGAAGGTGGGTCAGCGGGTGATGGTGGCTTCGATTTGGCCGTGGGGTTCGTCGGTGGGGAGGAAGACGGTGGTTTGGGCGGGGCGGCCGATTTTTGAGAGGTCGAGGGGGAGGAAGTGGACGTTGGGGAGGGCGAGGCGGATGGAGGAGATGCCGGGGGCGGCGGCGAGGGCGGCTTCGCCCATGAGGAAGAGGGTGCGTTGGACGGAGGGGCTGAAGGTGTCGGCGAAGATGCGGAGGAGTTGTTCTCTAACCATCTTGTCGGTGTTGGCGAAGTCCTGCGACAGGTCTGTTAGGGTCCATTCGGCGGCGAGGCGGGTGGCGAGGATGCGGTCTTCGGTGGGGGGGAGGGTGGTGCGCTCGCAGACGTGGTAGCCGACGAAGGCGGAGGCGGTGGTTTTCATGACGAGGTGCTTGCGGATGCCGCTGATGAGGGTGGTCTCGCCGCCGCGCTTGAAGGTGGCGCGGGTGAAGGGGGTGCCGTTGGCGTCGTGGGAGAAAGTGTGCGGGTGATTTCCCATTCGGGACCAGGGGCGTTCTCGGAGTTCGATGGTGACGCCGTGGATCCAGTCGTAGTGGGTGAGGAAGTGGTTGCCGATGACGAGGGCGAAGCGGTTGCGGCAGGTATCCGGGTGGTCGTGGGCGAGGAGGTGGATGGTGTTTTTCACCGTGTCGGTGGGGACGATCGAGGAGTTGTCGTCGGTGAGAAAGGAGCCGTCGAGATCGCCGCGGAGGAGGACATCGGCTTCGATTTCGATGACGTGGTGGGTGCCATCCGGTTGGCGTGAGACGCGTAGGAAGCGGACTTTGGATTTGCCGTATTGGTTGGATGCGAGCGTGGCCATGGTGGACAGATGGAGTTGGGGATGAGAGATTGCAGGGAATGATGACCGTTTCCGAAGTCAATGCGATGGAGAAATCAGCGCTGTTGGAGCGCTTCGGTGGGATTTACGAGCACTCGCGGTGGGTGATGGAGCGGGTGGCGGGATCAAGGCCATGGGGGAGTGTCAAGCAGATGGCGGACCAGATGCGGGCGGCGGTGGACGGTGCTTTGTTAGATGAGCGGATGGAATTGATCCGGGCGCATCCGGATCTGGCGGGCAAGCTGGCGCTTGCGGGGGAGGTGACGGATTTTTCGAAGGCGGAGCAGGCGGGTGTGGGGTTGGACCGGTTGAGTGCGGAGGAGTTCGCGGAGTTCACGGATTTGAACACGCGTTACCGGGAGCGGTTCGGGTTTCCGTTCATCATTTGTGTGCGGAAAACGGACCGCGCGGGGATTCTAACAGCCTTCCGCCGGCGGTTGGGTCATTCGGCGGAGGAGGAGGTGGCAACGGCGCTGGGCGAGATCCATGAGATCGCGCGGTTGCGGTTGGAGGATGCGGTGGCGGATGACCGGTGATCAATGATCGTGGTCGTGGTGGCGATGGTGGTCGCCGAGGGCATCGCGGCCGAAGTCGCCTTCGGCATCGCGCCAGACGGTGTGGATGTGGTTGGCGTTGTTTTGGACGTTTGCGGCCTCGATGAGGAAGGATTTGCCCTGGATGCGGTAGTAGTAGGCTTCGTCTTTCTTGAGGCCGCCGGCCCAGCCGAAGCGGATGTTGGGGAGGTCGGCCTTGATTTTGGCCATGTCCGCGGCGGCGACATCGGCGCGGTGGCGGTTGGCGTATTCGGCGATGAGCTTGAGGAGTCCTTCCTGCTGAGCGGGTGTCATGTCCGAGGCGAGGATGCCGACGGGTTCGAGCTGTTTGATTTTGCGGTCGGAGCCGGTGAGGATTTCATCGGGTGGTTTGGCGGTGTAGACGACGGGTTTTGAGGCTTCGTGGAGGGCGGTGGCGAGGGTGCGGGCGAGGTCTTCCTCGGCGGCGAGGGGGCGGGTGCCTTTGAGGGTTTCGCCGCGGACTTCGCCGGGGTTTGCGCCGAGGAATGAGGGGGTGGCGGAGATGGTTTTGCCGGCGATGAGGGTGAAGTTGACGGAGAGGTGGTGGCCTTCGAAGCGCCAGCCCCAGGTGGTGTCCGCAGCGGGATCGCCGAAGATGGTGGTGTAGTATTTCTTGTTGTCGCGGAAGGTGGGGTTTTTCTCCATTTCGGCGAGGAGGCCTTCGAGGGCGATGATGGTCTCGACCTTGAGGAGGCCTTTTTCGCTCATGCCGGAGGCGAGGAGCTTGCGGGAGAGGTTTTTTTGTTCGGGTGTTAGATCGGCGAAGGGGATGCCTTGGCGTTCCTTGGGGACGAACTGGAAGTTTTCGCGTTCGTCGGAATCGAAGGGGAAGCGTGCCTTTTTGGTTTGCTCCTCGTTGAGGGATTTGAGGAAGGCGTTTGCGGCATCTGCCATCTCGGCGGTGGCTTTGGCGAGGGGTGCGGGATCCGCGGCGTTGAGGGTGGAGCAGAGGGCGGCGAGGATGAGGAAGGGTTTCATGGGGAAGGTTTGTTCGATTGTGTCAGGGTGCGGGTGGCGGTGGGACGGGCGCCATTTCATTGAAGAAGGAAACGCGGACGGGGCGGCGTGGTTTTTCACTGTCTGCGCGGTGGATGATGACCTGGCAGCGTTCGCCGGGGTTGAGGAGGACGCTGCTGGAGTGGAGGCGGACGAAGTTTCCGGTGCCGTCGTTGTAGGAGACGTCGATGGGGAGGTCCGCACCTTGCGGGATGGCCTGGAGGACGGATTTTCCGGGTTTGAGGAGGATGCGTTTCTGGTTGAGCTGGATGCCGATATCGGCAGGGGTGAGGTTGAGGAGGCGGACGTTTCCGGCGGGGAATGCGGCGGCGGATTCCGGGAAGGTGATGGCGCGAGGGGTGGCCCAGGTGGTGCCGGGGTCGCGCCAGATGATGGCGAGGATGTTTCCGGTTTCCGGCGGAGTGATGCGGAGCCAGGGTTTGGCTTCGGGATCGTCCGGAGAGTCGCCTTCGCGGAGGATGAGGGGGTTTTTTCCGGCGGGGATTTTCATGGGTTCGCCGATGCGGCCGAGGTTGAGGCGGGTGGGTTCCTGCTCGGGAGGCGGTGCGGATTCCTCGGTTTCCGGGAGGCCGAGGCGGATGAGGCGTGGCGGGATGGAGCCGGGAGGGGGTTCGAGTTCGTAGCGGACGCCGTCGCGGATTTCCTGGCGGAAGGGTGGGGGCTCGCCGAGTGGGAGGAGGCGGAGGGTGCGGGGAGGGGCCTTTTTTTCCGGGGGTGGTGGATCGTCCTGACCGTGGAGCGAGGTGGGTAGGAGGGTGCAAAGGAGGAGCGGGAGGATGATACCCAAGGTGAACGACCGTCTCGTCATGTCGGGAGGTTGGCCAAATCCCGCGGAGGTGGCGAGGAAAGATCTCGGGGTGTTGGAAGGTGGGGTGGGGTTTGGTTTTTCGCGGTGAATTTGGTTGCGGGGAGGAAGAGGTGTGATTTGATGCATGCAACATTTAAACCCGAATCGAAGGCTGCCCATGGCCAGAGAGAAACCCAATTTCCGTGTGAAGACGATTGTTTGGCAGCGCTTTGCCGAGGTGCGGCGTGGTGGTTTTGCGTTGGTGGTGACGGTTTCGCTGATGGCGTTGTTGTTGTTGCTGGCGGTTGGGTTGCTGGGTTTGTCCGGGGTGGTGATCAGGGGTGGGGGGCAGGATGCGGCGATGGTGACGGCGCGGGCGAACGCGCGGTTGGCGATGATGATGGCGTTGGGTGATTTGCAGCGATCGTTGGGGCCGGACGGGCGGGTTACGGTGACGGCGGATCAGGGTGTGGCGAAGAGCGGGCCGCACCGGGGGTGGACGGGTGTGTATGAGGCGTGGGATGCGGATCGGGGTTTTGTTAGGCGTCCGGATCCGAAGTTTGTGAATTGGCTGGTGGGGGCGGGGGATCCGGCGGGGGCGGCTGTTAGGGAGTTTGCAAGTGCGGCTGCTGGGGCGGCTGAGGTGGCGATGGTGGGTGAGGGGACGTTGGGGAAGGATGCGCTGGCGGATGAGCGGGTGAGCGTGCCGCGTGTGCTGGTGGGGCAGGGTGGCCAGCGGGGGGAGATGGCGTGGTGGGTTGCGGATGAGTCGATGAAGGCGCATGTGGTTTCCGGAGCGGAGCGGCCGGGGAAGATGAGCGGGGCGGAGGAGTTGCTGGCGGCGAATGCGGGGCTGACGCCGAATGGAGGGGTGCTTGAGGATTTGGGTGAGTTGCCGATCGGTGTGGGTGGGAGGAAGCGGTATCTAACAACGCGGCAGTTGGGTTTGAAGAATTCCGATGCTGGCGGGTTGTTTCATGATGTGACGACGGTGAGCCGGGGGCTGGCGGTGGATGTGACTCGGGGCCGGCCGAAGTTGGATTTTTCGATTTTCGCCCAGCGGCCGCGGCGGCAGGTGACGGGGATGCCGCTTTACAAGGCGGATGGTGCGGTGAACACGATCGATGTTAGAGGAACGCGGTTGACTGGGGATTCGCGGTTCCGTTCGGCCGGGGCTGATCTGTTAGCCGCGTTCGGGGACCGGACGAACCAGCCGGGGATCCACCTTGAGGAGTTGTGGGTGCATTCGAATGTTTATCGGACAGTGCGGTGGCGGGGTGGTCAACCGGAGTTGCGGATGATGGACGGGGCGGAGAATACGGCGTCGACGGATTTCAGGCATCGGGCTTTGTCGGATCCTTGGTTTTCGCACACGAAGCCGGTTTTCGCGTCGGTGCAGTTTGTGTTTTCGTTTGTATCGAAGCCGTCGACGGCGTTTCCAGGGAAGTTCCGGATGTTGATGCAGATGGATGCGCTGGTGAAGGTGTGGAATCCTAACAACGTGAGGGTGGTGGTGCCGCCGGGTGCGAGTTTCGCGGTGCAGTTGCTGGCGGTGCCGTTTCAGGTGCAGTGGTCGATCACGGGGAGCGACGGGGCGACGGTGAACCGTCCGCAGTCCGGGATCGGGAACAACACTTATGCGATGAGTTGGGGGAATTGGGGTTCGTCATCGAGCCGGTTTGGCCAGCGGTCGTTCCAGTGGTTGCGAGGGAACATTGGGGGTTTGGCGGCGAAGGGAGCGTCTGCCGGGTATACGTTGGAGCCGGGGGAGTGCAAGGTGTTCGGGTATGATCAGGAGACGAGTACTGCGAACTGGGCTGGGGATCCGAATGTGAATTTATCACCTGGGTGGGGGCCGGGTCGTCAGGCGTTGATTGTAGCGGACTTCGGAGCGGACAATCTGGGGGTGAATGATTCGGTGGAGTTCATCGTGAGTCCGGATCCGTTGGCACTTCCGACGAGCGGGTCGCGGACGTATTGCAACAAGTGGATCGGGCATCGTGCGGCGGGTGCGGCGAGCCAGGGAGGGAATGGCGGGTTGGCATTGG
The DNA here is from genome assembly GCA_005787565.1 of Verrucomicrobiaceae bacterium. Classification (GTDB taxonomy): domain Bacteria; phylum Verrucomicrobiota; class Verrucomicrobiia; order Verrucomicrobiales; family Akkermansiaceae; genus Luteolibacter. The sequence continues at coordinate 1,089 of SYAP01000036.1, read as the reverse complement.
GCAGCAGCACGCTGCCGCAATCGTATTCGTTCACGAATCCGGATCCGGTTTATTTTCCGGTGATCCGTTCATCGCAGCGGTTGCGTGTTTCGCAATACAACACGCCGAAGCCGTTCATGATTTTCGGGCATTACATGAATGTGGAGCAGACGTCGGCTGGGACGAAGGATGCGGTTGCGAATGTTCCTCGGTTGTTGACGAACAGCGCGGTGACGACGCGGCGGTTCCGGGATTTTTCGTTAGATCAGATGACTGCGTTCCAGGAGTTGTGGCGGTGTGATCCGTTGCCGTTGGCTTATGATTCGCCGTTGATCGACATCAATTCGAAGGATCAGGGGCGTTTCGGTGGATCGCACAGTGCGGGTGCGGGGGTGACGCGGTGTGCGACGCGGCAGTTGGATGTGGCACCGCCGGTTTCGCTGATGTCGTTGACGCACGCGATTGCGAATGGTTTTGCGGATCGGTTCGGGCAGGCGGCCGAGCGTGGGGCGAAGGGATTGGATGTGTTGCAGTCGGATGGGTTGGGCGGGGCGTTCAAGTTCGAGTCCGGGGACATTGCGTTTTCGACGGTGACGTATGCGGCACCGCAGGCGGAGCGAGCGATCGGGAATTCGTTTGCGACGCCGTTTTTGCGGCCGGGCGAGGTGGTGGGTGCTGGGGCGTATCACAGTGGGACGGGTGCGGTGGTGCCGCTGATGGATCATGCGTATTTGGCGAATGTGGCGTTGTTTGACGGGTGGTTTTGTTCGAGTTTGCATGATGGCACGCTGATTCCGCGGGGTGCTCCGTATGAGGATTCGCGCGGGGCCTGGCGGGTTCTAACGGATTTCTTCGAGCGGTCGGCGACGGATCGTGAGGCGCGTTTGATGAATCCGCGGGTGATTCCGGCGGTGGGAGTGGAGCGTGCGAGGGCGCGGGTTTTGAATGGTGGGGCTTTGCATGAGGAGGCGATGAAGCGGATGGGTGCGCTGGTTTTTCTGGAGGGTGCGTTCAATGTGAATTCGACGCGCAAGGAGGCGTGGAAGTCGTTGCTGGCGACATCGAGGGGTGTGACGAAGCGGGTGGCCGGTGGGGATGTTAGAGGGGGGG
>SYAP01000035.1 GCA_005787565.1 Verrucomicrobiaceae bacterium | reverse complement strand
GTAGAATGGGCGGGGGGTTGGGGTTTCGGATTGGTCGAGCCATTTGGCGAAGCTGAGGCCTTGCCAGTTGGAGGGTTTGGGAATGCCGGTGAGATCGGCGAGGGTGGGGATGAGGTCGATGAGGCGGATGGGTTCGGAGATGACGCGGGGAGGGGTGCCGGGTTGGTGGATGATCATGGGGATGTGATTGGACTGGAGTCCGCCGCCGAAGGTGAGGCCGTGGCCGAAGGTGACGCCGGGTTCGTAGAGGTCGTCTCCGTGATCGGCGGTGATGATGACGATGGTGTTTTTGTCGAGTCCGGTTGCTGTTAGGGCGGCGAGGATGCGTTTGACCTGTTCGTCGAAGTTTCGGGTGCATCCGTCGTAGAGGGCGCGGATTTGAGCGACTTCGGCTGGTGGGAGGGCGGTGGATTTTGCCGCGAGGTCGGTTCCGCGGATGAAGGCGTCGATGTCGATTTTGACTTCGTTGCGGTTGGGGCCGTTGTAGTTGGGATCGGTGAAGAGGCTGCAGTAGGGTTCCGGGCTGCGGTATTTGAGGTGGTTGCAGGAGTAGAAGACGTGCCAGAAGAAGGGTTTGGATTTTTTGGCCGCGTCATTGAGGCGTTCCTCGACGCGGCGGGTGACGACTTCGGGAGTGACGAATTCGGCGAATGCGTTGAGTTGGGGGAACATGCGGTAGCCGAGTGGGTTGTCGAAGTAGAGGGGGATGACGAAGTGGGACATGATGACCGCCTGGCTCATGTAGATTTTGAAGTTGTCGAAGCTGGAGACGGAAATGTCTTCGAATCCGAGGGGCATGAGTTTGTAGTAGCTGGCGCACCAGTCGCCGAGGGCGGCGGTGTGGTATCCGGCTTTGCGGAGGAGGGATGCGATGGGTGTGGTGGATGATTGGGCGAATTCGACGGTTTCCCGATCCGGGTACATTTGGCGGATGCCGTGGGTGTGCGGGTATTGGGAGGTCATCACCGAGGTGCCGGACTCGAGGGTGGAGGCGATGGGTGCGTAGCAGCGTTCGAAGCGGATTGAGCGTGCGGCGAGGGCATCGATGGTGGGTGAGACGCCGGCGGCGGCCATGCCATCGGAGCGGGCGGGGCGGTATCCGGCGCAACCGAGGCGGTCACCGCGGAGGGAGTCGGAGCCGATGATGAGGATGTTGGGCTGGTTGGGGTTGTTAGGTGAGGAGGCGGATTGTTTTTTGCCGGAGGTGATGGTGAGAGCGGCGACGGTTAGAAGGGCGATGGTGCCGGCGGCGATGCGGCCTTTGCGTGGGAGGCGGAGGAAGTGCCAGGTTGCCGCGGAGAGGATGGCGGCGATGGGGAGGATTTTGAAGAGGATGAGGAAGACGACGGGTTCCGCAGCGGTGGGGATGAGCCGCATGGCTTTGAAGGACCATTGTTGCATGGCGGCTTCGTTGAGGAAGTAGGGTCGGGTGTCGAGGAGGCGCAGGGTGAAGTAGCTGTTGAGCACGGAGGTGCAGATCAGCGCGAGGGTGATGATTGTTAGAGAGCGGTTCCATTTCGGCCGACGGGCGAGCAGGGAGAGAAGCGGTTGGATGAGGAGGGAAGCGGCGAGAATGAGGAGCAGGTAGGCCGGGATGAGCCGGACGTTTTCCATGATGATGAATCCGGCGTGTTGCTCGCGTGCGAGCGTGCTGAATTTGTTTTCCATGCCGGAGGTTTGGTTTCCGAGTTTCCAGACGGAGACGGCGAATTGGAACGCGAAGAACAGCGAGACGCCGGCGGCGACCAGCAAGAAGCGGGCGGCGGTTTGGCGTGGAGGGGTGGTGGAGGAAGTGGTCAACGGGGGAGAGTGTCCCATTCCCGGGCGCTGGCATCAAGGCTCGCCATCGGAGGGGTCGATGAGTATCCAGCGGGGGCTGATGATCCGTTCGATGACGACTCCGCGGTGCGAGCGGAGGTCTTTCGGGAGGCCAAGACGGAGGAGGCAGGCGACTTTGCGGCCTCCCGATTGGCGGATCAGTTCCATGAGTTCTGCTGTCACGGGGCTGTTGCGTTTTGCGTAGCCGAAGAGGGTTTCCTCGCTGCCCTTGGCGGTCAACCGGAAGCATGCCCATTGGGATTCGTCCGAGAATTCATGGCTGAAGAGGTTGTCCGGCTCGAGGTAGACGCGGAAGGGGTAGGTGGTTCCGCCGGGGCGGTTTGAGGCGTATTCGTCCCATGGGATTGGCTGGTAGACGACTGCGGATTCCCAGTCGACGCGGACGGATCCGTCTTTCGATGTTTCGACGAGCAGGCTTTTTTGTTCACCGTCGAGATCGAGCGTGACCACCCAGAAGGTGCCGGTTCCGAGGTTTGGGAGGGGCTGCAGATCCGTGAGTTTTAGTACTGTGCCCATCCGGACCGGCCGATCGGCGTAGTAGTTTTGCAAAAAGGTAGCGACGCGGTCGGGATGGCGGATGAGAGGGAGTAGAGATTCGATGCGATTCGCTTCGCAGAACTGTTTGGAGACTGTTTCGATTTTGGTCAACAGATCGGAGGCTTCCTTTTGCTCGCGGTCTTCCTCTTTCAGCAGGGTGATGGCTTCGCGCCTGACTTCGACCAAGTTTTCCGTGCCTTTTTGCATTTGGAACACCGACCAGATTACCGCGCCACCAAGGATGAGGCCTACGAGAACGAACCAGCCCCAGGGCATTGGTTCGCGGCGTGTGGGCTCGTTTCCCCAGTCCTCTTCGGTGGATTCGATGACTGGGGGAGCTTCGATGAGGGCTTCGATTCCAGGTTCGTGAGTGCGGCCTTCGTGGAAATTTCGCGAGGGCTCGATGAGTCGGGCGTCGATGGGGGTTCGGAGGTCGACGGGTTCCGGCATGACGCGGACGACGGGGATTTCGTCCTCCAAGCGGAGGCGATGCACCTCGTCCTCGGGGACGGTGGGTTCGTCAACGACCCTCAGTTCAGCCGGTTTTTCCTCGCGCGCCATCGGTGGGTAGGAAAACCGGAAATGCCCATGGACGCAACGCCTTGTTGCCATTAAAACCGCCGCGCCCGCCATGCCAGCCGCACCGAGACTGCTCATCATCACCGCCGCATTCGGCGAGGGGCATAATAGCGCTGCCAGGAATCTAGGGTTGGCGCTGGATGCGGCCGGGGCGGAAACCCGGGTTTGCGACCCGTGTTTGTTAGGATCGCCGTGGCTGACCGATGTCCTCCAGCGTGGATATCGGGCGGTCACCAACCATTTTCCGCTGATCTGGGAGAAGATCTATCGGGCCACCGACAAGGCTGATTTCAGCCGATCCTCTTGGCTGATGAGAAAGCCCGAGCGTTGTTTGTCCGGGCTGTTGGAGGAGTTCCGGCCCGATGCGGTGGTCAGCACCTATCCGCTGTATCCGTATTTTCTTACGCGGATTTTCGGTGAAACCGGGAGGAGATTGCCGGTTTTCACTGTGGTTACGGATTCGATCGAGATCAACGCGACGTGGTTGCGATGTCCGGATGCGTTGTGGCTGGTGACGGATCGGCATACGCGGGAGGTGATGAGTCGGCTTGGTCTGCCTGCCGCGCGGATTGTTGATACGGGATTTCCGGTGCATCCGGATTTTTCCCGGTTGCAGCCGGTGGGGGCGGACGACGGGTGCGATCCGTTTCGGGTGCTTTATTTTCCGACGGCGAAGCGCCAGTTGATCAGCAGCCACAGCCGTGCCTTGCTGGATGCTTCGCCAGCGGTCCGACTGACGATCGTGTTAGGGCGGAATGTGCGATTGCTCCATCAGCGTGCGAAGGAGATCCAGCGCGAGTATCCCGGCCGGGTGAAGCTGATGGGGTGGACTCGGCGGGTTCCCGTTCTGCTCAACCAGCATCATCTGGTGGTTGGCAAGGCCGGTGGGGCGACAGTGCATGAGGCGATTGCGGCGCGATGCCCGATGTTGATCCATCATCTGGTGCCGGGGCAAGAGGAGGGAAACCTCAAGTTGTTGGAGATTCTCGGTGCCGGAGGATTGGCCGATACGCCGGCGCTTATCACCGCCCAGGTGGCCGACCTGCTGGCTGACCGTGCCGCGGGTTGGCGCAGGATGAAACAGAATCTTTTCCGCCACGGGCGAACCTCCGGGGCCATTTCGGCGGCGCGTTACATTCTCGACTCCGTTGCCAAGACCCCACCGCCATGACCATTCTTTTCGATATCGGACGTGTTTTGTTAGATTTTCATTTCGAGCCATCGCTGGCGATGCTATTGCCACCCGGGACGCGGGATCCGAAGGAGCGATTGAGCCGGTTGCTTGCGCGGAAGGACGAGTTCGAATCCGGCGGTGTGTCTGCGGAGGAATACATTGAATGGGCCATTGGTGTGTTGGAATCTTCTGTGACTCCGGACCAATTCCGGCAGGCCTGGCGGCATATTTTCACGATCAACGAGCCGATGTGGCGGGTGGTGCGGCGGCTTCGTGCGGATGGCCACCGGTTGATTCTTTTTTCCAATACAAACTCCATCCACTGCCCCTGGGTTTTTGAGGCCTATCCGGAGTTTTCGCTCTTCGACGAAGCGGTTCTGTCGTTTGAGGCAAAGTCCATCAAACCGCATCCCGAGATCTATCAGTTTGCCATCAACCGATACACCTTGAATCCGTCGGAGACCCTTTACATTGATGATCTCCCCGAAAACATCGCGACTGGCGAACGTTTCGGTTTTCGTTGTTTCCAATACCATCTCCACGACCATGCCGCGTTCGAGCGTTGGCTCGATGCCGAGCTCAAACTCTGAACTTTCATTTTCAACTAACATTTCATGACACCACTCATTATTGCAGGCCGCACCTTTCGCTCCCGGTTGTTTGTCGGCACCGGGAAATTTCCCTCCAACGAGTCGATGCGCGCCGCCCTTGAAGCCAGCGGTGCGGAAATCGTCACCGTTGCGTTGCGCCGCGCGGATCTTTCCGGAGCGAAGGATCCCTATGCCAATATTCTGGAGTTCATTGATCCTGAAAAATACCTGATCCTTCCTAACACCAGCGGCGCGATGAATGCGCAGGAAGCCGTCCGACTTGCGCGGCTTGCCGCGGCTGCGGGTTTGCCCAAGTGGGTTAAACTGGAGATTCACCCTGATCCGACCTATTTGTTGCCTGATCCGATTGAGACGCTGAAAGCGGCGGAAATCCTGGTGGAGGAAGGGTTCACCGTGCTGCCTTACATTAATGCGGATCCTGTGCTTGCGAAGCGGCTTCAGGAGGTCGGAACGGCCACCGTGATGCCGCTCGGAGCGCCGATCGGGAGCAACCGAGGTGTGGTGACCCGTGATCAGGTTCGCATCATCATCGAGCAGGCGACGGTTCCGGTGATCGTCGATGCCGGTCTTGGTGCGCCCAGTCATGCGGCCGAGGCGATGGAGCTTGGTGCGGATGCGGTGCTTATCAACACGGCGATTGCGATTGCGTCCGATCCTGTGCGGATGGCCCGGGCTTTCGATCTTGCGGTTCAGGCCGGGCGGGAGGCGTTTGAGTTGGGGTTGCCTGAGATTTCCTCGCAGGCGCATGCGACGAGTCCGCTGACGGGGTTTCTTGGTTAGGGGAAATTGATGGTCTGGTGATGTTCGGATGAATTTGCGGAAAAATCATAAAAATCAGGGAAAAACATGGCAAAATCCGGCGGTATCTGTTTTTAGTTTCCGCATTCCGAACCGCCATGTCCCGTAAGCGTTCCGATTTCTACAGCACCATCGAGTATATCGGCCCTCGTCCGCAAAAGCCGAAGCGTCCGAATTTTTTTGGGGGTTGGGTGATTCTGGTGATTGCGGTGGGGATGGCGGTGTGGTTTGGCAAGCCGTTGATGCCGTTTTTGAAGGCGGCCCAGACCGGGGCTTCGACCGAGCAGGCGGCGCTTTTGATCACGACGCTGAATCAGTCAGGGAAACCCGGAGATCGTCTTGCAGCGGCGGCGTTGGCCCACTCGGGTGAGGCGGTGGCGTATGATCCGGCGTATTACGACAATCTCGCCTATCCGATGGGTGATGTGCCGGCGAACAAGGGTGTTGCCGCCGATGTGGTGATCCGGTGCCTGCGCAAGATCGGGCATGATTTGCAGGAGCTGGTGCATGAGGACATGAAGGCGAATTTCCGCGATTATCCGCAGCTTTGGAGTGCGAGTGGGCCTGACACGAACATCGATCACCGCCGGGTTCCGAATTTGGAGCGTTTCTTTGTCCGCCAGAACTCCGAGATCGGGCTGAGCCGCGATGCTGCCGACTACCTTCCTGGTGATATCGTGGTTTGGACGCTTGCCAACGGCCAGCCGCACATTGGGATTGTGGTTCCGGGCCCGGGTGATGGTTCGGGCGTGCCTTGGATCGTCCACAACCAAGGTGCCGGGGTGAAGTGGGAGAATGTTTTGTTCGACTACGAGATCGTCGGGCATTTCCGCTATCCGACGGAGTGATTCCCGGCTGGTTCAGGCGGTTTCCAGCAGGATATCCTCGTTTTTGTGTTTTCCGGTCAGCGATAGGCGGTGCAGGTGCTGGCCCTGCGCGAGAAAGCCTCTTGATCGCTCGATGTTGCAGGTTCTTTGCGCGGGTCCCGAGCTTTCTTCCCAGCGGGTCATGGCGAACCGTCCGGTTTTGCGGACCTGGCAGTAGAGGTCGTGATCGAATTCCTCTTCGGCATGCACCTGGCCATCGTGGATGTGGACGGTGGGGAAGAACAGCTTGGCCGGATGGCGGGTGGGAAATGTGAAGGCCATCGGGTGAATCTCGCGATCGCCTTGTTTGAGTTTGAAGACCGCGAAGCCGTAATCGGCGAACTGCGGGAGGTTTTTCCAAACGTCATCGGGGAGGCGGAAGCGTGCGTCGAGGCGTGCGAAGTCGGCGAGTTTTGGGACGAATGAGGCTTCGTAGGAGCCGACTTCGTGGACTTTGAGTTGTGCTGCGAGTGGCTGGGCGCCAAACGGGTCGCTATCCGATCCGTCGTCTGAGCGTGGCACGGGGAACGCCGCGCGGAGGTGGGAAAAGAACTTGGGGTAACCCGAGAGATCGATGAACTTCAGCGCATCCTCCTTGGAGTCTGCGGCTACAGGCAGGGGAAGGATCATGGCGAGGTCGGCCGGCGCGCCGACGTTCATTTGATAGACCAACCCCTGGCGTCCCGCCTGTCCCATGCGGGCGAAGATGCGGGTGTTTTGGACGAAGGTTACTTTTCCGCTGAAGCAGCACATGGTTTGAATCAAGCGGTTTGGCGGGGGGAGGGCAAGAGGGGTTTCGGGGGGGATTTGCATGATGTTTCCACATGGTACATTTGGAGGAGGTCATGGTGAATGATCGACAGGGGCGGAATGGTGGGTAGGGTTGGCGGCGGATGACGCTTCGGGATCTTGGATGGGATGGATTTTTTGAGGAAGCCTTTGCGCCTTATCGGGCGAAGGGGTGGGTGCCGGCGCGTTTGATTCGGGAGACTTCGATCAATTTCGGGGCGTTTCTGGATGGGGGTGAGGAGATTGATGCGATTTTGTGCGGGCGGGTTTGGCATGAGGCTTCTTGTGATGCGGAGTTGCCGGCGGTGGGGGATTGGGTGGCGATCGGGGAGGGTGATGAGAATCAGCCGCATGTGATTCGGGCGAGGTTGCCGCGGAAGAGTTGTTTTTGCCGGAAGATGCCGGGGAACAGCAGTGAGGCGCAGGTGATCGGGGCGAATGTGGATGTGGTGGCGGTGGTGACGGATGCGGGTCCGGATTTCAATGTTCGGCGGATGGAGCGGTATTTCAGTTTGATCGGGAAGAGCGGGGCGCGGGCGGTGGTTTTGGTGAACAAGGCGGATTTGTTTCCGGCGGAGCAATCGAAGGAGGCGGCGGAGCAGATATCGGCGTTGTGGGCGGATGCGCAGGTGCATGTGACGAGCGCGGTGACGGGGGAGGGGCTGAAGGTGCTGAAGAAGCAGTTGAAGCGTGGGGTGACGATGTGTGTGGTGGGATCGAGCGGGGTGGGGAAATCGACGTTGGTGAATCAGCTTTACGGGGAGGAGTGGCAGTGGACGGGGGAGTGCAATTCGGTGACGGGAAAGGGTCGGCACACGACGACATCGCGGGAGTTGGTTCCCCTAACAGGTGGAGGGATGTTGATCGATAATCCGGGCATGCGGGAGATCCAGATGTGGACGGATGAGGCGACGTTGCGGGCGAGTTTCGCGGATGTGGAGGCGTTGTCGGCGGATTGCCGGTTTGCGGATTGCCGGCATGGGAATGATGCGGGGTGTGCGATCCGTGCGGCGGTGGAGGGTGGGCTGTTAGAGGCGGGGCGGCATGAGAGTTTCCTGAATCTGGAGAACGAGATTGCGGCGCTGACGAAGCGGGCGAAGAAGCGGCAGATGGCGGTGGAGCGGTGGGCGAAGCGGAACAGCCGGGTGAAGGCGAGGAATTTGGCGGACCGGATCCAGTTGGAGAAGGATG
>SYAP01000034.1 GCA_005787565.1 Verrucomicrobiaceae bacterium | reverse complement strand
TCAACAAACCCGACGTCCGCTTCGTCATCCACGCCGACCTCCCGAAAAACCTCGAAGGCTACTATCAGGAAACCGGACGCGCCGGCCGCGATGGCCTCCCCGCCGATTGCCTCCTCCTCTACTCCCGCGGCGATGTCGCCAAACTCATCCGCTTCACCGATGAAATCCCCGACCCCGAAGCACGCGACCACGCCCGCCTCCAACTCGACCAAATGGCCGAATTCGCCGAAAGCGACCGCTGCCGCCGCATCGACCTGTTAGGATACTTCGGCGAAACCTGGCCCGATGACTCCTGCAACGCCTGCGACAACTGCCTCGCCCCACGCGAAACCTGGGACGCCACCACCGAGGCGCAGAAGTTCCTCTCCTGCATCCTCCGCGTCAAACAAACCGGCCACCCACCCGTCGGCATCCGCCATCTATCAGACATCCTCACCGGCTCCCGTTCCGAGAAAATCCTGGCAAAGAAACACGACCAACTCACCACCTACGGCATCGGCAAGGAGCACTCCGCCGCCAAATGGGCCGAAATCGCCCGCCAACTCGCGCGCAAAAACCTCATCGCCATCGACCCCGGCACCTTTCCCACCCTCACCATCACCCCCGATGGCATGGCCCTCCTCCGTGAACGCCGCACCGTCGCCCTCACCCGACTCATGGCCACCGACAAACCCGCCGCCCGCCAACGCACCGGCGACATCGCGTGTGACACCCAACTCTTCGAACTCCTCCGCGCCCACCGCAAACTACTCGCCGATGCCGCCGCCGTACCGCCCTACGTCGTCTTCTCCGATGTCACCCTCCGCCACATCGCCCGCGAATACCCCACCGAAAACACCGCCTTCCTCCGCATCCCCGGCGTCGGCGAACGCAAACTCGCCGATTACGGCCCGTCCTTCATCCGCGTCATCAACACTTATCTAACATCCAACGACCGCAAAAACTTCTCTTCTCTAACCAACACCCCCGCCCCACTCCCCAAGCTCACGAAACCCGCCGTCAACTCCACCGCCCAGGTCACCCTCGAACTCTACCGCTCCAGCAAATCCATCGCCGAAATCGCCAACGAACGCGGCCTAACCGAATCCACCATCGAGAACCACCTCGCCCAAGCCATCGCCAACGGCGAACCCTTCGACCCACGCGCTTTCTACACCGTCGCCGAGGAATCCGAAATGCGCGCCGCCCTCCAAGGCTACACCGAAGACTCCCTCAAACCGGTCTTCGAGCACCTCCAAGCACGCATCTCCTACGACAAACTCCGGCTCTTCCGCGCCTTCGAAACCCAACCCATGCGGTAGCCTCCTCGCCCGACCAGAACCCTCAATCTACCTCGCGCCACCGCATTTCTTGAACTTCTTCCCGCTGCCGCAAGGGCACGGATCATTGCGGGTCACACCGGGATAAAGTGGCGGCGGCGGAATCGTGGGACGCGATGGATACTCTCTCGCACCACCGGGCACATCGCGAAGCATTTGGATCAACTCCATCGATTCCGTTTCTCGCGGTGGCTTGGAACGGGCCGGAGGGATGTTGAAGCAGGCCCAGTTCTCCATCAGTGCCACCACGTCATCAATGGGCGTGCAGTCCTTGGACCATCGTGGATTTCCTCCGGCCTTCATGTTTGTTTCGATCCCCTCCAGAGAAGCAAACCAAGGATCGCACAGCCCATCCTCATGGGCCCGACGGACCAGCGGAAGCAGCGGCGCGAATCCCAGATCGCCGGAAAGACTCGCCAGGTTGTCCCACACGGGCGAGGGCTCCCGTTCCAAGCGGCTCTCCAACAAATCCGCGAAGTACCTTTCAACTTCATCACGGGAGATTTTTCCCATGTGAATCAACCCCGTATAAGCCCGCAATCCGGCGCTACCGCGCGCCCACTCGTTGGCCTTCGGGTTTTCGATCAATCCTCGGAGTGGTGCCTCGTCGCCATCGAACACACAGGCGAGAACGTCCTTGAGATCCTCGGTCAGCGAGTCCCCGAACATTGCGTCCGCGACCTCGGCATCCAACTGGAGCAGCGCGATGATGGGACGGTAGGCGCGGGTTTCCCGGAACTGTGCGAGTAGAAACGCCGCATAGGTGGGCAGCATGCAGCGGGCACTATCGTTGAAATCCGATGGATCCGCCCGGCAGGCTTCAAGCACCTCCAGCAATACAGGCGTCATCTCCTCCCGGCGGGAAACGATTTCACGAATCGCCTCCGCGGGAAACTTCGAGGCGGAATCGTAATCCAGCGCGGAGAGAAGTTGATCTGGTGTGGACATGGTATCTGTGTCGAGAGCGTGCGGAAGGGCGGCTTCGAAATACCAGCCAATTCTGAAACAGCCGCTTATGCGACACACTCCTGGGGCCGACCTCCTTTCTTCTCGCGTCCGAGAAACAAATCGCGATCCACGATCCTTCCTGGTCTCGATTTCGTCCCTAGGGAAACGAAGCGCCCGCAACCAAACGTCGGCCTTTGAAGTGGCGGACCAAATCAAACAAAAAATCGCTCGTCTCAAACTCCCCAAAGGCCATTCATTCCGCACCGTCCTCATTTACTACGGCAAACTCGATCCCCCGCCGCACTCCAAGTTTATCATTGATTTCATTACGATATAGCGTAATCGCTTCCACCTCCGCTAGCGCTTTTTCCGCGGCCTGCTGGTGCGGTTCGGCTTCTTCGGCGAGGTCGGATTCGATGAGGAGTTGGGCTACCTTCTCCTTTTTCGCGGCGAAGGCTTTGAGGTCGGCGATCCGTTGGAGTTGTTCGGGGGTGAGGGCGGGTTTCTTGGGCTCGGTGGGGCCATCGCCGGCGAGGTGGCGGGTGGCGCGGGTGTTGAGGGTGAGGAGACCGGTGGCGGCGAGCGCTTGGATGGCGGACCAGGTGGATTCGTCGATTACCTGGAGTTTCGGAGCGTCGCCGCGCCAATCGGTTTCGTGGAAAAGCGCGGAAACGGCGGCGGCACGGGTAGGATCACGCAGGACTGTTAGAAGGACAGGCGTGGTGTCGCCGGGAAGGGTGGCTTCCTGGCAGTGGACGAGGTTCGCGCCAAGGGATTCCTGGGTGCGGGTGGCGAAGTGTCGGGCGGGATCGGTGGGCGGTTGAGAAGCGGTTTCCTTGTTAGATGGCGTGGGATTGAGGAATTGCTGGAGACGGGCGAGGTTGGCGTCGGCACCGCGCTTGAGTTTGGTTCGGGCAAGCGATTCGTCGGAGCAGTCGAGCACGCCTTGAGCGAGGTTGGATTTCATCGCCAGGGTTTCGAGCATCGAGTGCTCGATGGTGTTTTCGGCAATGAGATTGATGACGGTGACGGGGCGCGTCTGGTGTTTTCGCCAAGCGCGGGCGATCCGTTGTTCGAGCTTGGCGGGGTTCCAGGGGAGGTCGCAGTTGATGACGACGCTGGCGTTCTGGAGGTTGAGGCCGACGCCGCCGGAGTCGGTGCTGAGAAAGAGTCGGCAGTGCGGATCGTTGCGGAAGGCGAGGATCTCGCCGCGGCGTTTTTGCTGCGGGACGCTGCCGGTGTGCCAGGCGTAGCCGATGCCGTGTTTCTCCGCCCAGTCGCGGATTTTTTTCAGCATGCCCTCCCACTCGGAGAAGATGATGACTTTCACATCGGGATCAGCGAGGACTTCGTCGAGGATCTTGGCGAGTTCGTGGAGTTTCGGGCAGTCGTCGCAATCGTGGCCTTTGATGATCGAGGGCGAGTCGCAGATCATCCGCATGATGCCTAACAGGATCATGAGCATATCCTGCTGTTTCTTAGTGAGCGGGCGTTTGGCGGCGATCTGGAGGAGTTCGGAAACGGACTTCTTATATTCGTCGTATTCACCGCGCATGGCGGTGGTGAGTTGGACGAAGTGGTTGCGGTCGCTGCGGTCTGGCAATTCGGTTTCCACCTCGCGCTTGCGGCGGCGGAGAAGGACGGGCTTCACCCGCTCGCGGAGGGCAGGGAGGTTCTGGTAGTCTTTGGGGCGGCCTTTTTCATCAAACTGATAGAACTCGCGGTTGAAGCGGAACAGCGGGCCTAACAGGGAGGGATCGAGGAAATCGACGATCGAGTAAAGTTCATCGATGCGGTTCTCGATGGGTGTGCCGGTGAGGACGAAGGCGTAGCGAGATTTCAGGCGCTTGATCGCCTGGGCGGTCTTGGTGGCCCAGTTTTTGATGCGCTGGGCTTCGTCGAGCACGACGATGTCGGGCCGGAGGTGTTCGTTGATGTCGAGGGTGTCGGAGACGACCTGCTCGTAGTTGACGAGGGTGAATACCGGCGGATTACTATCGGCGTAGTATTTCAGGCGGGCCAATCGACCACCGAAAACGATCTGGTGGGAAAGTGTGGTGAAGCGCCGGATCTGTTCCTCCCACTCCGCCTTGAGCGAGGCGGGGGTGACGACAAGGACTCGTTTGGCTTTTCCGAGGTGGTGGAGCAGGGCGCAGGCGGCAACGGCCTGGATGGTTTTGCCAAGGCCCATTTCATCGGCGAGCAAGGCACGTTCGCCGAAGGCGAGGTGGAGCATGCCCTCGCGCTGATAGGGATAGAGCGGATGGAGGGTGACGTGTTCCGGGTGGCGGCCGGTGACGACGCCGGTTTCGTATTCACGGCGGAGCTGGAGGCGCTCGGCAAGCCGGCGGCAGTTTTCGAGGAAGGGTTCAATTTCCTGGGAAAGCCGAATTTTGCCGGAGCGGGAGCGGCGGAGGGTGTCGATGGCGGCATCAAGGTCCTCGGTGTGGCAAAGGTCGCCATCGCTATCGAAGAGCATCCGGATGGCCGGCGGAGCTTTCGCGAGATTGCGCTCCATGCGGATCGTGGAGCCAACGGGGACGATGTCGATGAAGGGCGAGCCAGCGACCTCCGCGAGGCGGAGATCGCCCTTCCGCCGACGTTTCAGCCAGATGAGGGTGGCTTCGACATGCTTGCAGGTGCCGAGCCCGGCGGTGCGGAAATCGGGGCAGGTGCACGAAAAAGCGCAGCTGGCGAGGTCGCGGATTTCCACCTGATAGGTGAGGCCGCTGGGAGATTTGACGGCGAAACTGGAGAAAACCGGATGAGCGTCGTCGAGCGGCCGGATCGAGTGTTTTTCGTCGCGAGCACGCTGAACGCGGCGGAGGATTTCGTCCTGATCGGTCGTGCGCCAGTCGGTGGCGGGAGGCAGGGGGATCGTGCTAGGTTTCTGCTTCCGCGTTTTCCCTTTCGCTCTTTCGTTCTTGGATCTACTTGCCATCGCTGTTATACGGTATGGGAGAGTCGTTGGCCTCCGGTGAGACCAATTGATCGAATTAAACGCTTACCCCCCCCCTCAACTCCCCTTCTTCGCCCACGAATCGCGGAGGGCGACGGTGCGGTTGAAGACGGGGCGGATGCCGGGTTGATGGTCTGCAAGATCGGAAACGAAGTAGCCGATGCGCTCGAATTGGCACGAGAACTCCGGACCAACCCCGGCCAGCGATGGCTCGACCCAGGCGCGGATGGATTTCAGCGAATCCGGATTGATGACGCTGAGGAATCCACCTTCGGCACCATCAGGGTCCTCGACGGTGAACAGGCGGTCGTATAGCCGGACTTCGGCCTCGATGCCGTTCGCAGCATCGACCCAATGGATCGCCGCACGGCATTCGATTCCCTCAGGGGTATCCGCTCCGGTGGTGCCGGGGATCATCTCGGCATGGATCAAGGTGACCTCGCCCGCATCGTTTTTCCCGAAGCCCGTGCAGCGGATGATGGGGCCACCGCGCAATCGCACGCAACGGCCGGGGCCAAGGCGATAGAATTTCTTCGGCGGGTCTTCCATGAAATCCTCACGCTCGATCCAGATCTCACGCGTCATAGCGATTTCTCTAACACCCAACTCCGGCTGCTGCGGATGATTGGGAACCTCCGTGACCTCATGGGTGCCCGGCGCGACGTTCTCCAACACCACTTTCAGCGGATCGAGCACGGCCATGCGGCGTGGCGCGGTGGCATTGAGAACCTCGCGGACCTCGAACTCCAACAACGCCACATCGGTGGTGCCGTTGAACTTGGTGATGCCGATGCGTTTTGAAAAATGTCGGATCGCCTCCGCCGGATAACCGCGGCGGCGGATGCCCGAAATCGTGGGCAGCCGCGGGTCATTCCATCCGGAAACGTGCCCCTCCTGCACGAGCTGGAGCAGCTTGCGTTTGCTCATCACGGTGTAAGTCAGATTGAGTCGGGCGAACTCGATCTGGCGGGGCTTGCTGGCCACCGGACAATTTTCAATCACCCAGTCATACAGCGGACGATGGTTCTCAAACTCCAAGGTGCAAAGCGAATGCGTGATGTGTTCCAACGCGTCCTCAAGCGGGTGCGCGTAGTCATACATCGGATAGATGCACCAGGCGTCCCCGGTGTTGTGATGATGCGCGTGCATGATGCGATAAAGCACCGGATCGCGCAGGTTCATGTTGGAAGATGACATGTCGATGCGGGCGCGCAGCACACATTCACCTTCCTTGAACTCCCCGGCACGCATGCGGGCGAAGAGGTCGAGATTCTCCTCCACCGTGTGCTCCGCTCCGGCCGAGCGGGTGCCGGGAGTAGTGAGGTTGCCACGCTTGATTCGCATTTCCTCCGCGCTGTCGTGATCGACATAAGCGAGGCCGTTCTTGATGAGATGCACCGCGCAGTCGTAGAAGAATTGAAAATAGTTGCTTGCGAAGTAAAGCCCGTCTCCCCAGTCGAAACCAAGCCAGCGGACGTCCGCCTTGATGCTTTCGACGTATTCGGTTTCCTCTTTCTCGGGGTTGGTATCATCGAAGCGCAGATGGCAGCGCGCACCGGTCGCTGCGTTTTCACCGGCGATGCCGAAGTTAAGGCAAATCGACTTGGCATGGCCGATGTGGAGATATCCGTTAGGCTCCGGAGGAAAGCGCGTGATCGTGGTGGCGTGTTTGCCGCTCGCCAGATCGGCGGCGATGATCTCGCGGATGAAATCAAGTTTGGCAGATGGGGTGGATTCGGACATTGGGAGAATGGAAAGAAGACGCAGCGATTTTCAGTTTATTTGGCCAGTTCCTTGAGCAGCGCCTGATTGAGGCGAATGCCGGCTTCGAAGTTTTCGACCGGGAAATTCTCATTCGGCGCGTGGATCTGGGCGTCGGACAGCGCGAGACCTAACAGAAGTGTGTCGGCCCCGAGGATTTCACGGAAGCTTTGCACGATCGGGATGCTGCCGCCTTCGCGAATCAGGACCGGCTCGGCATCGAACGCGGTGCGCAGCGCATTCTGCGCCGCGAGACCGAATCGCGAGTGTGGATCGGTGGCGTAGGGCTTGCCGTCGTGTCCGATGTTCACCTCGATCTTCACGCCGGGCGGGCAGTGCCATTCGAGGTGGGTTTTGACCTTTTCCATGATGTCTTTCGGCGACTGGTAGGGCACGAGGCGGAAGGAAAGTTTCACGAATGCCTCCGCCGGCAGCACGGTCTTCGATCCCTCACCTTGATAGCCCCCGCCGATGCCGTTGACCTCGGCAGTGGGACGCGCCCACGTGCGCTCGGCAGATGAATAACCGGGCTCGCCAAAAAGCCCGGGCGACCCGGTGACCTGGAGAAACTCGGCATCGCCAACGCCGGGAACCTTCGCCCACATTTCACGTTCCCACGCTTCAAGAGGGCGGACCTGATCGTAAAATCCATCGACCGCGATTCGGCCGTCCGGGTCGTGCAGGCTGGAAACGAGCCTTGCGATCGCAGTCGCCGGATTGGCCACGGCTCCGCCGAAAAGGCCCGAGTGGAGATCGCCTTTCGGTCCGCGCAAGATGACTTCGCAACAGGCGATGCCGCGCAGCCCGTAGCCAAGCGTCGGCACACCGGGCGCCACCATGCCGGTATCTGAAATCGCAATCACATCACAACGGAGTTCCTCGCAATGCTCGCGAAGAAACGGAGCAAGGTTCGGGCTACCGATTTCCTCCTCACCCTCGAACAGGAAAATGAGATTGAGCGGAAGCTCGCCATCCTCACGCAACGTTTTCTCAACGCCAAGGATATGGGACAGCATCTGGCCTTTGTTGTCGGTCGAGCCGCGCGCCCAGATTTTGCCATCGCGGATCTCGGGCTCGAAGGGTGCGCTGGACCAAAGATCCAGCGGGTCCACCGGTTGCACGTCGTAGTGGCCGTAGATCAACACCGTGCGGCGGCCGGCGACGTGGGCGTTGCGTGCGATGACGATCGGGTGTCCCGGCGTGTCGTGCAGTTCGGTGGTGAGTCCCATACCTCCAAGTTTGGCGATCAGCCAATCGGCGCAATTTCTAACATCCCCGGCATGTCGGGAATCGGTGGAAATGCTCGGGAAGCGGAGAAACGAAAACAAGTCGTTGAGTTCGGGAGTCACGGACAAATCGTCGCCGCCACCACGCTGTCCCGCAAGGCGAATCCCGCTCGGGAGTGATCCGTGATATCAGATTTTCCGCGGGCGGAAGCCCATGATGAAGCGGATCGCGAGAATCGGCAACGCACCCAAAACAACCGCAGCCGCAGCGGTCTTCCAACCGGGAAACACCCGGGCACATCCACGATCCAAGGCGACAAGGGCTTCGGCGACGACCTGCTCTTTCGGCACATAAAACGACTCGCGCGCCGACATTTCCGTGCCGCCGGGAGCACGCCGCGCCTGCTGCCCGAACTCGGTGTGCACCGGACCGGGGCACAGGGCGAGCACCGGGATATCGTGATCGCGAAGCTCGATCCGCAAGGCTTCGGAAAAACTCGTGACGTAGGATTTGCTCGCCGCATAGACCGCGAAGTCGGGAATCGGCAGCAGGCTGGCCAACGAACTGACATTCAGAATCGCCCCGCCACCACGCCGGATCATCGGCTGCACCAGCGCATGGGTGAGGTGGGTGAGCGCTTCGATATTCAATCGCAGCATCGCCTCGGTCTTCGGCCAGTCGGAGGATGAGAACTCACCATAATCTCCCATCCCGGCGTTGTTGACCAACAGGTCTGGCAGACACCCCGTTTCGCGGAGCTGCTCCACCAGCGTGGTGCGCTGATCAGATTTTGTTAGATCGGCGGCAAATACCGCCACCGCTACCTTTGGAAAACGCTCCCGAATTTCGTCCGCCAGTTGTTGGAGCAGATTCTCTCGACGCGCAACGAGCACCAACCGGTCCACCCGGGGCGCAAGCTGATAGGCGAACTCGGTTCCGAGCCCGGCGGAAGCACCGGTGATCAGGGCACAGGAAAAATGACGCGGCGTGGGCATGGGCCAAAAGTAACCCACGCGACCACGCCGCGCCATTTCAGATTGTGGAAGCCAGCCGATTTCAGCCGATTTGCTGCTCGCCGTTCGGACCTTGGGTCACGTTGAGGATACGGATCGGCAAACGGACAAGCACTTCGCCGTCGCAGCCGATATCGATCGAGTAGATGCCGATTTTCGGGAAGCGAAGACCCTGGAGGTTCATCACGATGTTGCGGGTGAGGAACGGAACGTTCTTCGGAACCTGCACTTCGAATTCCGGCTCGATCGGCATGTTGTTCGGGTCGAGCGACTCGCCGTCCTCATCAATGATGTTGATCGAAAGCTTGTGACGGCCGGCATCTTCCTGCGTGAAGCAGAAACGGAGTGCCAAAGCGCACGACGGGTGAACGACCGGCACGGCACGGGCGACGAGCGTATCGAAGGTTCCGGAAATGACGAGCTTGCCGTTATAGTCGGTGGCGAAGTCGCAGAGAGTGGCGATTTGAATGTCCATAGGGGTTGCTAGCGAATGTTTTTGGTTTCCGCGCACGTTTTCCTGCGCGGGGCCACTTGTCTGAAGGGATCGCCCCGCTCCGTCCAGCGGAAAGAATCGGACAGGAAGATCGAAAACCCCGCAATTCTGCCTTGCCGGATCAATCCTCATTTCAGACTTCTTGGCCAGAATGGAGGCGGATCATGCATCAAAGCCGGACGGAACCTCCAAGGATACGAGAACCGGCACCTTCACCTATTGGGCATTCATTTCCTACTCGCGAAAGGATGAGGGCCTCGCGAAAAGGCTCCACCGAGCCATCGAAACCTACCCGATTCCCCGCGCACTGAGGGGTCGGATTGGCAGGGATGGACCACTCCCCGCGAAGCTTTTTCCAATCTTCCGAGATCGTGAGGAACTACCGCTCTCCTCAGACATCGGATCGTCAATCGAGGACGCACTGCGCACCTCGCGTTATCTGATCGTCCTTTGCTCCCCCAACTCCGCGAAATCCAATTGGGTAAACGAAGAGGTTCGTCGCTTCAAGGCGATGGGCCGCGAGGATCGAATCCTGGCCATCATGCTCGACGGCACGCCGAATGCCATGAGGCGCGGCCAGAACCCGTCCGAAGAATGTTTCTGCCCCGCGCTCGCCCATGACGTCGCACCCGATGGCACCATTCTGGACACGAGAGCGGAACCGATCGCTGGCGATTTCCGGGAAAACGGCGAACGCTGGTCGATCATCCTCATGCGCTGCCTCGCAGGCATCACAGGACTCGGATACGATTCATTCGCAAGGCGTGACGCTGCCAGACGACGAAGAACCCGATTGCTCCTCGCAGCTTGCGGAATCCTCGCCGCAGCAGCAGGCATCGGACTTTGGGACCACCTTCGACTGAAAACCAGTCATCATGCGAATCTCGTCGAACACTGGGGTGGACCCGTCGGCTGGGTGGAGATCCCGAAAGAAATCGCATCTCAACGCGCCGATTCCTACCGCATCGAATCCACTCGCGGCAAAATCCGCCGCATCATCCACCAAAATGGTCACGGCACCCCCATTCCCGACCCCGAGTGGTTCAATGCCGCTGTGCAGGAACTCCAATACGACGAATCGGGTGAATTGCGCGTGATCGAGTATCAAAACCGCGCCGGCCACATCCTTCTCCAACGACAGTTCAGGCCTCGACTTGCCGATGCCAACCCGCCGACTCAGGACATCGCCTTCAGCAGCGGCCGCGAACACACCTCGATCGCTCTTTCATCCAGCGATTCCTCAGAGCGGCAAACCCGACCCTATGATCCGTTGGAACCGTCGGTGAGGGCCGAAATCACCACCCACCGCGTCACCTACCTGCCCGACGGCCGGACCGGATCGATTCACTATCTCGATCCTTTCGGCCAACCCGCCGCCGATGCCGATGGCATTTTCGGAAAACGCTTTTCCTATCAGAATGATCCGATTCCGAACACCATCGTGAATCTATCAGCCGATGGGGCACCAGCCCCGAATCGCCATGGAATCACCTCGATCCTTCAAACCGCGAACCGCTGGGGCGACTTGGAAGTCATCCGTCGCGTCGACGCCATGGGCTCGCCAGTCCTTCTGGCCGATGGCTATGCCAGCCTCAAGAGAATCCATGACGCGGTCGGAAATCTTTCCAAACTGGAGTTCTTCGACGCGGAGGGAAAACCCTCGCTCCACGCGGATCGGATTTCATCCGCCACCTACCAACGCGACCGGAATGGCAATCTTCTCACCTGGAGCTATTTCGATATCGGCGGAAAACCGGTCCGCAACCGGGTCAATGTCTCGATCGAACGAACCCGATACAACCCACGTGGAGAACCCATCGAAAGCCGCTATTACGACGAATCAGGCAAACCAATCATGCACACGGATGGCATGGCAGGCATCCTCCAGCAGTGGGATGAAACCGGAAACAACACCCACTTCGAATATCTCGGCCTGAATGGCGAACGCATCCTCAACATCAACCGATACTGTTACACGACCACACGATATGATGCCCTCGGTCATGTCTCTGAGCGTGCCTTTTTCGGAATCAACGGTGAGCCGGTTATGCATAAGGATGGAATCAGCCGGATAGTGGAAACCAGGGACAAGGAAGGACGCCTTACGGAAAGACAATACTTCGGCACGGCCAATGAGCCGGTGGTAAACCGTGGTCTCTATCACCTCAGCAAATCCCGCTTTGACCGGCGCGGAAATGAAATCGAGATCCGTTTCTTCGGCACCGATGGCCAGCCCGTCCTTCACCGGGACGGAATCTCGATCATCCGCCGCAGTTTCGACCCTCAAGGCCGTCTAACCGACTACGCCGTCTTCGGCACGGACGGCAAACCCTGCAATGACACCTTCGGGATCCACCGCCACCATGCGCTTTACGATGACGCCAGCCACAACCCGACCCAACGGAATCGATACGACAAGAACGGCCGCCTCATCCCGTGATGAGACAAGCCATCCTTCAGACTCTCAGTGCTCCATCGGACTCTCGCCGGACGCATCTCCCAGATGGGAAAGCTCGGCCGGGAGGAATTTCTTGAAGCGGGTTTTATCGATCGCCTTCATGTAGGCTTCCTGCGGAGAAATCATGCCTTCGCGGAGTTTGGACCAGATGGACTCGTCCATGAACTGCATGCCCTCGTTCTTGCCGCCGGTGATCACGTCGTAAAGCTTCTGCGTGGCACCCTCGCGGATGATCGCGGAAACAGCCGGCGTTGCGAACATGATCTCGTGCACCGCCGTGCGGCCCGGCCGGTCAACCCGCTTGCAAAGCAACTGCGCGACCACCCCGCGAAGCGAGGCGGCCAACATGGTGCGGACCTGAGATTGCTGGTTGGCGGGGAAAACATCAATGATCCGGTCAACCGTCTTGCGCGCGTTGTTAGTGTGCAACGTGCCGAAAACCAGCAAACCGGTTTCCGCCGCTGTTAGAGCAAGCGAGATGGTTTCAAGGTCGCGCATCTCACCCACAAGGACAATGTCGGAATCCTCACGCAACGATGCGCGCAGACCGTCGGAGAACGACGGCGTCTGAATCGGCACCTCGCGCTGGGTGATGATGGATTTCTTGTTGCGGTGAACAAACTCGATCGGCTCCTCGATCGTGATGATGTGACGGTTGAAATTGATGTTGATGTAATCCAACAGCGCCGCAAGCGTGGTCGATTTCCCGGATCCTGTCGGACCCGTCACCAAGACCAATCCCGAACGCATGTGACCGAATTCCTTCACCTTCTCCGGCACCCCGAGCGACTCAAGTGAGGCAATTTCAGTGGGAATCAACCGGAACACCGCACCCAGGCCGTTTTGCTGTTTCAGGTAGTTGCACCGGAACCGCGAGTCCTCATCCATCTCATAGGCGAAGTCGAGATCTCCGGTTTCCAAATATCTCTGGAATGCTTTCGGTTCGCAGATTTCAGCGAGAAGATTCTTGAAACTTTCCCCCTGGAGCACGTCCTGCCCCGGAATCGGACTAACCGCGCCGTGCACGCGGATTTTCGGCGGCTGACCTTCTGATAGATGAAGGTCGGAACCTTTAGTTTCGATCAGATAGCGGAAGTATTCGTCGATCTGGGCCATGTGTGGAAATGGTTGGCGGGAGTGGCGGTGTTGAACGTGTTGCGAAAATCAGGACTGGAAGAAGGCGCGCATCTGAACTTTGTCCTCCGCGCGGAAGAGCGCCTCGTTGGGTGTGATGAGCCCCTTGACATAAAGTCGGCGGAGCGACTCATCCATGGTGATCATGCCGACGTTTTTGCCGGTCTGCATGACGCCGGGCAGCATGAAGGTCTTGCCTTCGCGAATGCAGTTAGCAACGGCCGGGGTGTTGACCAGAAGCTCAAGCGCCATCACGCGGCCGACTCCGTCCGCACGCGGGACGAGTTGTTGGGACAAAATGCCGCGCAGCGACTCGGAAACCATAATGCGGATCTGCTCGCGCTGGTCCGTGGGGAACACGTCGAGCACCCGGTCAAGTGTCCGCGGCGCATTGCCAGTGTGCAGGGTACCAAGAACCAAGTGGCCGGTTTCCGCTGCGGTTAGAGCGAGCTGGATCGTTTCAAGGTCGCGCATTTCACCGACCATGATCACATCCGGATCCTCCCGGAGCGCACCGCGCAGCGCTTTGGCGAACGAATCCGTGTGCGCGTGCACCTCGCGCTGGTTAACGTGGCAACCCTTGGAATCAAAAACATACTCGATCGGATCTTCGAGGGTCAGAATGTGATCCTCCCGGTCCTTGTTGATGAAATCAACCAACGCCGCAAGCGTCGTGGATTTCCCCGATCCCACCGATCCGGTGACAAGAATCAGCCCGTTCTGATAGCGGGTCAAAGGAACGATGTGCTCAAGCGGCAAACCAATCTCCTCCATCGATCGGATCTGCGTATTGATGATCCGGAATGCCATGTCGAGGCCCAAACGCTGCTTCACGACCGACGCGCGATAACGACCGTGGCTGTTGGAATAGGCAAAATCGACGTCCCCTCTTTCCTGAAGGCGATCCCACTCCTTTTGTCCCAGGAAGGACTTTGCTAGACGCTCGGTATCGGCGGGAGTCAGCGGCGCGTGATCTTCCCAAATCGGCAGCAACTGGCCAAAACGCCGCCAAGCGGGCGGATAGGCGGTGGCAAGGTGGACGTCCGAGCATTCATACTCGCGGCCGAGTTGGAGATATTGGTCAACGTGATCTAGAACCTGATGTTCGGACATGGCTGGCGGGCTTTAGAGCGGGTCTGAGGGAGTTTGGGAAGTAGGAATAGTGCGCTTTGTGAATTGTCCGAAACGCGTGGCGGAAAATGAGTCGCTGAATTGCTGTTTCAATCGGTCCGCCAACCAGCTCTTGACGAGAGGACGGGCCGCGGCAACTGCAAGCGTCAGCACCCAACCTAGCTTGCCTTTCGCAACTTTCGGAGGCGCGGCGCGGCGGCGGAACAAAAAGCTGGCACCTAGCCCGGCGATCAAAGAACCGCCAAGCCATCGGCCCGGATGCTCTCGCAGCGAGCCACGGATGCGGGTCGGAACGTCGAGCCGGTGTCGCAACTCCAACAGATCCACGGATAGTCGCGCCCTTGAGGCATCGCCCATGCGGATTAGTCGTTCGATTTCCCTGGTGGTCTTAGTGTTTGGATCCATTCGCGGTCCTTGATGAATTCAGCCCGGCTCACCGGGAAAGAGGGAATGTTCGCAGCTTTCGCCGCCCTGATGAATGACAACCCGACGATCAGATGAACCCCGGCAAATCCCATCGCCACCCAATACCACGGCCAACCACTCGCCGCCGCTATCGCTGCAATCCCTCCGGCGAGCAAAAGCCCCCAAGCGAACAACAACGCCACCGCAGCAACGCCTCCGAGGATCGCTTTTCGCGATGCGTTCCGGGCAGCCTCCTGCCCTTCCAACTGCAACAAAGCCACCCGCGAGGAAATCAACCCCATCAGCGCCTCTCGCCAATCGCTTGGTTGATCCCCATCCTGAAATGATGGACCTGGATTTCCGCTCGGATCGTTCATGGCAATATCAGGAGGTGCCCCCAATGGGACGAGGAAAACCTTCCGCCCGCTACTTTGAAATGACGATCAGCGGCGAACAATGAGACCGATCAGAAATCCAACTCCAAGCGCACTCAGCACGCATTTCGTCGGGTTCTCACGAATGTAATCCTCTGCGGTGATGTGAAGCTCCTTCGCTTTCACCCGGGTGTCCTGCCACTGTTCGGACGCAACATGACGAAGATGCTCCGCCTTTTCAGTGGCAGCGTGCTTCAAGGATTCGGCCTTCTCCATCGCCTGTGACTTGAACTGGCTCGCCTTCTCAGTGGTCACTTCGCGGAGATGTTGGGCTTTTTCAATCGCGCGATCCTTGATCGCTTCCGCCTGCGCACCGGCGGACTGCACGAACTCGCGGGCCTTCTCCCCGGCGGCCGCGCGGAGATCGTTGGCTGCTTGGGCAACGGATGGCGTCTGCGTGAATCCGGCCTCGGGATCGAGGGCGGCGGGCGTGGAAAATGGCTGTGTCATGGCAAGTTAAGGTTGAGGGTTCAAACCAAAGGGATCGGATCACCATTCGGTGGAAACAACGTGGCACCCACCGGCGAAGGGTGCAAGGCATCACTTGAAAATCCTGAAAATCAGGCAAACCGGTCCGGCGACAGCATCCCCAGCTCAAACCCCGGGTCCTCGTCGTCCACCAAGCGCGCCGCGATCGCCCCGGTCACCGGTGCCAAACTCAAGCCCATCATCGCATGGCCTGTCGCCACCGTCAGATTGCTCGCCGCACCGCTGTTGCCCAAATACGGCAATCCATCCGGAGAACACGGCCGCAATCCATGCCATGGCGGAATCCCATCGAAATGCCGACGCTCAAACGCGGGAAAATACTCGCACGCCGCCCGAATGATCCCCTCAACCCGCCTCGGGCTGATCTTCGAAGAGGTCCCGCTGATCTCCATCGTCCCCCCAAACCGCATCCCACCGCCCATCGGCGTCACCGCCACCCTCGCCTCCGTCAAAATCGAACACAACTCCGCACGCTCCACCGGCTCCGAAACTGTCACGCTATACCCCTTCCCCGCCTGCATCGGAACCCGCGTCCCAAGCTCCTTGACCAGATCATCCGACCAGATCCCTCCGCACAAAACAAACGCATCCCCCTCAATCTCACCCACCGAGGTCTTCACCGCACGCAGGGCAGCCCCCTCACGACGCATCCCGGAAACCTCCGCCGACCACAAAAACGTCGCCCCCCTCGACTCCGCACGCCTCTGCAAGGCTGCTAGATAACGCTCCGGCCTCAAATGACAATCCTCGGGAAAATAGACCGCACCCGCCACCGCCATCCCGATCCCCGGATCGAGCGCAGCCGTCGCCGCGGCATCCAACACTTCCGCCGGAATCCCCAACTCCCTCGCCCTCACCGCAACATGAGCCTCTTCCTCCAAAGTCTTCGCCTGCTTGCAAAGCATCAGCAACCCCTTCGTCACCAAACCGATATCTTCCCCTTCCCCAGCCAACTCAAGATAGGCCCTCCGGCTCGCGAAATTCAAATCACGCAACAGCGGCGCAGCCCGCTCAACATGCTCCTTCGTCGCCGACATCATGAAACGGAAACCCCACCGGATCAGATCCAGATCCAACCTCGGCTTGATATAAAAAGGCGACTCTGGATTCCACATCCATTTCAAACCCAGCGCCACCATTCCCGGCGCAGCCAGTGGAATAAAATGACTCGGCACCACCATTCCCGCATTTCCAAATGAGCATCCATCCCTTTTTTCAGGTTCACGATCGATCACCGTCACCCGGTGTCCCCGGCGCGAACACGCCTCAGCCACCGACATCCCGATCACTCCACCACCCAATATGACAACATGTTTGCTCATGAAAATTAAATCACTGAATCGAGATCCCCTCCGCGAACGGATCATCCTCCGCCATCAACAAGGTGCTCTCCGCCATCACATGTGCCTTGCCAGTGATCTGCGGAAGAATCGTCACGGCATCGCGATCCAACCATCGGTATCGACCGGTGAAACTCGACCCCACAATGCTTTCCTGCACCCAATCCGCGCCCTCCGCCAATTTCCCATCCGCCGCAAGGCATGCCAGCTTGGCGCTCGTCCCCGTTCCACACGGAGAGCGATCATAAGCATTTCCCGGACATAACACAAAGTTCCGCGAATCTCCACCGCTCTGGCCGGGCCCGAAAAACTCCACATGATCTACCTCCGGATGCCCAGCTCCATTCACCGCCACACGAATCGCATGCGCCGCATGGATCAACTCACCCACACGATTCATCGCAAGTTCATGCGCCGGAGACTTCACTAGGAAAAACCAATTCCCCCCCCATGCGATATCTCCCTCAACCAGTCCGATACCCGGCACATCCACCGCGAATCCCGCAACAGCCCGATGACTCGGCACATTCGTCAGCGCCACCGAACCATCCGGGTGCAGCACCGCGGAAACCACACCCACCGGCGTGTCAAAACGATGCTCACCCGATCCGATGCGCCCAAGATATGCCAAAGTCGCCACAACTCCGATCAAACCATGACCGCACATCCCGAGGTAACCGACGTTGTTGAAAAAGATCACACCGCACGCGCAATCAGGCTCGTGGGAGTCCGTGATCAAAGCCCCAACCATCA
Source organism: Verrucomicrobiaceae bacterium (assembly GCA_005787565.1). Lineage (GTDB taxonomy): Bacteria > Verrucomicrobiota > Verrucomicrobiia > Verrucomicrobiales > Akkermansiaceae > Luteolibacter. The sequence continues at coordinate 3,179 of SYAP01000034.1, read as the reverse complement.
CATCCGATCCGCGCGGCTCCAAAACCACGGACCGCCGGAAATCATCTCGCTCATCGCGAAGATAGGCCAAACGGTCCGCCATCGGACCCGATGTCGCCGGCGCGCCGGTAATCACCACGCGCGTCGGCTCACCCCCGGTGTGGGAGTCAATTACCCCAATGGTTCGCATGATGGTCATTTCCGCTTTGGAACCTTTGGGCATGCGGCGATGCCGTCGTGAATGATCTTCAGAACCGCCTTGCGCTCGGCACCTTTCAGAATCATCCGCGGAGCACGCACCCACTCCTTGCCAAGCCCGGCCTCCTGCACACAAAGCTTGATGAACTGAACGAACTTCACATTCACATCCAGATGCAGCAGCGGAGTGAACCAACGGTAAATCTCCAGCGCCTTCGTCCACTCGCCCGCCTGCATCAGGTCCCAAAGATATTGGTTCTGCTCGGGAAATGCGATCCCGGTCCCTGCCACCCAGCCATCGATCCCAAGCACCGCACTCTCCAATGCCAAATCATCCACGCCGGTGAAAATCGAATACCGATCACCCAGCAAATTCCGCAAATCCGTGATCCGCCGTGTATTCCCCGAGCTCTCCTTGAGCGACGTGAAATTCTTCACATCCGCCAGCTTGGCAAACATCTCCGGCGTGATGTCATTTCCATAACTGATCGGGTTGTTATAAATCATGATCGGCAAACCGGTCGACTTCGCCACCGTCCGCAGATGTGCCATCGACTCATCCGCATCCGTCGTCTTGTAATTCATCGCCGGCATCAGCATGAAACCATCCGTCCCCACCGCTTCACAGTCCTTCGCAAAGGCGCAAGCCTCCGCAGTCGACGTCTCCGCCACACCGGCCACCACGGTCACCCGCCCCTTCACCGCCTTCACCATCTCGCTCATCACCAGCCGCTTCTCGGAGGCGCTCAACGATTGGTTCTCACCAAGTGAACCAAGGAAAACGAGACCGCTGATGCCGGACTTGATCAGCACTTCGGCATGACGCGCCGTGCTTTCCAGGTCGAGCGAGCCGTCCTTGTGCATCTGCGTGGTGATCGCCGGAAACACGCCGGTCCAGGCGTGGGAGGTGGATTTGCGTGGAGTGGTCTTTGCCATGCCGCACACCGTATCCCCTCCCGACCTCCCCGTATTGTTTGAATCAACGGCGGAAAACCTGAAAAACAGACAAGCCAATCCGCAACCCGTCCGCTAAGGTCACCCCCATGAGCTCACTTCACGGATTTTCCTTCATCGCCGGTTCCCTCTCTAACGGAAACACCGGATCCTTCCAGGCCATCTCCCCCATCGACCTCGCCACCCTTCCCGGCGATTTCAAAACCGCCAGCGAAGCCGAGGTCCACCTCGCCATGGAAGCCGCCCATCAGGCCTTCTCCACCTTCCGCGCCACCGATGGCGAAACCCGCGCATGCCTCCTCGAATCCATCGCCGATGAAATCGAAGCGCTCGGCACCGATCTCATCGACCGCGCACGCCTCGAAAGCGGCCTCCCCGAGCCACGCCTCCTCGGCGAGCGCGGCCGCACCTGTGGCCAACTCCGCATGTTCGCCGCCCAGGCCCGCACCCACGCCTGGCAGGACGCCCGCATCGAAACCGCCATCCCCGATCGCGCCCCCATCCCCAAACCCGACCTCCGCCGCCACCTCACCCCCCGCGGCCCCGTCGTCGTCTTCGGCGCCAGCAACTTCCCCCTCGCCTTCTCTGTCGCCGGCGGCGACACCGCCTCCGCCCTCGCCACCGGAAACCCCGTCGTCGTCAAAGCCCACGAAGCCCACCCCGGCACCTCCGAACTCGTCGCCGCCGCCATCGCAAAAGCCATCGCCGCCCTCGATCTCCCCGCCGGTATCTTCTCCATGCTCCAGGGCTCCGGCCGCGCCATCGGCCTCCCGCTCGTAAAACACCCGCGCACCCGCGCCGTCGGCTTCACCGGCTCCCTCGCCGCTGGCCGCGCACTCTTCGATGCCGCCGCCTCCCGCCCGGATCCCATACCCGTCTTCGCCGAAATGGGCAGCCTCAACCCCATCGTCGTCCTCGCCTCCGCCCTCGAAGAAAAAGCCGCGGAAATCGCCAACCAGATCGCCGCCTCCATCACCCAGGGCGTAGGCCAATTCTGCACCAAACCCGGCATCATCCTCATCGCAGATTGCCCGGAAGCCGCCACTTTCCGCACCACACTCGCCGCCGCCATCCAAACCGCCGCCCCCGGCACCATGCTCCACCAAGGCATCTCGAAAACCTATCAGCAAGGTTCCTCCGCCATGGCCGCCCACCCCTCTCTAACAACCCTCGCCCGCTCGGAATCCCCCGCCACCGGCTGCCAAGGTGCCGCTCTCGTCGTCGAAGCCTCAGCCCGCGACGTCCTAACCGACGAATCCCTCCGCCACGAAGTCTTCGGCCCCTTCGCCATGCTCGTCACCGTCTCCGGAAATGGCGAAGTCGCGGAAATCCTCCACACCCTCGGCGGCCAACTCACTGCCTCCGTATTCGCCGATCCCACAGACACCACACTCCCCGTCCTGCTCGACACCCTCGCCGAATCCGCCGGACGCGTCATCATCAACGGCGTCCCCACCGGCGTCGAAGTCTGCTCCTCCATGCAACACGGCGGCCCATGGCCCGCCTCCACCGACTCCCGCTTCACCGCCGTCGGCTCCGCCGCCCTCCTCCGCTTCGTCCGCCCCGTTTCCTACCAAAACATCCCGGACGCCCTCCTCCCCGAGTCCCTCCAAAACGCAAATCCCCTCAACATCAACCGCCAAGTCAACGGCACCCTCACCAACCGCGCGGTCTGAGAAAATCACCTCGCCCCCCCCACTCCCACCAGCGCCGCGAGTAAATCCCCAGCGCCAAATTCTCGCTTCATGCTTGCAGCAAACACAAATCATCAAAATTTACTTGCCCCGCGTCTCCCTTAAAACCGCCTGCAAACCGTCCCCGGTCGCTCCGACACCATCCTCGTATCAACCAGCACCTACGACACCGTCGGTAACCTCACCCACCAGACCGACCCCGCCGCCATCACCACCAGCCGCACCTTCGACGACGCCGGGCGGCTCACCACTCTTGTCGAGAACTCCACCGGCTCCAGCCGCAACCGCCGCACCACCCGCTACGAATACACCGATGGCAGCGGACTCAAAAAGCTCATCAGCCAGAATCGGAAC
>SYAP01000033.1 GCA_005787565.1 Verrucomicrobiaceae bacterium | reverse complement strand
GGTGGCACGCGAAGAGTTCCCCGATCTCGACGCGACCACCCGCGGCACGATCAGCATTGGCCGCCGCCTTTGCTGACGAAGAGGAATTTGTAGGCGTTCCCTTCGGTGGCGTAGAGGTCGATTTGTGCGGGGAGGTTGGTCTTGGTGTTGACCTCCTCGTACATGGTGAGCGGTGCGGTTTGGGAGTAGCGGAGGTTTTCCTTGGTGTAGGTGCGGTGGATGCCTTTGGAGAGGAATTCGGCGTCGTCGCAGCCGGTCCAGACGTTTTGGCCTTTTTTTCCGATGATGGTAGCGGTGCCGGTGTCCTGGCAGAAGGGGAGGATGCCGTGGGCGGCGATTTCGGCGTTCTTGAGGAGCATGAGTGCGACCATGCGGTCGTTGTCGGAGGCTTCGGGGTCTTCGAGGATGGCGGCGACTTGGGCGAGGTGACCGGGGCGGAGGGTGAAGTTGATGGCCTTGATGGCTTCGGCGGCGAGGAGTTCGAGGGCTTCGGGGGCGATTTTGAGGATGGGTTTGCCTTCGAATTCGGTGACCGAGACGTGTTCGGTGGTGAGGCATTCGTATTCGGTGGTGTCCGGTCCGAGGGGGAAGGGATCCTGATAGAAGAAGGGTTTTTCAGCCATGGCGACACGGGGTTTCTAAGGCTGGGCGGGGCGTGGTGCAAATGGATTCCCGAGGGGGTGTGGGGAGGTGGGAATCATTGGGCGTGCCAACGGGGGGAGGGGTGGTAGGGTGTGGGCATGACGATGGAGTTGAGCACGGAGACGCGGATGGGGGATTTGATGGAGGCATTGCCGGGTGCACGGCGGGCGTTGTTCGCGCGGTATCATTTGGGCGGGTGCCAGAGTTGTGCGTTTTCGAACGAGGAGACGTTGGGGGAGCTTTGCGGGAGGTCTGAGATCGATGCGGAGGAGGTGCTGGCGCATTTGTTAGAGAGTCACGAGCATGATGCGGGGATGTGGGTGGAGCCGGCGGTGGTGAGGGATTGGCTGGCGGGTGGGGATGGGGCGAGGTTGATTGATTTGCGGACGCGGGAGGAGCATGAGGCGGTGTGCATCGGTGGGTCGGAGTTTTTCACGCAGGAGTTGCAGCAGCAGGTGTTTGCGGGGGATCCCGGGGTGAGGATCGTGCTTTATGATCACCAGGGGCGGAGTGTTTTGGATCAGGTGGCTTGGTTTCGCGGGCATGGGTTGGGGGAAACGTATGGGCTGCGGGGCGGGATCGACGGGTGGTCGAGGGAGGTTGACGGGTCGGTGCCGAGGTATCGGTTGGAAATCGATTGATTGTAGAATTTTCAGAACGATTGTGACGCTAGAGGGTTTATTGAGATGATGCGCCGCCCCAAATCGATCTGGATTGTGTTGAGCCTGCTGTTTGCGGGGCTGTTGGGGTATTGGCTTGCTAGGTCCGCGACGCCGGAGACAAAGGTGCGGGCGGGTGAGACGCAGGAGAGGCGGTCGGTGCGGACATCGGTGGTGGAGGAGACGGAGAGGCGGTATCGGGTGGGGGATCGGCCGGATGCGTTCCGGTTTGATCTGGATGCGCTGGATGAGGGTGCGTTGGTGGGGCAGCGGGCGCTGGTGTTCGCGGATCGGGATGCGCTGGAGCGGTTTTTGGCGGGGGCGGGGGATGGGATTGTGATTTTGGGGAGGCTGGATGCGTTGAATGCGCTGAGGGTTTCGTTTTTGAATTACGATGATCTGGCGGGTTTGTTAGACGGGACGGAGGAGGAGTCTTTCATCTATCCGGTTTATCTGCCGGATCCGGTGGGAGGATCGGTGCAGGCGGGAGCGGTGGGGATGGGGAACGGGTTGTTGGATTGGTTGGGGATCACGGGTGACAACTCGATGGCGGGGAAGGGTGTGAAGATTGCGGTGTTGGATACGGGGATCAGCCAGCATTCGGCGCTGAGGGGATCGATCACTTCGATCAATCTGGTGGATCTGCCGGGGAATCTTGCGGATTGGAACGGGCACGGGACGGCGGTGGCGTCGTTGATTGCGGGGAGCAACAGCTGGGTGCCGGGAGTGGCGCCGGGCTCGGATCTGATTTCTGTTAGGATTGCGGATGATCAGGGTTATTCCGATAGTTTTACTTTGGCGCAGGGGATCATTGCGGCGGCGGATGCCGGGGCGCAGATCATCAACATTTCGATGGCGAGCAACGGGGATGCGCTGGTGGTGAGGAATGCGTTGGAGTATGCGCAGAGCAAGGGTGCGCTGGTGATCGCGTCGGCGGGGAATGATGGTTACAATCAGGTTTCGTATCCGGCGGCGAATGCGGGTGTGATCGCGGTGGGTGCGGTGGATGCGACGGGCAGCCATCTGGCGTTTTCTAACACGGGGAGTGCGATTGCGGTGGCGGCACCGGGATATGATGTGAACGCGGCGTGGACTGGGAATCAGGCGGTGGGTTTCACGGGGACTTCGGCGAGTGCGCCGATCGTGGCGGGTGCGGTGGCGTATACGATGACGCAGGCGGGTTCCGGCAATCTAACAGCAACGCAGGCCTGGGAGTTGATCCGGACGAATCTGAATGATGGTGGGGCACCGGGTGCGGATCCGGTGCTGGGTGGTGGGACGTTGGATCTGGGGCGGGTGGTGAACGCGGGGACGCCGGGGATTTATGATGCGGCGTTGGCCTCGCATTGGGTGGCTGGGCCGACAGAGGAGGTTCCTTACACGCATTTGCAGGTGACGGTGCAGAATCGTGGGACGGAGACGCTGATCAATACGGCGGTGAACATCAACACGGGTTTTTCGACGGCACCGATCAATATCACGACGTTGGCACCTGGGGAGATCCGGACGTTGACGATTCCGATCAACGATAGCCGGTTGCAGGCATCGGAGAGTTTGCAGTTTGATTCGGCGGTGAGTCTTTCGGGTGGCCAAACGGACTCGAATCCGTCAAATGACCGGCGTGTGGAAACGTTTGTTCCTGCCGGGAGTCAGTAGTGCCGTTCGGGTGTTGGGGTTGGCGTGCCTGATTTGCACGTTGGCGTGTGGGGAGGATCGTGTGGTGCCGAATCCGGGTGGGGTGGCGATGAACCAGTTGGTTCTAACAGGAGGGAATGCGTGCGGGCCTGCGGCGATGATCACGGCGTTCCGGATGGGGGATCGGAATTGGCAGCGGGTTTCGGACGGGTTGGCGGGAGCGACGGAGAAGGAGCGTTTGTGGTCGGTGATCCGGGAGCGGGGGATGCGGCCATCGCAGCATTTGAACGGGCGGATGCGGTGGACGCGTGCGGGGGTGAATGTGGTTGATCTAACCGACATGGCGAATGAGATGGCGGCCGGGCATTCGCTGCCGGGGATACGGAACGAGGTGTTGTTTTTGAAGGCGAGGGAGGATCATGAGGAGCTGTTGAGGCGTGCGCTTTCGCGGATGGCGACATCGATGGGGAAGGGGTTGCCACCGGTGATCAGTTTGCGGCGTTTCGCGCTGCGGGGCAAGGGAGAGGCGGCGGACTGGCAGTTGATGGATGCGCATTTCGTGACGGTGATTTCGGTTCCGAAGAAGGTGGAGAGAGGTGCGCGGTCGTTCGCGGTTTCGTATGTGGATCCGTGGGGCGGGAAGCGCGGTAAGGGGGTGATTGCGATTTCGGACAAGGCGTTTCTGGCGGGAGCATCGCGGGATCCGGGGGCGTCGCCTTGTTTGGAGGCATTGTTTCCGGATGCGGCGGTGGGGAAGAAGCTGGTGCGGCCGGGGGAGGCGACGGTGTTGACGCTGGCGGCGGTGGTGGGAAGGTGGTAGAACCGAAGGATCTTGAAACAAACGAAGGGAAACACGGCATTGATCAGAATCGCAATCGGTTTTTTGTTAGGGGTGTTGATGGTCCACGGGGAGCCACTGAAGTTCCGGGTGGTGGCGGCGAATTTGACGTCGGACAATCGTCAGACGTATTCGCCGGACAACGGGAACCACAGCAATCCCGAGGGTGCGGGGGCGAGGATTCTAACAGCGCTGAAGCCGGACATCGTGCTGATCCAAGAGTTCACGACGACGGTGCCGGTGCGGCAGTGGGTGAACGCGACGTTCGGGGAGGGGTTTTCGTTTTCGCGGGAGGAGGGGAAGCAGTTGCCGAACGGGGTGATCAGCCGTTTTCCGATTCTGGCGTCGGGGGCGTGGGATGATCCTGTGTTAGATAACCGGGAGTTCGCATGGGCCAAGTTGGGATTGCCGGGGGGGAGAGAGTTGTGGGCGGTGAGCGTGCATTTGCACTCGAAGTCGGCGGGGTCAAGGCAGCGTCAGAGCGAGGCGTTGGTGGCGGCGATCCGGGCGAATGTGCCGAGGAATGCGGTTTTGGTGATTGGCGGGGATTTGAACACGCGCGGAGTGGATGAGCCGTGTTTCAAGACGCTGGGCGGGTTGGTTTCGATACCGGTGAATCCGCCGGCTGATTCTAACGGAAACATCGCGACGAATTTGCCGAGGAATCGTCCTTATGACTGGGTGCTGGTGAGTCCGGCGCTGAACGGGCGTGCGGTGCCGGTTTTGTTAGGTGGTGAGACGTTTCCGCACGGTTTGGTTTTCGATACGAGGGTGTTTCCGGCGATGGAGAGGCTGGCGCCTGCGCAGCCGGGTGACAGCGGGCTGCCGATGATGCAGCACATGGCGGTGGTGCGGGATTTTGCGGTGCCTTAGTCGGCGAGGCGGTGCTCGATGTCGGTGAGGACTTTGTTAGAGACGAGCATCATCGGGTGGAGTGCGACGTTGAATGAGAGGTTTTCGGCGCGGTCCCAGACGGAGCTGTTGGCCGGGAGGATCATGAGGTCGAGAGGTGTGTGATAGGAGATGACGGGGATTTTGCCGAGGCGGTGTTGGGATTTCGCGAGGTTGTTGAGGAACTCGCTGCCGGGGCGCATTTGTTCGGCGCCCTTGGTGGGGTAGAGCCATGCGGTTTTGGTGCCGTGATGGGGTGAGGAGATGGTGATGAAGGTATCGCAACGGGATGCGCCGCCGAGTTCCTGGAGGTAGTGGCGAGAGACGATGCCGCCCATGCTGAAGCCGATGAGGGCGATGCGTTGTTTTGGGCCGAATGCGGCATCGATGTCTTGTTTGAGGCCTGCGGCGATCTGGTCGAGTCCGCCGCGTCCGTCCGCGGGTTTGAGGCGCGGGACGAGGACCTGGATGCCGCGTTTTTCGAGGCGGGATTTCATTTGCCGGAAGGACGATCCGTTTTCGAAGATGCCGTGGACGAGGACGGCGTGGGAGATTTTGGGGGCGGGCGGGCCATCGCCGGCGTGGGCCGGGGTGACGAGGAGGCAGGCGATGGCGGTGCGGAGAAGCGGAAGTTTCATCGGCGTGTGGGAGTGAAGCGCGGCGGGTGTCTGATCGCAAGGCGCAAAACCTGCGGGGTGGGCGAGGCTTTTTCTTGGCGGGGCGTTGTGGCGTGATAGGACGTGGCCATGAGCGACACGGCAAAGAGAATTCCAGAGGACATCAAGACGGCGATGAAGGCGAAGGACAGCCTTTCGTTGAATGCGTTGCGCGCGTTGAAGAGTGCTTTGACGAATGCGTCGATCGAGAAGGGCGGGCTTGGGACGGAGCTCGATGAGGGCGAGGTGCTGGCGATTGTCCGCAAGCAGATCAAGCAGCGGAATGATTCGGTGGAGCAGTTCGAGAAGGCGGGTCGTGGTGAGCTTGCGGCGACGGAGAAGTCGGAGATTGAGGTTTTGTCACGGTATTTGCCGGCGGCGATGAGTGAGGAGGAATTGCTGAAGGTGGTGGAACAGGCGGTGGCGGACACTGGCGCGGCGGGCAAGGCCGACATGGGCAAGGTGATGAAGCGGGCGCAGGAGCTGGCTGATGGGCGGGCGGATGGGAAGTTGCTCTCTGGTGCGGTGATGAAGCGGTTGGGATGATGTGCTGGGGAAAGGGTGGCGGGTGGGGCGGCGTATCAGGGGGTGCAACATCTGTTAGTAAAAATTTCCCGATGGGCTCGGTGGATTTTTCGATTCCGCAATCGGCGATTTTCTGGACTGATGTGAAGGAGGAGATATCGAAATGAGAAAAGGAATGAAATTCAGATGGGTGGGTATCTTTGTGGTATTGGTTGCCCTGTTGCGGGCGGAAATTTCCGATGAGTTGGTGTTTGGCAATGAAGAGTCCGAGAAGAGGCACGGGTTGGTTGCGGAGCGATCCGAGATTATGGTTGGGGGGCTTGGTGAGCCATGCCGGCGACTATTGCCGGGGGGTGAGAGGTCATGGGAGGGTGGGGTGCTTCGGTTCAAGATGCGAGTGGACCCAAAGAGGTTGAACTATTTCACCATCCGGTTGTGGGGTGATGATGTGAGTGCCAACCATCTCACCTTGTTTGTGGAAGGGAAGCAGGTGGGGTATCGGCATCTTGGAGATGTGGAGATTTTGGATCTGGGCACGGATGCGGCGGCGTATCCCGGGAGGTTTCATTACCGAACTCATCCGATTCCGGAGAAGTTGACGGTTGGGAAAGAGGTTGTGAACTGTGAGATCCGGGCGAGTGGTCCGATTTGGGGATATGGCAATCAATTTTCTGTCTATCAGAAGTCGATGGAGGAGCCGACGCGAGGGATTTATAAAGTTTATGTTCATGCGGATGGGTTTTTCGTGCCGCCGACGGGGGAGAAGCAGGGGAAGGCACCTGACAATCCGCCGGTGAGGGTGGGGCCTGGGGAGGAGGTTTTGGATCGGCTGAAGGAACGGGTGAATGCCGAGGTGGAGCGACTCCTGAGAGATCCAAAGGAGCCATGCCGGCAGATGCAGATGTTGTTTCTTGCGGAGGCGTGGCATGTGAAGTGGACGCGTGCTGCGGGGAATCCGCGGGTTGTGGAGAAGATTCGGGTGACGCTTGATTCTTTGTATCGGGGTTATGTTGCGAATCCGAAGCTGGCCGAGGCTGAGCCATCAACGTACAATCCGGATTGGTTCGGGCTTGGGCCTTGTGGTCGGGTATTGAGTTTGATGGAGGGATTGTTGAGGGATGGGTTTGAGGAAATGATTGATGATGGGGCGGGGCGTCAGGTGAAGCGGCGGGATGGGTATCGTGACATGTTGTTGGCGTGCCGTGACTGGCATCGCGAGCATCGGCGGCAGTATACCAATCAGTCGATGATCAATGATTTGTATGGGATTTATCTGGCGAATCGCGGGCTTGCGGTGGTGGCGCCGGAGGTTTCGATTCGGGAGGAGGATGCGTTGAGATATCTGAAGGAGTCGGTGGGATTGCTTCCGTGGTTGGGCAGCGAGGTGAAAGGGAAGCCGGTCAAGCCGCTTGGTGATTCCTTTTATCAGATCACCTTGAAGGGGCTGACGAGGGAGTTGGGATATGTTGGCAATTATGGGGAGGTGTTGGACTGGGTTTCGCAGATTCATGAGGCGACGCGACCTGCACCGGGGAAGGAGGGCAACCGTGAGATCCGTGACCAGTTGGTAAAGATTGCGCGTGCGCGTTCGGTTTTCCGGTATCCGATGTTGGATTCTGAGGGGTATCGGGCGATGGTGATGGAGACGGCGGTGGGTTGGCGTGACACGCATTATCCGGGAGATGTGACCTATGATCAACGTGCGACGTGGGATGGTTCGCCTTTCGAGGTGGCAGCGGCGACATTGGATCCCCATCTGGTGGGTTATTGTCAGCAGATGTTGGAGGATCGGCAGTTTTTCGCGAGTGTGGAGCGGCAACTGGCTTTGGGTGGATTCCGGGTGACGTTCGGTTTGATGGGAATTCCTGATCGGTATGATATCATCCGGCGTCAGGCTCCGGTGGAGTATCGGTTGCCGATGACCAAGGGGCAGGGTGATTTTGTTTTTGCCGATGAGATTGCGGGTGTTGTTGGATTGAGGAACGGAGAAGAGGTGTTGTATGCATCGCTTTATTGGCGGGCGCGGTATGGGGTGAATTTCCTGAGCCGGGTGCATCACATGACGCCGGAACTTGACCGGATTGCGACGGTGCGTGTGGAGACGAAGTTTACGGATTCGGGGTTGGAGTATGTGAGGCCGAACTGGACGAATTTTTGTTTCGGGAATGGCGGGCCGCGGTATCCGGCGGAGTTTGTTTCCGCGCATGAGAGGGAGCGATTGCCGATCGCGAAGATTGCGGAAGGGATTTCCTTCAAGGCGGGGCAGGAGAACATGGATTCGGGGAGGGGTGATTTCTATCAGTTGCGATATGGGCGGTATTTTATCGCGATGAACATGAGTCGTGAAATGACGTTTGCGGCGAAAGCGCCGGAGGGTGGGGGCAGAGTTCGGGATTTGGTGAAGCATGCCGAGGTGGAGCCTGGATCGGTGATTGAGGTTCCGCCGTTGTCGACGGTGGTTTGGTATTTGGATTGAGCCCGATGCGGGAAGATCCTGCTTGGATTTTTTGATGGCTTTGGTGCAATGGCGAGCGATTCCTCACGTAGAGTGGTTTCGCTTTCACTAAAAATCCGATGAACACCCGATATCGATATTCCAGTTCCCTTTTGAGTGCGTTGTTTTGCGCAGGTTTGGCGATCCTGATTTTCGCGACGAGCGATCAGGGGGCTGCAGAGGCTCCGGTTGCCGGGAAGAAGAAGGTGGTTTTCGTGGCGGGGAAGCAGAGCCATGGTCCGGGGGAGCATGAGCACCGTGCGGGGTCGATGTTGTTGGCGGATCATTTGAAGCGCAGCGGGCTGCCGGTGGAGACGGTGGTGGTGACGAACGGATGGCCTGAGGATCTGTCGGTGTTCGATCATGCGGCGGCGGTGGTGATTTACTCGGACGGGGGTGGCGGGCATCCAGCGATGAACCATTTGGCGGCATTGCGGAAGATGGCTGAGGCCGGGGTGGGGATTGGTTGCATTCATTATGCGGTGGAAATTCCGAAGGGTGAGCCGGGGGATGTTTTTTTGGATGTGTTAGGCGGATATTTTGAGACGAACTGGTCGGTGAATCCGCATTGGGATGCGAAGTTCAAGATTCCGAAGCATGAGATCACGCGTGGCATTGAAGATTTCACGATTCGGGACGAGTGGTATTATCACATGCGATTCCGGAAGGATCTGGAGGGTGTGACGCCGATTCTGAGTGATTTGCCGGGGGCTGAGACGTTGAGTCGGCCGGATGGTGCGCATTCGGGCAATCCGCATGTTCGGGCGGCGGTGAACGAGCGGAAGGAAGTCCAACATGTGATGTGGGCGTTCGAGCGGCCAGATGAACTGGGTGGTGGCCGTGCATTCGGATTTACGGGCGGGCATTTCCACAAGAACTGGCAGCACGATGATCATCGTGGGGTTGTGCTGAATGCGATCGCTTGGATTGCGGGGCTTGAGGTTCCGAAGGACGGTGTTCCAACGAAGACGCCGAGCGATGAGGAGATGAAGGCGAACCTGGACCCGAAATAAGTGATGCGCTTCCTGTTGAAGTTATGGGTTTGTTTTTTTGCGACGGCGTGGATTGCGGTCGCGGAAAGGCCGATGAATGTGGTGGTGTTGTTGGCGGATGATTGGCGGTTTGACACATTGGGAGTGGCGGGTAATGAGGTAGTGAAGACTCCGAATCTGGATGCGTTGGCGGCGCGTGGATTTCGATTCACGAATGCGCGGGTGACGACTTCGATTTGCGGGGTGAGCCGGGCTTCGCTGATGACGGGGCAGTGGATGTCGCGGCATGGGAACAAGGCGTTTCAGGCGTTCAAGACACCCTGGGCGGAGACGTTATCCGGGGTATTGAGGGACGAGGGATATCATGTCGGACACGTTGGGAAGTGGCATTGCGGGGCATTTCCGGCGAAGGAATTTGATTTCGCGCGGAGTTATAACGGCAGGCATTGGATGAAGGGGAGGGATGGGCAGGAGGTTCATGTGACGAAGCAGAATGAATTCGACGCGTTGGAGTTTTTGAAGGGGAGGCCGAAAGGTCAGCCGTTTCTGTTGAATCTTTGTTTCTTCGCTCCGCATGCGGAGGATGGACATCCCGAGCAATACCGGCCGCAGCCGGAGAGTTCGGAGTGGTATGATGGGGTGGAGATTCCGGTTCCACCGTTGGCGACGAAGGAGGCGTTGATGAATTTGCCGCCATTTCTTCAGGCGGCGAAGAACGAGGGGCGCAACCGGTTTCGTTGGCGGTTTGATGAGCCGGCGAAGTATCAGCGAATGATGAGGAATTATTATCGTTTGTGTTCGGAGGTGGATGCGGTTTGCGGGCGGGTGATCCGTGAGTTGGAGAGCCAGGGTGTGTTAGATGAAACGATTGTGATTTTCAGCGGAGACAATGGATATTTCCATGGGGATCGTGGATTGGCGGACAAGTGGTATCCGTATGAGGAGAGCATCCGGGTTCCGTTGATTGTGCATGATCCGCGGATACCGGCGGATCGCCGTGGGAAGGCGAATGATGATTTCGTTTTGAATGTGGACATTGCGCCGAGCTTGTTGGCTGCTGCGGGGGCGAAGGTGCCGGATGGGATGCAGGGGCGGGATTTTTCGGTGCTCTATCAGAAAGATGGGGTGGAGGTTTCTCCGAAGTGGCGAGAGGTGTTTTTCTATGAGCACGGGACGATCCGGGATAAGGATTTCATTCCTTCTTCGGAAGCGGTGGTTGGGAGGGATTTCAAGTATACGTGGTGGCCGGAGTTTGAGTATGAGGAGCTGTTTGATCTGAGGAGCGATCCGCTGGAGCAGAAGAATCTGGCAGGGGAGGCGGGGCATGCGGAGGTTTTGGAGGCGCAGCGGGTGCTTTTGAAGCGGTTGCGTGAGGGGGCGCGATGATTTTTACGGATGTTCCTGCTTGGCGGGAGGGTGGTGGGTGATTTGACTGGAGCGATGAAACGGAAATTCGTGATGTGTGTGGTTGGACTGGTTGGGATTTCGGGATCGGTGATGGCTGTCGAGAAATCGGCAGTCGGGGTGGCGGTGGAGAAGTTTGTTGAGGCGGGGGAGGTTGCGGGTGCGGTGGCGTTGGTGGTGGATCGTGAGAAGGTGGTCGATGTTTCCGCGGTGGGTCTAGCAGATCGGGAGGCGGGTTTGCCGATGAAGGAGAATGCCTTGTTCTGGATCGCCTCGATGACCAAGCCGATCACGGGGACGGCTGTGATGATGCTGGTGGAGGAGGGGAAGCTTGCGATGGATGATCCGGTTTCGAAGTATTTGCCGGAGTTTGCAGGGTTGAAGGATGGGGATGGCAAGCCGGTGGTGGTGACGTTGCGGCAGTGCTTGACGCATACGGCGGGTTTGGCGGAGGTGGAGGGTGAGGCGGCTCGGGAGATTGAGACGTTGGAGGGGCTGATGCCGAAAATTGTGGAGAAGCCTGTGCAGTTTGCGCCGGGGAGTCGGTGGCAGTATTGCCAATCGAGCATCAATACGGCGGCGCGGATGGTGGAGGTGGTTTCGGGTAAGCCGTTTTCCGAGTTTTTGGAGGAGCGGTTGTTTGGTCCGTTGGAGATGAAAGATACGACATTTTATCCGAATGATGAGCAGTTGAAGCGTTTGGCGAAGTCGTATCGGCGGACGGATGAGGGGAAGCTGGAGGCGGCGGATTTGTATTTTCTGGGGGGCAAGGGGATCACGGACCGGAAGCGATATCCGCGGGCGAACGGCGGTTTGTTTTCGACGGCCGGGGATTACGGGCGATTTGCGCGGATGATTTTGCGCGGTGGAGAATGGGATGGGGTGCGGTATTTGAAGGAGGAATCGGTGAAGGCGATGACTTCGGTGCTGAGTGGGGATCTGGAAACCGGATTCACGCCGGGGAATGGTTGGGGATTGGGGTGGTGCGTGGTTCGTGAGCCGCAGGGGGTGACGGAGGCGTTGTCGGCGGGGAGTTTCGGGCATGGGGGAGCTTTCGGGACGCAGGCATGGATTGATCCGGAGATGGGGCGGGCGTATGTTTTGATGGTGCAGCGGGCGAATTTCCCGAATTCGGATGCTTCGGAATTGCGGGGAGCGTTTCAGAAGGCTGGGGCGGGTTTGGTGGCGGAATAGCGGTTAGTTTTGGCCTGAGAGGTTCGCCGCGGGCGGATTTCGTGAAATTCCCATGGACAATCGGGAGTCTGGGCGGTAACGAATCCGCCCCGCCACGAGGTAATCGTGGCATCCGGGAAATGGCAGAGTAGCTCAGCGGTAGAGCAGAGGACTCATAAGCCTTTGGTCGGCGGTTCAAATCCGCCCTCTGCCACCACCTGGTAAGCCATCGGTCGACGAGAGGATGAGTTGATTTTTTGGGGGAGGCCAAGCCACTGGATGGTGAGGATGTTTCTTCGGGTTGCCGGACCGAGGATCATTTCATTTTTGTCACCAAATTTTTGTGGAGGACTAAACCAACGAGGTGGCCCCGCCGTTGGTCATCGAGATGTTGCTGTTTCAAATGCTTACTTACCTGCTCCGGGACGGATGCGGGTTTGCGATTCGGAGGTGTCGCGGAATGGAATTGTTCTTTTGCGAGCGGTTGGCGTGGGGGCGGCTGATTGAATCTCTAAGGGTGCCTCTGGATCCCCGTCGGACCGTGTTGGTAGACTCCGCTGGATTGTTCCATTTTTTCCAATAACCAAATGAAAAGCACGCACCAGAATCCGTTGTCGCCTTGGCGACTAATCGAGGAAAAAGCCGTAAACCCGTCGTTGTTCACCGAGGCACTGTCCAGTTGCATGCAGTTGATGTGCAGCGCGGCGGTCATTGCCCTATCATGTGCGTTGGCATCGGCTGCGCCGTTGTTGACGCCGGGAGACCCTGTTTTTGCGTATGACTTGGACACGGCGGGTGGTTCCACGGGCGGAGCGACGTATCAGGCGGTCAATTACCCGGGGAATGAATCCCCCGCGCAGGCGATCGACGGCAGCAGTGGGACCAAATATCTGAATTTTTCGAAGCACAACGCCGGGATCATTGTTACTCCGACCACGGCGGCGGCAGCGCAGAGTCTGGTGCTTACGACCGCAAACGATTTTGCAGAACGTGATCCATCCAGCTATATCATTCTGGGTTCGAACCATCCGATTACAGGCGCTGACAAGAGCAATGGATTTACTGACAACTGGACTTTCATTGCGCAAGGCACGCTCAGTCTTCCAACGAGCCGTCTGACCACTGCGACAGCGATCAATTTCACCAACACGACGAGCTACTCGTCCTACTGGATCGTGTTTCCAACGACGAAGGACACGATCGCCAATAATCTGATGCAGATCGCGGATATTCAGCTATTTACGGGGGCTGGAGGCACGGGCAGTGCGATTTTCTCGCCAGGGAATCCGACGCGGGCCACCGGATGGAACAGTTCGATCGCGAGCGGTGAGTTTGTTTCCCGGGTGATTGATGGCAATCTATCGACGAAGTATTTGAATTTCGGGGAGAACAATTCCGGATTTTATGTGGTCCCAAGTACCGGGCCGTCGATCATTGACAGTTTCCAGTTGCATACTGCCAATGATTCCGACAATCGGGATCCCGCCACGTGGACGTTGCACGGGATGGCTCCGAGTGGCATCTGGTTCCAGATCGACACTGGTTCGGTGAGTCTCCCGACCGCACGCAACACGCCAGGGCCGATCGTTACGGTCAACAATACGGATGTTTATGTTGCGTATCGGATGACGTTCAACACGGTGAGGAACTCCGCGACGGCGAATTCGATGCAAGTGGCCGAGGCGCAGTTTTTCGGGACGATTGTTCCGGCGAACGACAGCGACAGCGATCTGATGGATGATGATTGGGAGATGTTGTATGGCTTGATTGTGGGAACCAACGATGCGGCCTCCGACCTTGATGCTGATGGTAGTCTGAATTTGCAGGAGTATCAACGGGGAACATTGCCTAACAGCCAAGACACCGATGGTGACGGGTTGTTTGACGGGGTAGAAACCGACACCGCCGTATTTGTCAGCGCATCCGATACCGGAACCAGTCCACTTGATACCGACAGTGATGACGACAGCTACACGGACAGCTACGAGGTGGCCAAAGGGACCGATCCGAATTCACCAAGCGATGTTCCGACTATCACTTGGGACATCACCCCGGGTACAGCTGGGGAAGGGGACGGTCTTGTGAGTGGTGGGAGTGGCGACTGGGACCAACTGACCACCGGGAACTGGACGATTGACAGCGGAAACAACAACATCGTTTGGGACAACGGCGGGTCACGGCTTGCCGCGATCTTTGGCGGGACTTCCGGGTCGGTTGCTCTAACGAATCCGATCACGGCGGATCGAGTGATCGTCAACACCGATGGTTATTCGTTCTCCGGCGATATGCTGACGCTTGGTTCATCGGCTCCGGTGATCAACATCACGACGGGCACGACGGAGATGTCGCAGGTGATTGCCGGATCGGCGGGTTTCACCAAGCAGGGAAATGGAACGTTGAGGATTGCGGGAACTTCCAGCAATACCTACACCGGGGTCACTTCGCTGAAGGGACTTGGAAAGATTGTTCTCGCGAAGGCTCCCGGTGAGATTGCCATTCCTGGAGATCTGTTTCTCGATTCATCGGCCTTCGTGCAGAACACCTCCGGGCTTGTTTTGGCGGGAGATGAGCAGATTGCGGATACCAGCGTGGTTACCTGGGCGAATGTGGGTCAGGCGGACACGTACTTCCGGTTGAACGGATACACCGAGACGGTCGGTGGTTTGGTTTCCGACGGGGTTGGCGGGTTCGTTGTCATTGAGAACCGCGGGTTCGGTGACACGACCGTTTATCCTGATGGAGAACTCATCATCAACACCACCGGATCGAGCGTTTACGGATACAACGGAAACATCCGGAACGTCGATGGCGGGATCAATGGAGGAACGGTATCAATCACCAAAGATGGTACTGGGACCCAGATCCTATCCGGGAACATGAGTTACTCCGGAGAGACAACGGTTCTGGGCGGTACGTTGCGACTTGGCAACAATCTGCCCAGTTCTTATGTTTCGGTTGAGGCTGGAGGCACGCTTTCCGGCACCGCTACTCTTGGACAAGGACCGTTTGTGAATGTGGGAGGCGTTCTTTCTCCCGGCGTGAGCGGGATCGGGACTCTTACCACGGCGAACACGATCATTGACGGCACCTATCTTTGCCAGATTGATGGAGCGAGTTCCGACCGCGTGACGGCAAACGGCACGTTGGACATCGATGGCGGAACGCTTGAGTTTTCAGTGATCAACGCGCCGACGGCGGACAGTTACATTCTGGCCAGCCATGTCGGAGCGCTGACGGGAGAGTTCAATGTGGTCGGATTGCCAGAAGGTTATTCGGTCAGTTATGATTCCGGAAGCGGTCAGATCCGTTTGGTGAAGGGCGGGTTTTCGAGTTGGGCCACGCAACTTGGGTTGACCGGAAATGCCGGTGATGACTTCGACAAGGATGGTCTGCCGGATGCGGTGGAGTATGTGCTTGGGACGGATCCACTGACATCGAATGCCGACGGGCCCGTGGGCGAAGTGGTTGGAGATGAATTCACGTTCACCTTTGATCGGGATAAGGATTCGATGACGCCCGACATTGCGATCTCCATCGAAGTGGGGACTGATCTGGTGGTGTGGGACGGTATCTATCAGGTCGGTGCTGACACCGCGGCATCCAGCGAGGGTGTGACAGTGACTGACAATGGCACGAGCGATACGATCACCCTGACGGTGCCGAAGGCACCGGATGATGAGAAGTTCGCAAGGCTTCGTGTGACTGTGACAGAATAAAGGCTGTCCGTTTCAACGGGGAGATTCCCAGGGAGGGGTGGCTTTGGTTGCCTCTCCCTTTTCTTATGGTGGAATGGCCTGCAGGATTTCGGAGTGTTTATGGGGTGGTTTGGCTGATTGCCGTTGGGAGAGTTTCCATGACGATTGAGGGGCGATTGCGGGATGGAGGGACGGGCAAGGTGATTGCGACGTGCCGCGATGAGATGCGGGAGCGGATGGCGGTGGTGAATGTGGATTCGTTTTCGTGGTCTGGCGGGCCCGAGAAGAAGCTCGAGGAAGTGGCGGTAAAATCGGCGCGGGTGCTGAATGCAGGGGCGGATGAGGTGGTGACGAGTTCCGCGCCGATCCGTTTGGTTGCGTATGGAATTCCGGATTTCCGGATTTCCGGGGGGAGATTGGAAGATGCGGCGGGCTTGCGGAGCGGGTCCGGGGAGTGCAGGGTTTCCGCAGATGACTGATTCCGCGCCTGAGGGAGAACCGGACCGCCGCCAGTGGATGGGGTTCTGGAGCATGATTGTGCAACAGACGCAGAATGCGTTCAACGACAAGGCCGCGCAGTTTGTACTGATTCCGTTAGGTGCGGCGGTGGGTTTGAAGGTGGAGTCGTGGGCTGGGCTGCTGATTGCGTTGCCGTTCGTTTTGTTTGCGCCGTTGGCGGGGTGGGTGAGCGACCGGTTCTCGAAGCGGGACGTGATGATCGGTTCCGCGGTGTTGCAGTTGTTCGTGCTGGCTTGGATTTGCGGATCGGTATGGATGCGCAATTTGCCGCTGGCGCTGGTGGGATTTTTCATTTTGGCAGTGCAGTCAACTTTTTTCAGTCCTGCGAAGATCGGGATCACGAAGGAGTTGATCGGGTCGAAGCATTTGGGATTCGGTTCCGGGGTTCAGCAGATGTTGGCGATGTTGGCGATTCTGGCCGGGCAGATCGTTTCCGGTTGGATTTACGACAAGCGGTTTGCGGCTATGGGTGGGATGGCGAACGGGGATGCGCCTTGGATGGCGGCGCTGATGCCGCTGGTGATTCTAACAGCATTGGCGGTGCCGGCGTTGTGGTTGGCGTGGATCATTCCGCGGGTGCCGGCGCAGGGAGCGAAGGAGCCGCTGACATTGGGGACATCGGTGGGGCATTTCAAATCGCTGCGGGACCTTTGGGAGGATTTGGGACTGCGTCGTGCGGCGTTGGGAGTGGCGTTTTTCTGGGGATTTGCCGCGTTCATCAACTTGTGGTCGATCAAGGTTGCGGATGAGATCACGGGTGGCGGGGAAGGGTATGGGACGTTGATGTCGATTTACATGGCGGCGGCATCGTTGGGGATGGCGGCGGGGTTTGGGTTGGCGTCGTTTTTACTGCGGAAGCGGATCGAGTTGGGATGGGTTCCGGTTTCCGGAGTGGCGATGACGGTTTCGGCGCTGGTGTTGGCGGCGATTCCACCGGGCGGGTGGCCGTTTCTAACAGTACTGGCGTTGCTGGCTTTCTGCGCGGCGATGTTTCTGGCTCCGCTGAACGCGTGGATGCAGGACCGTTATCCAGCGGAGAAGCGCGGGGAGCTGCAATCGGCGGTGAATCTGCAGGATTGTTTTGCGGGGATTCTTGCCGTGGGGCTGATTGAGCTGTTAGGACGACTGATGGGTTTGCTGGGAGTGGCTCCGCTTGCGGGTTACCGGTGGCAGATGGTGTTGGTGGGAGTGGGTTGCGGGTGGATGACGTGGTTCATCCTACGGTTGCTGCCGGGTGAGTTTATCCGGGTGTTAGGGGTGCCGTTGATCCGCTGGATCTATCGGATGAAAACGGTGGGTGTGGAGAGAATTCCGGTGAAGGGTGGGGTGTTGTTGTTGCCGAATCATGTGACGTTTGCGGATGCGTTTTTCATTTCCGCCGCGTGTCCGCGACCGGTACGTTTCGTGATGGACGAGGCGTTCATGGCGAAGGCGTCTGTGCGGGCTTTCGTGAAGGTTTTCCGCACGGTGACGATCCGGAAGGATCAGCCGCGGGAAGCGATTCGAGTGACGATCGAGGCGCTGAAGAAAGGGGAGGTGCTGTGTTTGTTTCCGGAGGGTCAGCTGACGAGGACCGGGGCGTTGTGCGAGTTGAAGCGCGGGTTCGAGTTGATCGCTCGGAAGGCCGGGCATCCGTTGGTGCCGGTGTGGTGCGATGGTTCTTGGGGATCGTTTTTTTCCTTTGAGGGTGGAGGATTTTTCAAGAAGACGAATCGATTCAAAAGGCAGCGGTTGGTGGTGGCGTTCGGAGATTTGTTAGATCCGGAAGGTGTGAAGGCCGAGGTGGTGGCGGACGGGATGCGGCGTGCATCGTCCGAGGCGATGGGATTGCGGTTTCCAAAGGAGGAATGGGCGGTGGTGAATGGTTGGCAGATCGGGCAGGTGAATGCGTTGGAGCGCGGGGCTGGGATCGGAATGTTGGATGGTGAGGAAATGGTGAAGCGGTTGCCGGGTTTGGGTGAGTTTGGGCGGCTTTTTGGTGGGAGTTTCGTATCTGGCGATGCTTCCGTGGTGGTTGGTGATGGCATGATGAGGGAGTTCTTGACGAAGGAAGGTTCTGGTCGAAGCGTGCGGTTTTTTGATTTCAGCGAGCAGGCGCTTTCGCCGTTAGGGATTCCGGGTGTCGAGCATTTGCCTTGTCTTGCGGTTGAGGGGCGTGTGGTGGCGATGTCGTTGCCGAATCCTCCGAAAGCCTTTGAGACCAGCGAGGAGCAGATTGGCGCGTGCCGCGGGACTTGGGGTAAGCTTTTGCCGGGATGGCATTTGGAGAGAACGGCCAGCGGAGAGGTGAAACTGCATGGGCCGGCGGCTCCTGTGGGTGGATTGACCATGCCGAAAGGTAGTGTGGTGGATGAACATGGATTCTTCACCATCATGGGTTCGGATGGGGCAGGGAATTGATTGGACTTTGAGGTTGGCTGGGGGAAATGAGGCGGGAAGGACTTGGGATGATCAGAGTGAGGTTTTGGGGCAGTTTGCGATGATTTGCGGATTCTACGCGAACCAGCGCGGAGCCATTCTTGAGGTTGGACGTGAGAGTTTTCGCGATTCCCAGCACCGTTATGCCCGCGACACGATCCGTTTCCGCCTTCCACCACTGGCTTCTGTCAGGGGAACCGCAGTCCACGGGCGGCTCCGCCATTGTGCTTCAAGGTGCCGGTTCCGGCATTGGTGGGAACCTTGCCGAGAATCTTGCGGCTCACCTCAACCAGTATGACGATTCATCCGAGCCGGCGTGGCTGGCTGTCACTCCTGTCTTACTACAGGCGATCGCATCGGACACCGGAAACCGGCGTTTATTGGGGATAGGCGAAGGATGTGCCAACTGCCCACCTTCCAGCCCTTGTGGTCTTAAGAAGACGCTTTTGGCCCTTGCAACGCGTGGGCGGGTGATTCTCGACTCGCCGCTGGCAGCGGGTGCCACAGAGGGATTAGGCAATGTTTTCAATGTTGGCGTCGGATTTGAACCCGAGAGTTTGGCCGAATGTCATATCATCATCAATCCCAGGCGTTTTCCGGAACACTGCATTGCCTCTGTGATCGGAGACGTGTTTCTCGAATGGCTCAACTGCCCGTGCCGTGAGAAGCCGCTGCTTCATGGAGTTTGAGAGAATCCGCACATCCTTGCGCAATCCGCGCTAAGCCACCGACTTCAAGCCCTGCTTTCCTACTCCCAACCGATGAACGTTCTCGCCCTAACCATTCTGATTTCCTCCTGCCTTGCCGGGATCTTCATTGCCTGCTTCGCCGCGGAGATTCGGCGGTCGCGGCGTTCCAGCCCGGAGCGCGACTCGCTCCTGCCGCTCGATGGCGAGCCTGTGAAGAAACCGACGCCAGCCAACTTTTCCTGAGACCCACATCCATTCCAACACCACCGCCATGACCACCCAAATCACCTACGACGACAAAACTGTCCGGCGTTTCATGTCCGCCTCCATCTTTTGGGGGATTATCGGCATGCTCGTCGGTCTGATCGCCGCCACCCAGCTTTCGTGGTGGCAAATGAACGGAAAATTCCTGGAGCTGCTGAGCTTCGGCTCTATCAAGGCTGACGGCATTTCCTTTCTCACTTTTGGCCGTCTTCGTCCGCTGCATACCAATGCCGTCATCTTCGCGTTTGTCGGCAACATGATGTTTGCGGGTGTCTATTACTCCACCCAGAGGCTTTGCAAGGTTCGAACGGCATCCGATTTGTTATCCAGCATCCATTTCTGGGGTTGGCAACTGATCATTGTTGCGGCAGCGATCACATTGCCTGCCGGATTCACCCGAGGTAAGGAATACGCCGAGCTCATTTGGCCGATCAACATTGCGGTGGCTGTGATCTGGGTGGTTTTCGCCATCAACTTCTTCTGGACGCTGGCGAAACGCAACGAGCCCAGCCTCTATGTCGCGCTGTGGTTCTATATTGCGACGATTGTGACGATCGCCTTGCTGTACATCGTCAATCACCTTTCCCTTCCCACCTCGCTCACGCATTCCTATCCGATTTTCGGCGGCTTGCAGGACGGGTTGGTGCAGTGGTGGTATGGTCACAATGCGGTCGCGTTCTTCCTGACCACGCCGATTCTGGGCATCATGTATTATTTCCTGCCGAAGGCGGCGAACCGGCCGGTTTACTCATATCGTCTCTCGAT
>SYAP01000032.1 GCA_005787565.1 Verrucomicrobiaceae bacterium | reverse complement strand
CGAGGATTTCGATTTCGGAGACTCCGGAGGAGGGTCCGATGCCTTCGCCTGCGGGTCCGAAGACGCGTTGGCCGAGGGGGTTTTTGAGGATGAATTGGGTGTTGTCTTGGGTGATGCGGATGTTTTCGACGATGCCGCCGTTGATGGTGTAGCCGTTGACGGCGGGGGAGGTCTGGGTGAGGAGGGTGGTGTCTCCGAGCCAGATGTTGGACCAGGCTTCGCCGGTGGTGGTGAGGTTGTTGCGGAGGTTGAGGGCGGTGTTGAGGCCGCCGCTGGTGGTGTTGCGATCGGTGAAAGTGAGGATGGTGCCGGTAGGGACGGCGGACCATGCGGAGTTGTTGGAGAGGACGATGGTGTTGGATTTGAGGAACTGGCCGTTGTTGGAGGTGCCGATTTCGATGGTCCAGTTGCGGAGGTCGAGAGTGGAGGGGTTGCCGTTGCCAGTGACGACGAGTTCGAACCAGCGGCCGCCGTTACCGAGGACGCGGCCGAAGTGGGCGTCGTTGGCGGCGGGAGCGCCGTCGGAATCGGCGGTGAGGTTTCCGCCGTTGAGGTATTGGGTGGGGGCGACGGCGTTGTATTCGTTGAGGATGAGGGTCGGTGCGGTGTTGAAGACGTTGATGATGAAGGACTGCGGGGTGGTGTTGGCGGTGGCCTGGCTATCGTTGGCGATGAGTTCGACGAGGTGTTCGCCGGCGTCTGCGAGGGTGAGCGGGCGGTTGGTTGCGAGGGTGGCGGTGCCGGGTGTGCCGGGGGTGAGGGTGAGGAAGGAGGGGAGGGTGGGTGCGGTGATGGTGACGGTTTGGCCGTTGGGGTCCGCGGTGGTGATGTTGTAGGAGTAGGTTGATGCGGTGGTGATTTGTGGGTTTGGTGGTGTGGAGGTGAAGCGGGGTGGGGAGTTGGCGGAGACGAAGGTGGTGAAGGATTGGGTGGTGGCGCCACCGGAGCCCCAGCGGTTGCGGGCACCGAAGGTGGAGAAGGTGGAGGCGTCGTTGTGGGGGCTGGTGAGGGGGTTGATGGTGGTGGTGGGGTTGTTTTCGACGCGGAGGATTTCGGTGCTGCTGACGCCGTAGGGGACTTGGAGGTTGTCTGCGGCGACGGATTCGCCGGCGGGGCCGTAGATGCGGGTGCCGCCGGAGTTTTTGATGGTGAAGGTGGTGTTGTCGGAGCCGATGCCGAGGTTGTTTCCGATGGTTGAGGCGGACTGGGAGATGTAGATGGGGTCGAAGACGTTGATGTTGGACCAGAGGAAGCCGCCGCCTGCGGCGTGGAGGGCGCTGGTGCGGTGGATTTGGGTGTCGAGGCCGCCGTTTGCGGTGTTTTCGAGGATGAAGGTGAGGATGGTGCCGGAGCGGACGTTGGACCAGTAGGTGTTTTGGCTGAGGACGAGGGTGGAGGAGCCGCCGAGGGAGTTGATTTCGATGGTCCAGCCGCGCATGTCGGTGAGGTTGTTGGCGGTGCCGTTTCCGACGACGACGAATTCGACCCATTGTCCGCCGTTTCCGAGGATGCGGCCGAAGTGGGCGTCGGTGGGTCCGGGTGCGACGCCGTCGGCGTCTGCTGCGAGGGTTCCGCCGCGGAGGTAGTTGGTGGAGGAGACGGCGTTGTATTCGTTGAGGAAGATGGGTGAGGAGGCTGGGAATACGGATAGGGTGAAGGTTTGGTCGGTGATGCCGGGGACGCCGGCGTTGTCGGTGGCGCGGATGGTGAATTCGTAGTCGCCGGGGGCGGGTGGGGTTCCGCCGAGGCGGTAGCGGCCGACGCCGTCGCTGGTGAGGGTGAGCCAGGCGGGTTTGGAGAGGACGGAGAGGGTGGCGGTTTGGCCGGGGTCGGTATCGGTGGCGATGACGCGGAAGGCTGAGGTGGTGAGTGCGACGCCGGAGGTCCAGAAGGTGGTGGTGGGGAGGGCGAAGACGGGGAGGGAGTTTGAGCCTGCGGTGCCGATGGTGCCGGGGGAGCCGATGCCGGTGTTTGGCGAGGTGGAGGCGAAGGAGCTGAAGTTTCCGCCGGTGGCGAAGGTGTAGCGTGGGGTGACGTGGCCGAAGTTGGGGTCGATGATGAGGGATTGTGCGGAGGAGGTGCCACCGGCGGAGGGTCCGGCGTGTGTGCCGAGGGAGGTGGAGCCGTTGCTGCGGGTGAAGACGCCTGCTGCGTATCCGAGGTTGGTGACTGCGGCGTTGGATGCGTTGAAGAGGTAGACGCGGTCGTTTTGGCCGAGTCCTGGGCCGCCGGTGATGACTTGGACGGTGGGTGCGAGGCCCCAGGCTGTGCGGAAGTCCGCAGGGGCGATGCCGACGGAGAAGATGATGGATTCGCCGGGGGCGATGGTGGTGCCGGAGGGGATGGTGAAGGCGAAGGGGTCGGTGGGGCTGGCGGAGTCGTCGTCCCATTTGTAGTTGCCGATGTTGACGGAGGATGCGCCGAAGTTGGTGAGTTCCCAAAAATCGCCGGGGGTGCCGTCCGAGTTGATTTCGGTGATGACGAGTTGTGCGGAGGCGATGGAGGAGAGTGCTGTTAGGGCGAGGAGCGGGCGGAGGAGGTGCATGGCGATGGCGGGTTGGGCAGGGGTTTTGAGAGAAGGATTCATTTTTCAGGGCATCCGTCGAGCAGGATGGGTGAGAGGGTGGCGAGGAGATGGGGTTGGGTTATGGGTTTTCCTGCGGGAAGCGGATGCGGATTTGGAGGGTTTCGCCGTTGAGGGTGGCGGTGCAGGTGGCACCGAGGACGGTGGCGCAGGATTGGACGATGGACAACCCGAGACCTGAGTGGCCGTATCCGGAGCGGCCGGGGTCTTTGCGCCAGAAGCGTTCGAAGAGGTGCGGGACGTCTGCGGGTGAGAGGTTTGGGGCGGGGTTTTCGACGAGGAGTTCGGCGGGGGAGAGGTGGATAGAGATGGTGGAGCCGGGTGGGGCGTAGGTGGTGGCGTTTCCGACGAGGTTGTTGAGGAGGGTCGTG
>SYAP01000031.1 GCA_005787565.1 Verrucomicrobiaceae bacterium | reverse complement strand
TAGGAGGCTGTCGCGGATGCGGTCGAAGACGACGATGGTGTCGTTGATCGAGTAACCGGCGATGGTGAGGATGGCACCGACGTGGATGAGTGAGAGTTCGTTGCCGAAGAGGACGATGAGTCCGACGGAGATGATGACATCGTGGAGGAGGGCGGTGAAGGCACCGATGGCGAAGGAGAACTCGAAGCGGACGGTGATGTAGATGAGGATGCCGAAGAGGCCAAAGGCGAGGGCGATGAGGGACTCCTTGAGGAAGGTCATGCCGATGAGTGCGGAGACTTCTTCCTTGCTGGCGGCGATGGTGTATTCACCTTCCGGGTTTTGGTCGGTGGGTGCGCTGCGTGCGGCGAGGGTGGGGATGGCTTCGCGGAGTTTGTTTTCGATGTTGATGGAGTCCGCTTTGTCGCAGCGGATGCTGAGGAGGGTTCCGGTGGCGGGGTTGCTTTCCTCCTGGGCGTATGCGGCGCGGGTGAGGGTGAGTTGGCCGATGGCGGCGTTGACTTCGTCGAGGGGGATTTCGGTTTCACCGAGTTGGAACTGGATGAGGGTGCCGCCGGTGAAGTCGATGCCGAGGGCGTCCTTGTTGTGGAGGGCGTAGCCGCCGACGGAGGCACCGAGGAGGATGAGGGATGCGACGGTGCTCATCTTGCGTTTGCCGAGGAAGTCGAAGTTTCCGGGCTTGATGAGGTTCATGAAGCTGAGTTTGCGGAGCAGGCCGGTATCGACACCCCAGCGGAAGAGCACGCGGGTGACGAGGATGGAGGAGAACATCGAGGCGAGGATGCCGATGGTGAGGGTGACGGCGAAGCCCTTGATGGTGCCGCTGGCCATCCAGAAGAGGATGACGGCGGTGATGAGGGAGGTGAGGTTGGAGTCGAAGATGGCGGTGAAGGCTTTCTCGTAGGAGGCGGCGATGGCGTTTTTAAGGGATTTCCCGGCGGCGATTTCCTCGCGGAGGCGTTCGTAGATGAGGACGTTGGCATCGACGGCCATGCCGATGGTGAGGATCATGCCGGCGATGCCGGGGAGGGTGAAGGTGAAGCCGAACATGGCCATCGTGCCGAAGAGGATGATGCCGTTCACGATGAGGCCGAAGAGGGCGATGGTTCCGGCGAGGCGGTAATAGAAGAGAACGAAGACGAAGGTGATGGCGAGGCCGATGATTCCGGACCAGGTGCCTTGTTGGATGATGGCTTTGCCGAGGGTGGCGGAGACGGAGCGTTCCTCTTCTACGGAGAGGGAGTTTTCGAGCGGGTTGCGGAGGGCTTTGGCGAGTTCCATGGGTTCGCCGGGATCGCTGAGGCCTTCGATGATGAAGCGTTTGCCGAGCGGGGTTTGGTTGACGGCTGGGGCGCTGATGACTTCGCCGTCGAGCACGATGGCGATGCGGTCGATGCCGCGGCGCATGTTTTCGGTGAGGGCGATCATTTTCTCGGTGCCTTCGCCGTTGAGGGTGATGTCCACTGCGTCCGACTGTTGTTGGGAGGGAGCGGCGAAGGAGATGTCTTTGCCGGTGACGGATGGGCGGCGGTTGAGGAGGATTGGTTCGGTGCGTTCGTTTCCGTCCTGGTCGTTGTATTTGTGAGTGTAGGCGCGGTAGCCGGGGACGATCTCGGTGCCGTCGGCGACGCGTTGGGCGAGTTTTTTGCCGTCTGGGCCGACTTCCTCGTTGCGCGGGCTGACTTCGCGGAATTCGAGTTTGGCGGTTTTTTCGAGAGTGGTGCGGATGCGTGCGGCTTCCTCGGGTTCGACGCCGGGCATTTGGACGATGATCATGTCGGTGCCTTGGCGGGCGATGAGGGAGTCTTGTCCACCCATGGCATTGAGGCGTTTCTCGATGATGGAGATGGCTTGATCGACCTGATCGGGGGTGATGGGCAATGGGTCGCCATTGTCATCTTCCTGGGGTTGGACGCGGAGGGAGAATGCGGAGCCGCCGAGGATGTCGATACCGCCTTTGAGGCGTTCTTTTGGGGGGTAGATGGCCATGGCGCAGAGGCCGCAGATGCCGATGAGGAGGATGGTTCCGACGTTCCGTTTGCGGCGCTCGACGTCTGTGGCGAAATACCAGAAGAACAGGATCAAGAGGGAGAGCCCGACGAGGAAGAGTGTCAGTGGATTCTCGAAGAAGTCTTTGAGGAACCTGGTCAGGAAATTGGTTGAGGCGAGCATGGCGGAAGGGTTCGGAAGTCGATGGAGACGGAGGGGGAGGGCTGTGGGAGTGATTATTTCCCGGCGCTGTCCTTTTTATGAACGGAGGCGATGGCGGGTTTGTCGAACTCGAGCATGGTGCCTTCCGCGACCTTGATGACGACGGTGCGTTCCTTGACGTTGTGGACGATGCCGTGGAGGCCGGCGGTGGTGACGACTTTATCGCCGGATTCGAGGGAGGCGATGCGGGCTTCCATTTCCTTGCGTTGGCGTTGTTGCGGGCGGATGAGGAGGAAGTAGAACATCACGACCAGAAGTCCCATCATGACGAACGGGCTGCTGAGAGGGCCTCCTTGAGGTGGAGGTGTGGTGGCGAGGATGTTGGTGAGAAGGGTCGTTGGCGTCATGGTTCAATCGTTTCGGGTATATCGCTGGAGGAAGGCGTTTTTGAAGGCGGGGAAAGATCCCGCCTCGATGGACGCCCGGGCTCCGGCGGTGAGGCGGAGGTAGAAATGCAGATTGTGGAAGGAAAGCAACCGCAAAGCGAGGATTTCCCCGGCGCGGAAGAGGTGGCGGAGGTAGGCGCGGGAGAAGGAGGCGACGTGTGGATGAGCGCTTTCGCAGATGGGGTTGGGGTCTTTGGCGTGGATCTGGTTTTTGATCTGGATGGGGCCATCGAGGGTGAAGGCGACGCCGTGGCGTGCGAGGCGGGTGGGCATGACGCAGTCGAATAGGTCGACGCCGCGGCTGATCATTTCGAGGATCTGGGGAGGGGTACCGAGGCCCATGGCGTAGCGGGGTTTGTGGTGTGGGAGGAATGGGACGGCGTTATCGATGGCGCGGAACATTTCCTCTTCGGGTTCGCCGACGGAGACGCCGCCGATGGCGTAGCCGTCGAAATCGAGGTCGACGAGTTCGCGTGCGGATTGTTCGCGGAGGTGGGCGTAGATGGAGCCTTGGACGATGCCGAAGTGTTTTTGGAGGCCGGTGCCGGATGTGGGTTGGTGGGTGGTGATCCAGTCTTTGCAGCGGCGGGCCCAGCGGGTGGTGAGGGCGAGGGAGTTTGCGGCGTATTTTTCGTCGCAGGGGTAGGGTGGGCACTCATCGAAGAGCATGGCGATGTCGGAGCCGAGGGAGGCTTGGATTTCCATGCTGAGCTCGGGGGTGAGGAGCATTTTGGCGCCGTCGATGTGGTTGTTGAAGCGGACGCCTTCTTCGGTGATTTTGCGGAGTTTGGCGAGGGACCAGACTTGGAAGCCGCCGGAGTCGGTGAGGAAGGGTTTTTGCCAGGTGGTGAAGCCGTGGAGTCCGCCGAAATCGCGGATGAGTTCGTGTCCGGGGCGGAGCCAGAGGTGGTAGGTGTTGCCGAGGATGATTTGAGCGCCTAGGAGGTCGAGTTCGGCGGGGTGGAGTGTTTTGACGGAGCCCTGGGTGCCGACGGGCATGAAGATGGGGGTTTCGACCGTGCCGTGCGGGAGTTCCAAGCGGCCGCGGCGTGCGGCGCTGGTGGGATCGGTGGCGAGGACGGTGAAGGACATTGGCGGGCGGGGTGGATAGGGGAAGATGTGGGGTGTGGGAAGTGGGAAGTGGGTCTGAAGGTCGAACGTTGAACGTCTGAAGGTCTGAAGGTCTGAAGGTCTGAAGGTCTGAAGGTCTGAAGGTCTGCAGGTCTGAAGGTCTGAAGGTCTGAAGGTCTGAAGGTCTGAGTTTGGGAGTCTTTTGAAGCGAAAGGCGGAGATGCGGAGGTCGTGGAGAGGGGCGGGGTCGCGTAAAAGGCTTTGCCTCACGCGATTGGTAAAGGGTGGAAGGGGCACCGCGAGAGATTAGAAAGGCGCGAGAGGTTGGAGGTTGGGAGTTTTATGGAGCGAAACGGGGAGGTGGGGTCGATTAAAAGGCTTTGCCTCACGCGATTGGTGCGTCGCGTGAAAGGCTTCGCCTTACGCGATTGATGGGGATGGGAGGCGCATGGGGTAGATGCTGAGAGGCTGAAAGGCTGAGATGCTGAAAAAAGGGAAGGCTTGGGTTACATGTGTTGTTGGGAGGAGCGGAGGAGGATGTCGCCGATTTCGACGTGTTGGGGGGCTTCGAGGATGGTTAGGACGGCGTGGGCGACGTCGGAGGGGTCGAGCATTTTCATGGCGGCGCGGGTTTGGTTGAGGGTTTGTTCGCGGCCGCGGAAGTATTGGTCGAGGAGTGGGGTGTCGACGAAGCCGGGGGAGACGCAGGCGACCTGGATGGGTGAGTTGGCGGCTTTGAGTTCTGCGCGGAGGGCATCGGTGATGGCGCGGACGGCGAATTTGGTGGGGGCGTAGAATCCGCCGGAGGGAGGGACGCGGTGTCCGCTCATGGAGGAGAGGTTGACGATGCGGCCGCCGGAGGTGGGGAAGTGTTTGAGGGAGAGTTGGCAGCAGAGGGCGAGGGCCATGACGTTGACGCGCCACATTTCTTCCCAGTCGGCGGGGTTTCCATCGATGATGCGGGAGAGGTAGGCGACGCCGGCGCAGTTGACGAGGGCATCGATGCGGCCGAGGTTGTGGAAGACGGCGGAGATTTCCTCGCGGCGGGTGAGGTCTGCGAGGATGGGTGAGATTTCCGGGGAGAGTGCGGAGGGGCGGCGGGTGACGCCGAGGACGTTGGCACCGCGGGCGACGAGGAGGTTGGAGAGGGCTTCTCCGATGCCGCTGGATGCTCCGGTGACGAGGATGGTTTTGCCCTGGAGGGGTGTCATGCGTGGAGCCTCTCATCCGCGGGGGTGGAGGGCAATCCTTGGAATAGGGCGGGGAGGTCCGGGAGGTCTGCGGCGGTGGCGGCGGGTTGGGCGGCGAGGATCTGGTTGTTTTTGAAGAGGAATGCGCCGGGCATTTGGAGGCCGTCTCCGGCGAGGTGGCCGACGCCGCAGCCGCGGAAGACGGAGATGGCGCCGCGCCACCAGACGCGGGGGCCGAAGAGTTCCCAGAAGCCGCCTTTGCCGAGGCCGAAGGCGCGGTAGAGTTGGCAGCGGGGGTCCGCGATGCGTGCGACGCCGGATTTTTCTCCGAGGTAGGCGGTTTCCTGACCGTTTTGGAGCATGTGGACGAGGACGAGTCGTGCGCCGTGGGATTCGGCTTCGGCGCGGAGGTTTTCGAGGCCGCGGAGGATTTGGCGGGTGAAGGTGCAGCCGAAGTGGCGGAGGAAGACGAGGGCGAGGGTTTGGTTTTGTGAGGCTTGGGCGAGGGTTGTGCCGTCGGAGAGTTGGTGTTGTTCGGCGGCTTCGGTGAGGGTGAGGGGTTTTGAACCATCGGGTGGGATGCCGGCGTGGGCTTGGAGGGCGGCCCAGAGGATCATGGCGAAGGGGAGCCACCAGATGAGGTCATCGACGAGGAGGAACCAGATGGTGTTGAAGGGGATGTCCTGGTGGAAGATGGCGAGGCCGATGAGGATGAGGCTGACGGTGGCTTTGAAGAAGCCGACGAGGACGATGGGCCAGTGTTGGATGGGGTTGCGTGAGGCGATGAGGAAGCCGAGGCCGAGCGCGCCGCTGACGAGGCCGAGTGCGCGCCAGAGGGTGGGGTGGTTGGGGCGGGGGATGCCGCACCAGTCGAAGCCGAGGTGGGGCCAGGCGTTGGTCCAGAGGGCGAAGAGGATGTGGTAGGTGCCGGCGGCGAGGAGAAGCCGGCCCATCCAGCGTGGGGTTTTGCAGCGTCCGTTGCGGCAGTCGAATACCATGGCGGATCGTAATGCGATTCAGGACGGGTGCAAGGGGCGGATTTTGGGGAGATCGCGTGTGACGGGTGAGTCCGATCAAACTCCCAGGGGATTCCAAATATTCACTATTCTGTGGGTTTGGACGACGATTTTGTGAAGAATCTCCAAACGACCCACACCAACAGCGCAACCAGACAGGCAGCGGCGGTGGCGATGCTGAGGAGTGTCCGCTTCACATTCAATCCTGTTTTGGCTGAGTCGTCCTCGGGTGACATGCCGTTGATGTTGCGCGGTGGATTGGGGGCGGCCGGCGAAGTAGCGGTGGCTTCGCTGCCGGGATCAGGCGTGTGGACTTTAGGGTCCATGCTATACCATTCGTAGCCAGGTGGGGGTTCTACGATCTTCCGGCGAATAGGGGGCATTGGGTCCTTCACGTCTAATTTTACGGCAATCAGTAAAACGGGAAGCAAAGGTGTATTAGGGTTCATCGATCCGTTAAAATAGTAATGCACTGTGTAACCATTTTTGCGGGCCACGGCAGAAAACTCCCCGGAGGTCATGACGCTGCCATGTTTGGGATCTACCAGTGGAGGCATGGTGCCACGTCGAACGAGACAATCCGCAAACATATCGTTGAAAATCTTGAGCCGACGCTCCCCCTCCTCCATTGTGATAGGAACGCGACTGACATGCTCGATGCAATAGAGGCTGTCATCGCTTTGGAGTTGAAATGTAACAAGCCCTATATCCAATCTGAAGGAAGGGTTTTTTCCATAAAGTAAATCCACCTCTTGATCAATGCATTCAGCCATCTTTCGTTCAAGGCCTGACACGTGCTTTGGTCTGAAGCCACGATCAAAAACCGCCTTCCAAGAAAGGTCATCAGGGAAATGAAAATCCAGAGGAGTCGCTAGCGCCGCACCACCTATTCCTACGCAAATGACAAGAAGGGCGGATTCAAAATGTTAGCGAATATCTAGAGGAGGAGTTGGTCCGTCTGGTTGGTTGTATAGTTTAGTTCGTTCTTCGCGGAATTACGGGATGGAACGGAAGGGCGAGCGAAGCGAGT
>SYAP01000030.1 GCA_005787565.1 Verrucomicrobiaceae bacterium | reverse complement strand
TGGAAGCCGAGGCCGCCCGGGCCGAAATGGCGGAATGGAAGCGACTGATAGACGAAATCGACGTCACACTCCTGCCCCTTGCCCAAAAGCAGACCCAACTTGCTGAAGATGCCTTCCGCAACGGCCAAGGCGAGATCCAATCCGTCCTCCGCTCCCGCGAAAAGCGTCTGCAGCTTTCCGCTGCGAAGCTGGACGCCTTGCGCGAGTTCCACATCGCCCGCGTGCGTCACGAAACCTCGTTGGGCCAATAACCATTCTGCTATTATATCCATGAAACCGATCACATCCCTTTTCCTAGCGTCTTTCCTGCTATGCCATATCTCGTTCGGAGCCTCTCCAGGTGGCACGGTTCTGCTCACCGAACAAGGCGTTAAGAACCTCGGCCTCGAAACGGAGATCGTCGAGGAATCCGATTTCGAGACCACCACCTTCGCATTGGGACGCACCGAGGCGATTCCCGAGAAGCGCTCAGTTCTCAGCAGTCGCATCTCCGGGCGTGTCATTGAAACCAACTTGCAGATCGGCGCATTCGTCAGCAAAGGCGACAAACTCGTCCTCGTGGAAAGCCGCCAACCCGGGGATCCCCCCCCATCCATCTGGCTCACCGCTCCCGCGGACGGAACCATCATCTCGATGAACACGTCCCTCGGCGCACCGGTGGAACCGACCGACAAGCTCGCCGAGTTCGCGGATCTCACCACACTCTATCTGATCGCTACGATGCCTCAGGCCACCGCCGGGAAAATCACCCAAGGCACCGAAGCCAAAATCCATTTCCCAATCCGCCCGGACAAGGAATACACCGCCACACTCCTGAAATTCGCCGCCTGCCATTGCCCGGATCCGGCATGCGCGCTCGGCCAGGACACCAGCACCCGCGCAGATGACGGGGAAGAAGCAAACCTCAATACCGCTGGTGTGATCTTCACCTTGAAGAACCCCGACAACCAACTCCGCCGCGGCATGAATGCCGAGTGCACCATCATCATGGACAAGCGCACCAACGTCCTCAACGTGGCCCGCGAAGCGATCCAAGGCAGCCCGTCCAACAGACACGTCTATGTGAAACATCCCACCATCCCCCACGCATTCGATCGCGTGAATGTGCAAACCGGCCTCACCAGCCGGGACCGCATCGAAATTCTCGACGGCTTGTTTCCCGGAGACGAGGTCGTCACCCGCGGTTCCTATTCGCTTGGTTATGCCGGCAGCAGTGGTGGCCCCTCATTGAAGGAAGCCATGGATGCGGCCCACGGCCACGATCACAATGAAGACGGCTCGGAATTGACCCCGGAACAAGCAGCCGCCAAAGCGAAAGAACATTCCGGAAATGAACACGCGGCACCCCGAACCGGCCGGCGTGAGATCCTTTTCATGATCACCACCGGCATTCTTGCCATCCTCCTCGTCGTCGTATCGCTCCGCAGCCGCCAGCCCGTCGAAGAACACTCCGAACTTTCCTGAACCATGCTCAACTATCTCATCCGATGGTCGCTCCAAAACCGGACGATCATCCTCTGCATCTCGGTTATTGTCCTAGTGTTAGGTTTCAAGACCGGCAGTGAACTCCCCGTGGAAGTTCTGCCGGACCTCACCAAGCCAACCGTCACCATCCTGACAGAATCCCCCGGCCTCGCCCCCGAAGAGGTCGAGGCCCTCATCACCCAGCCCATCGAAAACTCGCTCATGGGCGTGGCCGGACTCACCCGCCTGCGTTCCACTTCGGACATCGCACTCTCTCTCGTCTTCGCGGAATTCGAGTGGGGCACAGACATCTACAAGGCTCGCCAGTTCGTCCAGGAACGCCTCCAAGTCGCACGCGAATCACTCCCCGATGACACCCAGCCCTACCTCACTCCCGTCGCCTCCCTGATGGGTGAGGTCCTGCTCATCGGAGTGAAAAGCTCCGATGGCAAAACCCCACCCATGGATCTCCGCACCATCGCAGATTGGACCATCCGCATCCGACTCCAGGCAATCCCCGGCGTCGCCGAAGTCCTCAACATGGGCGGCGGAGTGAAACAGGCCCAGGTCCAGCCCGATCCCTGGCGCATGCAGGCAAATGGCGTCACCATTGAGGAACTCGAACAAGCGGTCAGCGAATCCGCCATGAATTCCACCGGTGGATTCATCGATTCAGGTCCGCAGGAAATCATGGTCCGCAACCTCGCCATGACCGTCGATCTCGAAGACATCGCACGCTCCATCATCAAAGTGTCAAACGGACGATCCATCGCCATCTCCGATGTGGCCAACGTCGTCTGGGACACCGAGCCAAAACGCGGCGATGCCGCCGTGAACGGTAGCTCGGGCGTGATCATCAGCGTGGTCAAGGCTCCCGGATTCGACACCATCGATCTAACCGAGAAAATCGAGACCGCCATTGCCGATCTCCAACCCTCCCTGCCCGAAGGCGTCCAAGCCACCATCCTCTTCCGCCAGCGCGATTTCATCGACGGTGCCATCGGCAACCTGAAGAATGCCATCGTCGAAGGTGCCGTCATGGTCACCGTCGTGCTGCTCCTTTTCCTGATGAGCCTCCGCACGAGCTTCATCACCCTGATGGCCATGCCGCTTAGTTTCGCCATCACGTTGCTCACCTTCAAATGGCTCGGACTCAGCGTGAACAGCATGACCCTCGGCGGACTCGCCGTCGCCATAGGCATGGTGGTGGACGACGCCATCGTCGATGTCGAAAACGTCTTCCGCCGACTCCGAGAAAACGCACTCCTCAAGGAACCGCTGCCCAAACTCGAACTCATCGCCCTCGCCTCAGGCGAGGTCCGGCACTCGATCCTCTACGCCACCATCCTCATCGTCCTCGTCTTCCTGCCACTGCTGGGACTCACCGGAGTGGAAGGCAAACTCTTCGCACCCATCGCCTTCGCAACCATCATCAGCATGATCGCGTCCTTCGTGGTCTCACTAACAGCCATTCCCGTCTTATGTTCGCTCCTGCTGAAAGTGAAACCCTTCGACAAAGGCCACGCTCATACTGACGGCCGCCTCGTCCATATCCTCAAATGGACGCTCAAAAGAACCGTCCTGCGTTTCAGCCTGCGCCAGCCCGCCATCGTCATTGCTGTCGTTTCCACGCTGCTCGCCCTCTCCCTCATGCTCTATCCCCAGATGGGCAAGGACTTCCTCCCCGCCTTCCACGAGGAAACCGCGATCATAACCACCGGCGCCGCGCCGGGCACCTCTCTCGCCGAAATGGAAACACTCGCCAAAGCCGTCGAAAACCAGATCCGCCAAGTCCCCGAGGTCCACCACATCGGCCGCCGCATCGGCCGCGCCGAACGCAGCGACCACGTCGTCCCCATCAACAACGTCGAGTTC
>SYAP01000003.1 GCA_005787565.1 Verrucomicrobiaceae bacterium | reverse complement strand
TTCGCACCTTGCCGATAACCTTCGTCACACAATCCCAAGAGTGGTGCGATAGCGGTCGAATCGGCACGCTTGGAAAGCGTCTGAGGCGCAAGTCTCCGTGGGTTCGAATCCCACCTCCTCCGCCATTTCCCGTCGATTTGGAAAAAACATGATCAACGGTAAAAACGTTTCCAACCCCGCACCAGAGGTGGGATGGGAACCCCTGCTAAGCACCGGCCCATCCCCCCACCCCAGCATCTTGATGCTTGCGCTGGAGCAAGCCCCCCGAATAATCAGCCTCAATGTCCGACTCCTCATCCACTGCACCAGGAGGCATGTCATCCACCCAGTGGCTGGTCTGCATCATCGCTGCCATCGGATTCGCGTTCGACATCTACGAGCTGCTGATGCTTCCACTCATCATCAAGCCGGCCATCGCCGCCCTCAGCGCGCCACTCGTTCAGCAACTTATTGCTAACGGCAGCTCTCCTGCAGAAGCGGCCGCGCTATGGTCTCCTGGAGGAGAAATGTATAAGGAATGGGCGCGCACCTTGTTTTTCGTGCCAGCCATTGCTGGCGGGGTCTTTGGTCTATTAGGTGGCTACCTGACAGACCGCTTCGGTCGCCGCAGGGTGCTGACCTTCAGCATCCTTCTCTACGCATTCTCAGCAATGGCCGCTGGATTCGCAACCACCTTGCCCCAACTCCTTTTCTTCCGCTGCCTTGTCTTCATCGGCGTCTGCGTTGAATTCGTTGCTGCCGTCGCTTGGTTGGCTGAGATATTCACCAATCCCGTCCAACGGGAAAAAGTCCTCGGTTACACCCAAGCATTCTCATCCTTCGGTGGTCTCCTCGTTGCAGCCGCAAACATCCTCGCCGCGAAAGTTGCCATGGACCTCCCCGCCATCTACGGCGAACACGAAGCATGGCGCTACACCTTGATCTCCGGCGTCATTCCCGCGCTTCCCCTGATCATGATTCGCCCGTTCCTCCCGGAATCTCCAGCGTGGGCAGCCAAAAAAGCAGCCGGTAAACTCCGCCGCCCCAGCCTGCGCGAACTCTTCAGCCCCGAACTGCGCCTCACCACCGTCGTCACCACCATGATGTTCGCCGCCAGCTACGGCATCGCCTTCGGAGCAATCCAACAACTCCCCCAAATCATCGGCGCACAGAAACCCGGCACCCCACAGGAAGCCGGACACGTCGCCATCCTCAAACACGCCAAATCCGCCGGCAAAGCCGCCGCCGAAACCGCCACAGCCAAAGACCTCCCTGCCCCAGCCGTTGAAAAGGCGCGCCGCCAGGCAGCCGGCAACGCCAGCGATGCCGCCGTCGCCAACGTCAGCTTCTGGCAGGAAATCGGCGGCCTGACAGGTCGATTCCTCCTCGCCTTGCTCGCCGTCCGGATTGTTAGCCGCAGAAACCTCCTGCGCATCTTCCAAATCCCGGCCCTCTTCTACGTCCCCCTGCTCTTCTGGTGGATCGGTGGTGCGCTTTCAAACGCCGACAGCCTCACCCACATCAAAATCGGCATCTTCGTCGCCGGCCTCCTCACCGTCGCCCAGTTCAGCTTCTGGGGAAATTACATCCCCCTCGTCTTCCCGGTCCACCTCCGCGGCACCGGCGAAAGCTTCGCCGCAAACATCGGCGGTCGCGTCATCGGCACCGCTGCCGCATGGATCACCATTACCCTCTCCGCCTCAGACAAACCCGACCCCGCGAAAATCGCCATCATCGGTGCCTGCGTCGCCGGAGCCTACGCACTCATGGGCACCATCCTCACCCGCTGGTTGCCCGAACCGCAGCCCGAAGACCCACACGCCTGACCCCGGAAAATCGCCCATCGAGATTGACGAAATTTCTCTGAATACTCCGCACCCGACCTCCGTCTGAAACCCATGGCAAAATGGCTCCTTTCCCTCCTGCTATGTCTCGCCCCGTTTGCCCAAGCCGGCGGCCCGACTCACGAACTCGACGAGAAAATCGCGATCCAAATCCTCACCCTCGAGGCTGAAAATCGGAAACCGGAAATCAAAATCGCCCTCATCCAAGACGGCACTTCCCGCGAGGGCTCCTTCGAGTTCGCCCACGTCCGCCGCGTCACTTCCATCGAAACGGTCCCAGAAGGCGGCGCGCGCGTCCGCCGCATGACCTGCCGCGAATTCCATTGGAGCGATGCCTATGGCTGGTTCACTTGGGAATCCCGCAAGGAACGCGGCGGCGAAGCCATCTGGATCTGGAGCGAAATCCAAGGCCAGGTCATCGTCCGCTGATCTTCACTCCTGCGAGGCCGCCGAGGCATTCCGTAAATACTCACAAATCAGCGGAATCCGCGCGCCCACCGATTCCATCTCTAACAAACGCTGCCGCAGCGCACCATCGTGCACGAACTGCTGGCACACCACGTCGGTCATCAGCTCCGGCGTATCCGCCCGGTCCAACAATTCGAAAACACCCCGCCGCACCTCCTCCGGAAACGGCTGCAACACATCCTCCACCGTCCCCCGCAGCGTGGCCATCGCCGCTACCGCCTGCTCCTTCGGCTCGAAAAACGAAATCAACGGCTCGATGCTCGCGAACGGATACGGCTTCTCACCATGCCACTCAGTGAAACGCACCCGCATCACCCCGTGCAACAACAAGTTTGAGGTCCCGTCCTCCTGCTCGCGCGACGCTCGCACCAGACCGATCGTCCCCACCGGATCCGCATCCTTCGCCGGATCCCCGCTCTCCTCCCCCTCCCGCATCCGCCCCACCGCGAAAAAACAATCTCCTTCCAGCGCATCCGCCAACATCTGCCGGTAACGCGGCTCGAAGATGAAAAGCGGCAACCCACCATGCGGAAACAACGTGCAGCCCGGTAAAAGCATCACGCCGCAGCGCTCGGGCAAGTGAATGGATGCCATGATGTCGCCAGCCATACACCAGCCCCCCGGCGATGCAAGAAATGCGACCACAAATTCCTCCCCCTCCCTCAGCGAAAAGGACTTGAAATCGCCAAATTCATCGCCAATTCAAACAAGAAATCACTTCGGCATCGCTTTTCGCGCGAATCGAAGGGAAAACCCCCAATCACCCATGATCGAAGTCGTCAAACTCACCAAACAGTTCGGATCCAAACTCGCTGTCGACCACCTGTCCTTCTCGGTCAAAAAAGGCGAAGTCCTCGGTTTCCTCGGGCCCAACGGAGCTGGCAAATCGACCACCATGCGCATGGTCACCGGCTTCATCCCACCCACCTCGGGCGATGCCAAAGTCTGCGGAATCTCCATCGTCGATCAGCCAAATCAGGCCAAACAGAAAATCGGCTATCTCCCGGAATCCGCTCCCCTCTATCAGGACATGACCGTCATCGGCTTCCTGAAATTCTGCGCCGCCATCCGCGGCCTCACCGGCAGTGCGAAAAACGAAGCCGTCGAAAAAGCCATCGAAACCTGCTTCCTCCAATCCGTCGCCCGCCAGTCCATCGACACCCTCTCCAAAGGATACCGCCACCGCACCTGCCTCGCGCAGGCCCTCCTTCACGACCCCGAAGTCCTCATCCTCGACGAGCCCACCGACGGCCTCGACCCCAACCAGAAACACGAGGTCCGCCAACTCATCAAACGCCTCGGCGAAACCAAGGCCATCCTCTTCTCCACCCACATCCTCGAAGAAGTCGAAGCCTCCTGCTCCCGCGCCGTCATCGTCGATCGCGGAAGAATCGTCGCCGACGGCACTCCCGCCGAACTCATCGCGCAGTCCGGATCCGGATCCCTCACCGACCTCTTCCGCAAGGTCACCACCCGCGATACGGAACCCACCGCCGAAGCCGCCGCCTGAACCCCGGATTTCAAATCTCCAATTTCAAATCTCTAATTTCCAGACAACCATGTCCTCTCTAACCATCTACCGTCGCGAGTTATCCAGCTACTTCTCGCAGCCCACCGCCTACGCCATCATCGTCATCTTCCTCTTCCTCTCGCTGGGCCTCACCTTCAGCTTCGGAAACTTCATGCGCGTCGGCGACTCCTCGCTCGAATGGACCTTCTTCTTCTGGCAACCCTGGGTCTTCATGCTCCTCGCTCCGGCCGTCGGCATGAAACTCTGGGCCGATGAACAACGCACCGGAACCATCGAACTGCTAGGCACCTTCCCCGTCTCCACCTGGAGCGCCATCCTCGGGAAATTCCTCGCCGCCGCCACCGTCTGGTTCGTCGCAATCGCCCTAACCTTCCCCATCGTGATCACCGTCAACTACCTCGGCGATCCGGACAACGGAGCCATTCTATCAGGCTACATCGGTGCCTTCCTCGTCTGCTGCACCTTCCTTGCAATCACCATGCTCGTCTCCGCTTGCACCCGCGATCAGGTCGTCTGCCTCATCGTCTCCGTCGCCATCTGCGTCCTCATGGTCCTCTGCGGATACGACGACTTCACCCGCGAACTGGCCAAAGCCGTCTCCCCCGGCTTCGTCGAGGGCATCGTCTCCATCGGCGTTTGGGATCACTTCCGCTCCCTCAACCGCGGCCTCTTCCGACTCCAGGACTTCATCTGGTTCGGCTCCATCATCACCGTCTGCCTGTTAGGCACCAGCGCCATCCTCTCCGCCAAGCGCGCCTGAAGA
This sequence comes from Verrucomicrobiaceae bacterium, assembly GCA_005787565.1. Lineage (GTDB taxonomy): Bacteria > Verrucomicrobiota > Verrucomicrobiia > Verrucomicrobiales > Akkermansiaceae > Luteolibacter. Next base: position 3,317 of record SYAP01000003.1, on the reverse strand, counting down.
TCGTCCCGAATTTCAAATCTCCAATTTCCAATCTCCAATCCACCCATGAAAACCACCCACCCCGTCACCCGCGCGGCGTTCGGCATCGCCGCCCTCATCGCCATCGCCGTGTCCGCCAACTGGCTGGTATCCCTCACCCCTCTCGGCAACCGCGGAAAAGACTTCACCGAGAACAAAATCCATACCCTCTCCGAAGGCACCCGCGCCATCCTCGGCGAACTCGATACCAAGGTCGTCATCCGCTACTACGCCTCCCGCAACACCGACTACATGCCGGAGGAAATGAAACTCCACATGCGCCGAGTCGATGACCTCCTCAAGGAATACGCATCCCTCTCAAACGGCAAACTCCGCATCGAAAACCTCGACCCGGAACCCGATACCGATGCCGAGGACTCCGCCAACCTCGATGGCATGAGCGGTCAGCGCATCGACGATCAAAACCTCTACTTCGGCCTCGCCGTCGCCTGCCTCGATCGCACCAGCGTCATCCCCTTCCTCGATCCCCGCGGCGAAACGATGCTGGAATACCAGCTCTCCAAAGCCATCGCCGATGTCAGCGCGGCCAAAAAGCCCGTCGTCGGCATCATGTCCGCCCTCGAGCTCGCCGGCGGCCCCGCCATGATGCCCGGCCAGCCACCCGCCCAAGGCTGGGTCCTCTATCAGCAACTCAAGCAGTCCTACGAAATCAAGGACCTCGGCATGACCCCCGAATCCATCGACCCGAATGAAATCAAGGTCCTCCTCCTCTTCCACCCCGCCAACATCACCCCCGAGGCCGAATATGCGGTCGATCAATATCTGTTAGGCGGCGGCACCGTCATCGCCTGCCTCGATTCCTTCTCCGTCGCCGCGCAAATGACCGGCGGTGGAAATCCCATGATGGGCATGGGCGGCGCTCCCACCACCTCAACCCTCCCCACCCTCCTCTCCGCATGGGGCGTCTCCTACGAGTCCGGTTCCGTCCTCGCCGATCCCACCTACGCCACTCCTCTCGGCGGCGGCAACCGCAGCATCGCCGTCCTCTCACTCCCGCAGAGCGCCATGCCCGATAAGGACAGCGTGATCACCAAGGACCTTGCCTCCATCACCCTCTTCCTCCCCGGTGCCTTCACCAAAACCGGAGGAGCCGGCGTCGCCGCAAACACCCTCGTCAAATCCTCCTTCTCCGCAGGCTTTGTCGATTCCATGGAAGCCTCGCAACTCAAGCCGGAAATTGAAACCTCACTCCGCCCATCCGGCACCGCATACGACCTCGTCACCCACCTCTCCGGCACCTTCAAAACCGCCTTCCCTAACGGAAAACCCGGCGCCGAAACTCCGGAGGAAGCCCCTACGGAAAACAAGGAAGGCGAACCCGCCGCCGAAGATACCAAAAAAGAGGACGACTCCAAACCCAAGTCCCTCAAACAAGGCACCGCCCCCGGCAACGTCTTCCTCATCGCCGATATCGACGCCTTCTACGATCGCTTCGCCTACAACCCACAACTTCTCCAGATGGGCATGGCCGATCCGGCGAACGGAAACATCCCGCTCTTCTTCAACCTCCTCGACCAAGCCACCGGCTCCAAACACCTCATCGGTTCACGCTCCCGCGCCGCCATCCGCCGCCCCTTCACCCTCATTCAGGAAATGGAAGCGGACTTCGACAAGTCCATCGGCAAGCAAATGGAGGAACTCAAAAAGAAGGAGCAGGAAGCCCAAACCAAGCTCAACGAGCTCCAGGCCCAACGCTCCAGCGGCAACGAACTCTACCTCTCCCCCGAACAGGAAGAGGAAGTCCGCAAATTCCGCGCCCAACGCGTCGAATACGCCCGCACCATCCGCGACCTCCAGAAGGACCTTCGCCGCCAAAAAGACAAACTCTCCGGCAAGATCACCCTCCTCAACGTCGCCGCCATGCCGGTCCTCGTCATCCTCTTCGGCCTCGGACTCTACGTGAAACGCCGCAGCGCCACCCGCGCCCGCTGAGCCATCCCTCCTAACAAAAATTCAACCCAACCATCCTTCCCCATGAACACACGCCAAGTCATTGTTCTCTGGATCATCGCCATCGCCCTCGGCGCTGCCGTCTTTGCCGTCAAACGCAGCCAGAACACCGCCATCGACACCGCCACCGAGCGCAAGCCCGGCGAAACCCTCTTCGCCAAATTCCCCAGCGCCGAAGTCGCCTCCATCACCATCGCCGGTGTCGAGAAATCCGTCACGGTCACCAAAAAGGAAAAAGGCTGGGCCGTCGCCGAACGCGAGGACTACCCCGCCAACATCAGCACCGTCAACGGACTCATCCGCACCCTCGACGAACTCGAAGTCACCCAATCCATCGAAGCCGGCCCCTCCTTCGCCCCCAACTTCGGAATGGATGACGCCTCCAAGGAAGCGGAGAAACACGGCATCACCGCCACCTTCAAGGACGCCGCCGGTCAGGAAATCGCCAAGGTCACCTTCGGCAAAAACGCTGAGGGCGCAGGCGGCGGTCGCTACATCCGCAACCACGCCGACGAATCCGGATTCTACAAAGTCAGCGAGTCCTTCCCCACCCTCACCGACGAACCGAAAAGCTGGCTCGCCGAAGGCTTCATCCAGGTCGAGAAAATCAAATCCATCGCCGTCACCGCTCCCGACAAAGAGGAAATCGCATGGAAACTCACCCGCGAAACCGAAGAGGGCGATTTCACCCTCGTCGCCGCACTTCCCGGTCAGGAGCTCGACGCCGCAGCCACCAGCCCGCTCAAGAGCCTCTTCTCCTTCGCTCGCTTCGAGGACGTGATCCCTGCCGATCAGGTCGCCGCCAAATCCCAGGAAACCGGCAAGCGCGTCGCCACCATCGAGACCCTCGAAGGCTTCACCTACACCGTCACCTTCACCCCCGCCAAGCCAACCGCCCCCGCCGAGCCCGCGGAAGGCGAGGAAGCCGCCCCACCTGCCGAAGAAAGCGTCATCATGACCGTCGCCGTCACTGCCGAACTCCCCAAAGAGCGCAAAAAAGAAGAAGGCGAAACCGAAGAAGACGCCAAAACCAAGGACACCGCCTTCGCCGAGCGCCTGAAAACCCTCACCGAGCGTCTCGAAAAGGAAAAGGCCCTCGCCGGCCGCACCTTCCAAGTCAGCAAGTTCGCCGTCGAAGCCCTCATGAAAGAGCGCTCCGCCCTCATCAAAGTTCCCGAGGCACCACCCGCTGCCGCCGCCAACCCCGGTCAGACCCCGCCTCCAAGCCCGGCCACCGCCGTCACCCCACCAGTGCCCGCCACCCCCAACGTCCCCACCCGCCCACGCGCCACCGCCACCACCCCTCCCATCGAAGCCGTCACCCCGCC
>SYAP01000029.1 GCA_005787565.1 Verrucomicrobiaceae bacterium | reverse complement strand
GGACCACGGGTTTCATGTTTTTGTGGTCGCGGTCGCCTTCCTGGGCGAGGGCGAAGGAGGAGAGGAGAGCGGCGAGGGCGAGCGGGCGGTGCATGGGCTGGTTACGATTGTGGCTGGGGATTTGTTGCGTGCAAGTGGGGATGTGGAGTTTGGTAGTGGCTAGTGATCAGTGATCAGATTTTAGGGAAGAGGGAGGGGGTTGGGGGGCTTTAGGGTTTTGACTGGGACCCTGTTTCGCTGGAGCAACGAAGGGCAGGCGGTGGGGACACTTTGCTTGCGTTTGGGGTGGGGAGGGGGTTGGGTTTGGGGGAGATGAAATTGAGCTGTTTTACGGGTGGGTTTGTGCAGACGAACGGGTATTTGCTGGAGACGGTGGGTGGGAATGTGCTGGTGGATGCGCCGGAGGGGGTGGCGGATTGGTTGGTGGAGCGGGGGGTGAGGGTGGATGAGGTGCTTTTGACGCATCAGCATTATGATCATGTGATGGATGTGGCGGCGCTGCGGGCGACGGGGGCGAGGGTGCGGGCGTTTGCGGGGTATTCGCGGGAGTTGACGTTGGAGACGTTGGCGCGTGGGTGGGGGATGCCGATTTCGGTGGTGCCGTATGAGGTGGATGTTTTGTTAGGAATGGATGCGCCGTTGCGGGTGGCGGGGATGGATTTCGAGTTGGCGCATGTGCCGGGGCACTCGACGGACAGTGTGACGTTTTATCTGGCCTCGGCGGGTTTGGTTTTCTCCGGGGACACGTTGTTTGCGGGGAGCATCGGCCGGTGTGATTTGCCGGGGGGGAGCATGGAGCAGCTGCTGGATGGGATCAGCACGCATTTGTTAGGGTTGCCGGATGGGACGCGGGTGCTGCCGGGGCACGGGGGGGAGTCGACGATCGGGAGGGAGAAGCGGGAGAATCCTTATTTGGGTTGATTCGGCTGGGGGAGGGCGGTGGATTCGCGGCGGAGCGGGTGGGTTTTGGAGAGTTCGCGTTCGAAGGTGGCGTGGAGGCGATCGGAGAAGGTTTGCGGGGATTCGCCGGGGAGGAGGTTGAGGGCGGGGCCGGTCTCGATGCTGATGTGGATGGGGAAGACGGGAGGTTTCCAGAGGGGCCAACCTTTTTGGAGGAAGCGCGTGTTTGAGCGGATGAAGACGGGGTGGACGGGGACTTGGGCGCGGGCGGCGATGAGTGCGCAGCCGCCTTTGAGGGGATTGATCCAGCGGGCGTCGGGCCGGGTGCGGGTGCCTTCGGGGAAGAGGAGGAGCTGGCCGCCGTGGGTTAGGGCGTCCGCGGCATTGCGGATCATGCGGGTGGTGGTGCCGTTGGGGATGTAGCCGGCGAGGCGTGCGCCACCGCCGAGGAAGGGGTTGCAGAGGATGGATTTTTTCATCACGCAGATGGCCTGGGGGAGGCGGGCGATAATGAAGACGGCGTCCCAAAGGGAGGTGTGATTGGGGGCGACGATGACGGGGTGGTTGAGCTTTGCGAGGGAATCGAGGGCGGAGATGTCGGCGCGGACGAGGCCGGTGAGGCGGAGATAGCCGACGAATTGGCGGAAGAGGATTTGCATGAGGCGGCGGCCGAAGCGGACGCCGAGGGGTTTTGGGAGGATGAGGTGGAGGGGGGCGCCGATGAGGGTGACGAGGAGTCCGCCGATGCCCCAGTAGAGGATGCCGCCGGTCATGGCGCAGAGGTCCCAGGGCAAGCGGATCCATGAGCGCATGCCGGCGGCGTCCGGATGGGGGCGTGTGATCTGCTTGGGATTGGCGTGGGGCAAGTGAATACGGGTGGTGTTTTTCGGAGGGTAGGAGTTTGAGGAGGGGTGGGTCGATGGGATTTTTTCGGGAACGGGGAGGTTGATGGAATGGGTCTTGTCAGGGGCGGACAGGTGGGGGATGGGTGGGGGTATGGAAATGGAATTGAGCAGGGCACTGGAGGCGTTGCCGCATGGGGCGGCGTTTCGATTCATCGATGAGCTAACCGAGTTGGAGCGGGGGAAGCGTGCGGTGGGGATCTATCAGGTGCGGGGGGATGAGGCGTTTCTGGAAGGGCATTTTCCGGGGAGGCCGATGATGCCGGGGGTGATTCTGATTGAGGCGATCGCGCAGTTGGGCGGGGTGGTTTGTCAGACGGATCCGGAGCATGGGGTGTTGGAGGATTTGCGGCTGACGGCGGTGCGGGCGGCGAAGATTCTGGGTGCGGCGGTGCCGGGGGAGGTGTTGGAGATTTCGGCGCTAGTGGAGGGGCGGATGGGCGGGTTGGTGCAGGTTTCCGGGGAAGTGAGCGGGCGGGATAGGTTGTTGGCGACGGCGAAGGTGGTGTTGAGCGGGCAGGAGGTTGGTTGAGGTTCTTGCCATCGGGTGAACTTGGCGGGTAGTCTGCGCGCGCCGGAGGACCGGCGGAAACTTACGCCCGACCGATGTCACTTCGATTCCTGATTGCTCCGGACAAATTCAAAGGCTCTCTATCAGCCCGTGAGGCGGCGGAGGCGATGGGAGCGGGGGTGCGGCGGGTGTTTCCGGATGCGGAGTTGGACTTTTGTCCGAT
>SYAP01000028.1 GCA_005787565.1 Verrucomicrobiaceae bacterium | reverse complement strand
GCAGGGCCTCTCCGCTGAGTTTGAGGATGGCGCGTTTGAAGGGTCTGGGATCTCGGATAGGGGTGGTCATGCGGGCTTGGCTGGGGCGGATGAAAGCGGAAAGGAGCGGGGCTTGGAAAGGGAAAATGGTGGTTTAGTCTTTGGGTTCTTCGGGGCCGACGGAGAACTTGACGGCGAGGTCGCGGAGGGGGGCTTTTCCGTCGTCGGCGCCTTCGACGACGATGGAGACGGGGAGTGCCTGGGGTTGGGGTGACTGATAGGCTTCGAGGGTGCGGCGGATGGCGACGATGGCGAGTTTGAGGACCTGGCGGCTGGTGAGGTCGACCTCGGCGGGGATTTCCATTTGTGAGACATCGAAGCGGACGAGGAGTCCTTCTTCGGTCATTTCGGCGGAGATGCCGATTTTGCAGAGGACGAGGAGGTTGACTTCCTGGACCTGATAGTTGGGGTTGTTGGTGGGCATCAGGTGTGGGCTGCGGATGGAGTCGACGAGGACTTCTGGGAATGCGCCTGTTAGAGCCATGGGTCGGGGCATGACGGTTGCTTGGAGGGCTTCGCCGATTTCGGAGATTGCGTCATCGCCATCGGTTCCGTGGAGGCTGAGGGGTTCGAAGACGGGAACGACCATGATGGTGGTGGCCGTGGAGTGGGGTGCTGTGATGAGGGAGAGGAGCGCGAGGGTGAGGGCGGCGAGGGTGTCCTTCATTTGCCGCAGGATAGCGGTGTGGGGTGGGTGTGGCGAGAGGAAAGGGTGGGGTGGGAGTGCCGAGTGAGAAGTGGAGAAGTGCCGAGTGACCTTATTTTGCCGTTTGGGCTACGAGGGGTGGGGGAGGAGGGGCTCACGCGGAGACGCGGAGACGCGAAGACGCAAAGAAGCGAGGGAAGATGAGGGGGGGGTTAGCGGAGGATGGAGAAGCCGCGGGTGTTTTCGAGGAGGGGGATGGGTTCGGCGCGGAGGGAGCGGATGTGGTGGGCGACGTTGGATTCCTCGGCGATTTCCTTGATGAAGGCTTCGACTTCGTGGGGTTCGCCCATGGCTTGGAGTTCGACGGAGCCATCGGGGAGGTTGCGGACCCAGCCGCAGATTTCGAAGCCGCGTGCGAGTTCTTTTGTGGCGTAGCGGAAGCCGACGCCTTGGACGCGGCCTTCGAAGATGACTCGTTTTGCGGTCATGTGTGAGGTGAGGGTTATTTTGCGGCGCGGTTGAGGAAGCGGACGCGGTCCGGGGCGGGGCGTTGGATTTCGAGGAGCCGGCCTTCGGGAGTGGGTGCGGGTTTTGCGAGTTGTGCGGGGTCTTCCTGGCCGGCGAGGGCGGCGACGAGGTCGAGGGCGAGGGATTGGAAGCGGTCGGCGAGGGTTTGGGATTCGAATTGGATTTCCCAGACGAGAGCCGATTGGGATTGGCCTTGGGGGTGGAGGATGTAGCGGTCGTTGATCCAGCCGGAGGCGATTTCGTTGGCGGCACCGACATCGCCGAGGGGTTCCATCCAGAGGCGGAGGCCGAGCATGCCGGCGGATTCGGAGAGGAAGGGTTCGCCTTCGATGTTGTCGATTTGGAGGGGAGGAGGAGCGGGTTTGGGTTCGCCGGGGAAGATGATGGCTTGGGTGGTGGGGGGGGGGTGGCGGAAGGCGGCTTGGAAGATTTCGTTGCCTTTGACGTGGAGGGTGTCTGCGAGGCCTTTTCCTTCGATGGAGGAGAAGGTGGTGAGGCCTTGGATGAAGGGCGGGAGGCTCATGAACATTTGTCCGGCCTCGGTGTTTTCCTTCATGGGCATGAAGCCGATGGCGCGGGCGTTTGCTGCGAGGAAGCGGGATTCGCTGCCGGATGCGGCGCCGTGGTGGAGGGCTTCGCGGGCGCGGGATGGATCGTCGCCGGGGTAGCCTGGGGGTGGTGGGAAGTGTTGGTGGAGGAGGATTCTGGAGAGGAGGCGGACGAGTGCGGCTTGGTCTGGGATGGCTTCGAGGTTGAAGCTGTCGGTGACCCAGGCTTCGCCGGTGACGTCGTCGAACCAGCCTTTTGCGCCGACGGCGCGGACGGCGGTGAGTTGGGCGAGGAGGCGGTCTTCGGCGCGGATCCAGCCGATGAGGGAGTAGGCTTCCTGGCGGTAGTCGATGCCTGCGGGGCCGAAGCGGCTTTCGAGTGCGGCGGCGATGCGGTCGCGGAGTTCTTCACCGGCGATGCGGTGGACGACTGGGGTGGAGAGGTAGAGGAGGTCGAATTCCTTTTCGATGCGGTCGATGAGTTCCTGTGGGACGGAGAGGTCGCCGCCGCCTTGGGCGAGGGAGCGGAGGGATTCGTTTTCGCGTTTGAGGAGTTCGTTTTCCTCTTGGGCGATGCGGAGCTGGTTTTCGAGTTCCGTTAGGTCGCCTTCGGATGCGGTGGATTTCCAGTGGATTCCCTGGAGGATGCCACCGAGGCCGATGACGCCACCGAGGATCCAGGGGAGGATTGTGTTAGGGGACGGCACGCTAACAACGGGTCGGTTGGATCAGCGGCTGAGGCCGAGGGGGCGTGAGTTGGGGTTGGCGGGTTGTTTTTCCGAGGGTTCTTTGAAGGGGTTGGATTCGAGGGCGGAGGGTGCTGGTTCTGCGCCGTAGACGTCCTCGGCGGTGCGGCCGGGGGTGAGGGTGATGGAGATGGGTGCACTGCGTTTGCCTTGGGCATCGTAGGTGTACATGAAGCGGCGGACGGGCATGGGGTCGCCGTTGGGGCTGAGGCGTTGTGCGCGGGAGTCGAACATGCGTTCTTCGACGAGGAGGCCGGTGTCTTTGTGGTAGCCGTAGCTGACTTTGAAGAGTTCCTGTTTCTGGCCGTCGTAGATTTTGCAGCTGAGGGGGTTTTCGTTGGCGTCCATCCGATAGACGGTGACCATGAAGAGTTTGCCTTCGGCGGAGTAGGTTTTTTTGGTGAGGGTGCGGTTGTCCGGGCTGCGGGTGAACATGGTGCGGGAGCCGTCTTCGTGGCGCATGACGCGGACGTTTGGGCCATCGACGGCATCGAAGTCGGCGAAGGAAGTGGCGGTGAGGAGCAACAGAGTGGCGAGGGAGCTTTTCCAGGTTGCAAGGAAGTTCATGGGCGGCAGAGTAGTGGCCCGCCGTGAAACCGCAAGTCGCCAATTTCCGCCCATTTCCGCTGAGCTGGACGACCCGGCGTGGTGTTTTGGATTTGGGTGTTGAGGCGCGGGTGATGGGGATTTTGAATGTGACGCCGGATTCGTTTTCGGATGGTGGGAGGCATGCGGGTGTGGTTGGGGCGTTGGAGCATGCGCGGCGGATGATTGGGGAGGGGGCGGAGATTATTGATGTGGGTGGGGAGTCGACGCGGCCGGGAGCGGCGGTGGTCCCGGTGGAGGTGGAGGTGGCGCGGACGGTTCCGGTGGTGGCGGCGTTGAGGGGGGAGTGGGGTGGGGTGATATCGATTGATACGTCGAAGGCGGCGGTGGCGGAGGCGGCGTTGGAGGCGGGTGCGGATGTGGTGAATGATGTGACGGGATTGCGGGGGGATGGGGAGATGGCGGAGGTGTGCGCGCGGTGGGGGTGCGGGGTGGTGGTGATGCACATGCAGGGGGAGCCGAGGTCGATGCAGGAGGCTCCGCGGTATGTGGATGTGGTGGGGGAGGTGAGGGAGTTTTTCGCGGAGCGGTTGGAGGTGTTGAGGGGGGCGGGGATCGCGGATGGGGCGATTTGTTTTGATCCGGGGATCGGGTTCGGGAAGACGTTGGAGCACAATCTGGCGTTGTTGCGGGCGTTGGACGGGCTGGCTCCGGAGGGGTTTCCGCTGTTGTTGGGGGTGTCCCGGAAATCGCTGATCGGAAAGGTGTTAGGGAGCTCCGATGTGTCGTGCCGGGAGTGGCCGACGGTGGCGATGACGGCGCATGCGCGGGAGGCCGGGGTGATGTTGCACCGGGTGCATGCGGTGCGGGAGAATCTTCAGGCGTTGCGGATGATCGAAGCCATTCTGCATGGCTGATTCATGCGATTAGCGCTGGGGTTGGGTGGCCGGTTTGCGGGTGACGGCGGCGCGGTATTTGAGGATGGCGTCGCGGACGCCGCTGGCGAGGGCGTTTTGATAGGCTTCCGAGTGGATGAGGCGGGCTTCGTAGGCGTGGCTCATGAATCCGCCTTCCATGAGGATGGCGGGGTGGCGGACGCCGCTGAGGACGCTGAAGCGGGCGCGTTTGATGCCGCGGTCGAAGGTGTTGGTGCCGAGTTTCTGGAGGAGGCAGCCGTGGACGGCGGTGGCGAGGGCGATGTTTGCGGAGTCGTGTTCGTTTCCTGCGCGGGCGAGGGCGTCACCTGAGACGAGGCCGCGGCCGTAGTGGGCGACGCCGGGAGGGGAGAGGGTGAAGGTTTCGATGCCGCGGGCGGCGCGGCCCCCGGAGTTGAAGTGGATGCTGATGAAGATGGCTTCTTCGGTGATTTTGTTGGCGAGGTCGACGCGTTGTTGGAGGGAGAGGTATTGATCGGAGGAGCGGGTCATGATGACGCGGAAGCCGCGTTGTTCGAGGAGGCCTTTGACGCGGCCGGCGAGTTTGAGGTTGTAGTTGGCCTCGGTGCCGTAGGGGTTGGTAGCGCCGGGGTCTTTGCCGCCGTGGCCGGCATCGAGGATGACGGTTCGGAAGTTTCCTGCTTTGGGGATGAAGTTGGGGCGGAGGACGGGGTCGATGAGTTTGGCGAGGTCCATGCGTGAGACGAGGACTTTGTTGCCGGAGGCTTCGACCTTGTTGCTGAAGACGAATTTGACGTTGTTCATCAGGCATTCGTAGGAGCCGACGCCGAGTTTCATTTCGAGTTTGGAATTTTCGAGGACGACGCGGTTTCCGGTGCGGGTGAGTTTGGTGAAGCCGTAGAAGCGTTTGATGCCTTCGACGGAGACGTATTCGCGGCCGTCGATTTTGGTGACGTCCCAGCCTTGGCCGCTTTGCGCCGCGGCTTGTGGTGCTGCGGTGAAGAACCCGATGGTGGTGGCGATTGCGGCGGCAATCGTCAGGAACCTAGAGGTGATGCGTGATGAGAATTCCATGGGATGGCGGAAAACGTGGGTTTTCAAGGCATTGATTAGCTGTTCATGGGGTTGGTGACAATCTTAAAGTTGTGTTGGGTTTGGGGTGGGAGGTGGTGGGATTGGGGTTGGGAGGTGAGGGCTTGCCAGAGGGTTGAGATTTGGGTATATGGGGTGAGTGGATCTTTCAAATTACAGGGGGATGGACCCGCATTTGTTGTATGGGTTGGTGAACACGGAGTTGAGGAATCATTGCGAGTCGCTGGAGGATTTGGTGAAGACGCATGATTTGGATGAGGAGGTTTTGTTGGGTCGGTTGGGGGAGGCGGGGTATGTTTATCGGCCGGAGTTGAGGCAGTTTCGGTGAGGGTTGGGCATCTTGCCGCTTGCATCGGGGGAGGGGTGTCGGGATGGTTCGGGCATGCCACGTCTTGCGCTGCTTCAGTCCGGAACCTTCGCCAGCAAGGAGGAGTCGTTTGTTCACCATGAGGGATTGATCCGAGAGGCGGCAGGGCTGGGTGCGCAGATTGTATGCACGCAGGAGCTTTTTCTGACGCCGTATTTTTGCACGGTTGAGGATCCGGCGTTGTTTGATCTGGCGGATCCGTTGCCGGGACCGGTGACGGATCGGTTAGGGAAGCTGGCGGGGGAGTTGGGGATTGTGCTGGTTTCGTCGCTTTTCGAGCATCGTGGGCCGGGTTTGTATCACAATACGGCGGCGGTTCATGATGCGGACGGGGCTTTGTTAGGGCTGTATCGGAAGTCGCACATTCCGCAGGATCCAGCGTTTGAGGAGAAGTTTTATTTCACGCCCGGGGATTCGGGGTGGCCGGTTTGGGAGACGAGGTATGGGAAGATCGGGGTGTTGATTTGTTGGGACCAGTGGTATCCGGAGGCGGCGCGTTTGATGGCGTTGGGAGGGGCGCAGGTTTTGTTGTATCCGACGGCGATCGGGTGGTTGCCTGAGGAGAAGCCGTTGTTGGGTGATGCGCAGCATGGGGCGTGGGAGACAGTGCAGCGCGGGCACGCGGTGGCGAACGGATGTTATGTGGCGGCGGTGAACCGGACGGGGATGCAGGATGAGACGGAGTTTTGGGGGAGGTCGTTCATCGCGAATCCGTATGGGGAGATTGTGGCGAAGGGGTCGACGGAGCGGGAGGAGATTGTCCTCCACGACCTGGATTTTCAGGCGGTGGAGGATTTCCGGAGGATCTGGCCGTTTTTCCGCGACCGCCGGATCGATGCGTATGGCGATCTGACCAAGCGGTGGCGGAGTTAGGGAAAGGGCGGGTTATTTCAGTTCGTGATCGGCGGCTTTGACGCCTTTGAGGAAGCCGTTGAAGTCGTATTTGGAGGGTTTAAATTCGCCGACGATGGAGACGTCGGCTTTGGCGGGGACTTCGAGGCCGAGGCCCCAGTAGACGCCGTTGACGACGAGGCGGCGGAGGTCTTCGCTGGCGAGGTCTGTGGCGGAGCCCATGGTGGTGCAGAGGATTTTGTTTTTGCCGCCTTTGGCGTTGGGGACTTCGCGGAGCCAGGCGATGGGCATCATGGGTGTGTTGACGTCCTGGGTTTGGCCGTCGCTGGCGCGTTTCTTTTCGTAGGCGGCGGGGCCGTCGGTGGGGTTCATGCCTTTGAGGACCATGCCGCGGAGGAGGATGGTGGCGTCTGCGGGTGGGTAGACTTCGTAGACGTCGGTGTCGCCGAAGACGTCCTTGACGTTGTTGAGGACGGGGTTTTTGGCGTTGGCCTCCTCGATGACGCCGCGGCAGGCTTCGACTTTGTGGCGGCCCCAGTGGCTGACCCAGCCTTCGCCGAGGACGTTTTTGCCGAACTGGCTGTATTGTTTGAAGGCGCTGCTACCGGGGAGTTGGAAGGCGTGGGTGCTGGTGCGGAGGCCGATGATGGGGATGTTGCGGTTGACGGCGTCGTCGAGATGTTTGAGTGCGGCGTCCGGCCATTTGCGGAAGCGGAGGGACATGATGATGGCGTCGGCGGAGTCGAGGGTTTCGGGTGCGCCGATGCTTTCGCCGCGGTTGGGGTTGATGGTGCCATCGTCATCGACGGAGAAGAGGACGGTGCATTTGAAGCCGTGGTGTTGGCTGAGGAGTTTGCCTAACATGGGGAGTGCCTCTTCGGAGCGGTATTCCTCGTCGCCGGCGAGGAGGACAATGTGTTTGCCGGCGCCGGGGCCTTTTCCGCCGGGGTAGGAGACCCAGCCGTTTCCGGATTCGGCGAGGGCGGGGATGAGTGAGGAGAAGAGGAGGGTGGCTGAGATGGCTTTGGATTTCATGGTATCGAGGAGACAGGTGCCTTTACCGGAGCGGGTTGCAAATTCTTTCTGGAAGTGGTGGTCGGGATTTTTGGGTGGTGGATGATGTTTTATGGGGTGTTGGAGATATGGATTTGGGTGGGATGGCGCGGTGGGTTGTGGTATTGAAGTGTTTGGATTGATTTCAGGTTGCGTGTGGGCGGGGGAGGGGGTTGAATCGGTGAGAGATGGACGGAGAGACGAAGTTGATTGCGCCGCGTGCCGGGCACGCGTTGCTGTTGTGCGGTGCGGTGGTGTTGATGGTGGCGGGGTTGAAGGCGGCGCAGAGTTTCTTTTTGCCGGTGTTTCTGGCGTTTTTTGTGGCGACGGTGAGTTTTCCGATCACGGCGTGGTTGCGGGCGCGGCGTGTGCCGCGGTCGATCGCGGTGTTGCTGACGGTGCTGGTGGATTTCGCGTTCATTGCGGGGATCATCGTGCTGGGGGTGACGTTGGTTGGGGATTTGCAGCAGAAGTGGAATGAGAAGTATGCGGCGGAGGTGAGCCAGCAGATCCGGGCGGGGTCTGAGTCATTGGCGGCGACGTTGGAGAAGTGGGAGGTGAAGGATGCGAAGGAGAAGATCCAGCTGGCGGTGGAGAATAATCTAGCGAATTTGCAGAACATCCGGTTTGAGCGGGTGTGGGATCTCGGGACGGGATTGTTAGGGAGGGTGGTTGGGTTTTTCGGGACGACGATGGTGGTGTTGATCCTGACGGTGTTCATGTTGAGCGAGGCGCGGATGTTCGGGCGGAGGTTGGAGGCGGTGTCGCTGGCGCGGGGGCCCAACATCCGGCGGTTGCTTTCGGCGACGCGGGACATCCAGCGGTTTCTGGCGATCAAGACGGTGGTGAGTCTGGTGACGGGTGTGTTGGCGGGGTTGTTGTGTTGGGCGGCGGGGTTGGATTTTTATGTGTTGTGGGGGATTCTGGCGTTCGCGCTGAATTTCATCCCGGTGGTGGGGTCGATTGTGGCGGGGGTGCCGCCGACGATTCTGGCGTTGTTTGTGGCGGGGTGGCCTAATGCGGTGCTGGTGGCGGGCGGGTATTTGCTGATCAACAATTTCCTGGGGAATTTCATCGAGCCGATGTTGGTGGGGCGGCGTTTTGGGATTTCGACGTTGGTGGTGGTGTTGTCGGTGATGTTTTGGGGATGGGTGTGGGGTCCGTTGGGGATGTTGCTGGCGGTGCCGCTGACGATGTTGATCAAGGTGATGTTGGATTCGAGCGAGGAGTTCCGGTGGATCGCGGTGGCGATTTCGGCGGAGCAGCCGCAGGGGTCGGTTGAGAAGAAGTTGTTAGAGGTGACGCCGACGTTGCCGGTGGTGGCGGAGGAGACGCGTCCGTTAGAAGTTCCGGGAAGGTGAATTTTTTGAGATATGAAATCGACGATTGAGGCATATTACGCGGCGTTCAACCGTGGGGACCGCGAGGCGTTTTTCGCCTTGATGGATGAGGATGTGGTTCACGATCTGAACCAGGGAGGTTCGGAGAGGGGTGTGGTGGCGTTCCGATCGTTCATGGAGCGGATGGACCGTTGTTATCGTGAGACGGTGGAGGAACTGGTGATTTTCTGTAGCGAGGACGGGAGGCGTGCGGCGGCGGAGTTTTTGGTGCGTGGGGAGTATTTGGCGACGGATGAGGGTTTGCCGGAGGCGGCGGGTCAGCGGTATTTGCTGCCGGCGGGTGCGTTTTTCGAGTTGAAGGAGGGGAAGGTGGCGCGGGTGACGATGTATTACAATTTGCAGGAGTGGCTGCGGCAGATTGGAGCCGGGGGTGTGAGGGCGTGAGAGGGGCGGTTTTATTCGTTGACGATGCGGATGCCTTCGGGGTGGAGGGTGACGAGGCCTTGGCGGAAGAGGAGTCCGGTGGCTTGTTTGAAGGAGCGTTTGGAGGTGTCGAGTTCCTCGCGGATGAGGGCTGGCGGGCTTTCGTCTGATAGAGCCCAGAAGCCGCCGCGGGCGGTGAGTTCGTGGAGGATGCGTTCGGCGAGGTCCTCGATGTGATCGCGGCCGGGGGGGCGGAGGGAGAGGTCGATTTTTCCGTCGGGGCGGATGGCGGAGATGATGCCGGTGGTGGATTCGCCGGGGCGGAGTTCGCGGAAGACGGCGTCGGCGTAGAGGAGTCCGGTGTGGGTGTGCTCGATGATGGCCTTGTAGCCGAGCGGGGTTTTGCCGTGGATGATTAGGTTGACGGATTGGCCGGGTTGCCAGGGTGGGGGTGTTAGATCGAGGTGGCGGGCGAGGCGGGTGGTGGCGAGGATGCGGCCTCCTTCGGGGTCGACGTAGATGAAGACGGTGTAGGATTTCCCGGGTTCCATGCGGATTTTTTGTTCGCGGAAGGGGACGAAGAGTTCTTTGGGGAGGCCCCAGTCGAGGAAGGCGCCGACTTGGGTGACGGCGGTGCATTTGAGACGTGCGCACTGGCCGGGGATGGCTTTGGGTTGGCGGAGGGTGGCGACGGGGCGGTCTTCGGAGTCGTGGTGGAGGAAGACGTCGAGTTCCTCGCCGAGGAGCCAGGTTCCGGGCATTTCGCGGCGAGGGAGGAGGATTTCTCCGAGGGCTCCGGCATCGAGGTAGAGGCCTGCGGGTTTTTCCCGGAGGATGCGCAGGGTGTTACGTTTGCCGATTTCCGCCATGGCGGGAGGTTGGGGTAAATGCTGAGAAGCTGAAAGGCTGAAAAGCTGAAAAGCTGAAAAGCTGAGAGTTTAGGGTTGTGGGGGTGGGTGGACGATGACGCGGGCTTCGGGGTTGTCGTTGAGGTAGGCGTAGGCCCAGCCTAACAGGACGGCGAGTTTATTGCGGAAGCCGACGAGGAAGGCGATGTGGATGAAGAGCCAGGCGAGCCAGGCGATGAAGCCGCGGAGGCGCATGCGGCCGGATTTCACGACGGCGGCGTTTTTGCCGATGATGGCCATCATGCCTTTGTCGAAGTAGCGGAAGGCGGGGCGGAGTTGGAGGGCGCGGTGTGCGTGTTGGGTTTTGGCGAGGCGGAGGTCTTCCTTGAGGACGGCGGCGATGTGTGCGCCCATTTGGACGGCTGCTGGGGCGACGCCGGGGACGGGTTTGTCGTTGGAGTCGCGGATGGAGACGAGGTCGCCGGCGACGAAGATATCGGGGAGGCCGGGGAGGGAGAGGTCGGGGAGGGGTGTGATGCGGCCGGCGCGGTCGGTGGGGAGGCCGAGTTTGGCGGCGAGGGAGTTGGCGGCGATGCCGGCGGCCCAGATGATGGCTGAGGATTCGAGGGTGGTGCCGTCGGTGAAGGTGAGGGTGCCTGTGGAGATGCCGCAGACGCGGGTTTTGAGGCGGATTTCGACGCCGAGGTGGGCGAGGCGTTGGCGTGCGTATTCGCTTTGGTCGGTGTCGTAGGTTTCGAGGATGCGGTCGGATCCTTCGATGAGGATGACGCGGAGTTTGGCGGTGTCGATGCGGCGGAAGTTGGATTGGAGGGAGCGGTGGATGAGGTCGGTGAATGCGCCTGCGAGTTCGACGCCGGTGGGTCCGCCGCCGACGATGGCGACGGTCATGAGGCGTGCGCGTTCGCTTTCATCGGTGGTGAGTTCGGCGCGTTCGAGGTTTGAGAGGACGGTGCGGCGGATGGCTTGGGCATCGGCGAGGGATTTGAGGCCGAGGGTGTGTTTTGCCCAATCGTCGTGGCCGAAGTAGCTTGTGCGGGCGCCGGCGGCGAGGAGGAGGGTGTCGAATTCGTAATGGGTTCCGGAGGTGCCGGTGGCGGATTTGGCGATGGGGTCGATGGCGGTGATTTCGTCCATGAGGACGGTGACGTTGCGGGCTTTTTCGAGGATGTGGCGGATGGAGCGTGCGATGTCCGGCGCGGCGAGGGAGGCGGTGGCGACCTGATAGAGGAGGGGTTGGAAGAGGTGGTGGTTGGTGCGGTCGACGAGGGTGATGTCGAAGTGGGTGTCGCCGGCGAGTTTGCGGGCGCATTCGAGGCCGGCGAATCCTCCGCCGATGATGAGGAGGCGGCGAGGGGATTTTCGCGCGGGGGTTGGTGGTTGCATCTGGTGCAATCTGGCATTGCGGGGGGTGGAGGCAAGGCGGGCTTTCGGGAGGTGTGTGAAATGTATCTAACAGTGAAGCGGGACGGTTGCCAATTTTCAGGAAAGCTGGTAGCTGTCGCTTCGATGGGGCGTTGGTTTAAGCAGTTGGAGTTCCGTTGGTCGGCGAGGCCGGCGGTTGCGGCGGTTTTTCCAGCGCCGGAGGTGGAGGTTCCGACGCATGATGGAGGGTTGACGGCGTGGTGCAATGAGACGGCGAAGGCGTTGGGATTGCCGGAGCTATCGCGGCGGGTGAGGGTTTCGTGGAATTCGCGGATGCGGACGACGGCGGGCAGGGCGTGGTGGCCTGACCGGTTGATCGAGTTGAATGTGAAGTTGCGGGATTTGGCGCCGGAGGAGTTGTGGCGGACGTTGAAGCACGAGTTGGCGCATTTGGTGGCGTATGAGCGTGCAGGGCGGAAGCGGATTGATCCGCATGGTGCGGAGTGGCGTGCGGCGTGTGCGGAGTTGGGGATTCCGAACGAGCAGCCGTATCACACGCTGCCGTTCAAGGGGCGGAGGTTGAAGCGGAACTACGCGTATGTTTGCCCGAATTGTTTTGAGACGATCCGGCGGGTGAAGCCGATCCGGCGTGCGGTGGCGTGTTATGCGTGTTGCCGGAAGTTCAACGGCGGGGTGTTTCACGCGCGGTTCGAGTTGATCGAGCAGAAGGTGAAGGTTTGAGTTGGTTTTTTGGGATGGACGCGGGGGGAGGATTGGGTTTTGCCATGGGCATGGAAGGACATGCGATTTCTCCGGAGGGGATGCAGGCGCTGGGTGCGGCGGCTGCGGAGAGTGCTGTGGCGGGTGGGGCGTTTGCGCTGATGGGCGGGCTGGGTGCGGGGAAAACCCATTGGACGAAGGGTTTTGTGGCGGCGCTGGGATCGGCGGGGGAGGTGACGAGTCCGACGTTTTCGCTGGTGCATGAATACCGGACGGCGGGGCCGGTGGTGGTGCATTTGGATTTCTATCGGCTGGAGTCGCCTGAGGAGCTGCTGGCGATCGGGTGGGATGAGATGTTAGAGAGCGGCGCGGTGGTGATCGCGGAGTGGGCGGACAAGTTTCCGGAGTTGATGCCTGAGGGGACGCGGTGGTTGCGTTTTTCGGTGGAGCCGGATGAGACGCGGCGGGTGTGTGAGGTTCCAGCGATCAGCCGGTGACGACGCGGCCGAGGCTTTGGACGCTGCGGCCGGCGGCGCTGCCGAGGCCTTTGAGCAATCCGCAGGAGTTGAGGGAGAGGATGCAGATGGCTGCGGCGAGGTAGAGGAGAGCCCGTTTCATGGGTGGGAGGTTGGCGGATGGTGGCGGGGAGTCAAGCGGGCAGGTTTCTCAGAAGAACAGGCGTGCGGCGAGCCAGCAGGTGGTGCCGTCGTAGACGGTTTGGTTGAGATCGGAGCGTTCCATGCGTTCCCATTCGAGTCCGGCCATGAGGCGGAGGTTGGGGTGGTGGATGAACCAGGTGAGGCCGGCGTAGAGGGAGTAGTGGCGGTCGCCGCGGCCGTTGGCGAGGGCGGGGAGGTTTTCGTTGGCGGGATCGCCGGCGATGCGGGCGTATCGGCTAGAGAGGCGGAGGCCTTCGGGTTCGGAGGATGCGGCGATCTCGGAGCGGATGGCGAGTTGCCAGCGTTGTGGGTCGAGCCACCAGGTGGCGAGGAGGTCGACGCCGCCGAAGGTGCCGCCGCGGATGTCTGTTAGGCGATTTTCGCCGACGATGAGGGTGCCGCGAAGGCTCCATCGGTCGTGGCCGAAGCGGCCCCATGCGGTGGCGGCCCAGTCGCAGTTCATGGCTTGTTCGTCGGTGGTTTTGGTGTCGTTCCAGAGGAAGTTGACGGCCATTTCGGCGAGATCGAGGTCGATGTTGCCGGAGAGGTCGTGATGCCAGGTGATCCATTGGCCGGTGCCGTCGTTCCAGCGTGCGAGTTCGCGGGAGTGGGTGGTGCTGAAGATGCCGCCGGAGATTTTGTTGGGTCCTTGTTTCCATTCGAGCCAGACGCCGGTTGGGTTAGCTGGGGATGGGACGCCGGGGAGGAGCCATGAGTCGAGCATGGTGCGCTCGACGGTCATGAGGTCCTTGGAGGATGTCATGTGTTCCTCGGTGAATTTCATTTCGAGGAGGCCGTATCCGATGGTGAGTGCGTCGACGGATTGGAGGTCCAAAAGTTTTTTGAGGTCTAGGGTGAGGTATCCTTCGAAGAGGGATTGGTAGCCGTAGTCGCGGTTGCCGCCGCGGGGTTGTTCGTCGAGGACCCAGTTGGCTTCGGCCTTGATGCGGAAGACGTCGAGGAAGCGGATGGATGGGCCGAAGTAGAGGCGGCGCATTTCACCGCGGTTTGAGTAGTCGAAGGAGTTGCGGGTGCCGGTTGGGGTTTCGGATTCGCCGATGACGTGGGCGAATTGCCAGTGGATGCGGCCGTTGAGGGAGAATTCCTGGATGAAGGGGTGGTTCGGGTCCTCGTGGAGGAGGCCGGGGCGGCTGGCGATGGTGTCGAGGAAATCGCCGGCGTGGTTTGCCGGGGCGGCGGCTGCTAGTGCCAGCGAGAGGAGGCAGGTGCGCGCCATCGTCGTGTTCATCAGGGGAAGTGGTATCGGAATCGGCGGGTGAGGCCACGCGTGGATTGCGGAAATTTCCGCGATGTGTCCGCTTGCGTGGCGGGAGATGCGAGTCACTTTGGTGGGCCGATGAGTTTACACATTTTAGAACAGTCCCAGACCCTGCCGCTGAAGATTGAGGAGGCTTGGGATTTTTTTTCCTCGCCGAGGAATCTGGATGACATCACGCCGCCGGATTTGGGGTTCAAAATCACGCATTTGCCCGGGGAGCGGATGTATGAGGGGCAGATCATCACTTACAAGGTGAAGGTCGCGCCTGCGGTGTGGGTGCCGTGGGTGACGGAGATCAAGGCGGTGGATGAGGGGAAGTCGTTTGTGGATGAGCAGCGGTTCGGGCCGTACAAGTTCTGGCATCACCGCCACACGTTCGAGGCGGTGGAGGGTGGGGTTCTGATGAATGATCTGGTGCATTACGCGTTGCCGTTCGGGCCGATCGGGTCGATCGCGCATGCGGTGTTTGTGAAGGCGAAGCTGCGGCGGATTTTCGGGTTCCGGCGGGAGATGCTTGAGAAGCGGTTCGGGAAGGTGTGAGGGGGCGGTGTCCGATTGGGGTTGGACTCAGAGGTTTGCGCTGCGCATTCTCGGGACATGAAACGTCTTTTCCTGCTCGACGGCATGGCCCTGATCTATCGGGCGCATTTCGCGTTGATCCAAGCGCCGATTCGAAACTCGAAGGGTGTGAACACGTCGGCGCTGTATGGTTTTATCAACACGTTGCTGGCGATTCTGGAGAAGGAGAATCCGACGCATCTTGGAGTGGCGTTCGACACGTCTGCGCCGACGCCGCGGCATATCCGTTTTCCGGCCTACAAGGCGCAGCGGGATGAGATGCCGGAGGAGTTGGCGGCGGCGATTCCGCATGTGAAGGCGTTGTGCCGGGCGTTTGCGATTCCGGTGTTGGAGGTGGATGGATTTGAGGCGGACGATTTGATCGGGACGCTGGTGAAGCGGGCCGAGCCTGAGGGTTTCGAATCGTTCATGGTGACTCCGGACAAGGATTTCGCGCAGCTGATTTCGCCGACGACCTTCATGTGGAAGCCGGGCCGAAAGGGGACGGATCATGAGGTGATCACGTTGAAGGAGCTGCCGGAGATCTGGGGAGTGGCGGAGCCGCATCAGATCATCGATCTGTTAGGTCTGATGGGAGATGCATCGGACAACATTCCGGGCGTTCCGGGGATCGGGCCGAAGACGGCGCAGAAGCTGATCGCGGAGTTCGGATCGGTGGAGAATTTGTTGGCGAACACGGCGTCGATGAAGGGCAAGCAGAAGGAGAATCTGGAGGCGTATTCGGATCAGGCGCTGCTTTCGAAGGAGTTGGCGACGATCATCATTGATGCTCCGATTGAGGTTTCTTGGGAGGATTTGATCCTGACGGAGCGGGATGACGAGGCGTTGAAGGCGCTGTTTGTGGAGTTCGAGTTCCGGACGTTGACGAAGCGGCTTTTCGGGGATGGCGGGGCTACTGCTGTTAGGGAGACGGAATCCGCGCCGACGTTGTTTGAGACGTTCCGGACGATCCGCGAGGTGGAGCATGTTTATCATCTCGCGAATACGGCTGAGCTGCGGAGGCGGTTGTTCGAGGAGCTGGGGGTGCGGGAATCGTTCTGTTTTGATATCGAGACGACTTCGCTGGACCGGTTCGGGGCGAAGCTGTTAGGTGTGGCGTTTTCGTGGAAGGCCCATGAGGGTTGGTATTTGCCTGTGGATGAGTCGGTGATGGATGAATTGCGCGGAGTTTTGGGTGGGAAAGCGGAGAAGATCGGGCACAATTTGAAGTTTGACCTTTCGATTCTGAATCATCACGGGATCGAGGTGGCGGGTCCGTTTTTCGACACGATGCTGGCGGACACGCTGGTAGCGCCGGAGCGGCGGCACAACATGGATTATCTATCCGAAATTTTGCTGGGTTACACGCCGGTGAAGCTGGCGGACATTGCGGGGGCTGCGCCCGCGGAGGATGCGGGGTCTGGCGATTTGTTTGATTTCGCGGAGAAGACGAAGGCGAGCAAGGAGCTGGACATGGCGGCGATTCCGCTGGAGACGCTGGCGGAGTATGCGGCGGAGGATGCGGATGTGACGTTCCAGATCGCGCAGAAGCTGCGGCCTTTGTTGGCGGAAGCCGGGCAGGAGTCGGTTCTAACTGATATTGAGGGGCCGTTGTTGCCGGTGTTGGTGCGGATGGAGATGGAGGGGATTTCGATCGACCGGGCGGCGTTGAAGACGATTGGGGATGAGTTGCAGGAGCAGATTGACGCGTTGGCGAAGTCGATCCATGGGCATGCGGACCGTTCTTTCAACATTGCTTCGCCGAAGCAGCTTGGGGAAATTTTGTTTGATCAGTTAGGGCTTGCGGACAAGGCGAAGAAGACGAAGACGGGGCAGTACAAGACCGACGAGCAGACGCTTGCGACGTTGGAGGGCAAGCATCCGATCATTTCCGATATTCTTGCGTGGCGGGAGGCGACGAAGTTGAAAAACACGTATCTGGATTCGTTGCCGACGCACATCGTTGCGGAGACGGGACGGGTGCACACGCATTTCCACCAGTTGGTGGCGGCGACGGGTCGGTTGGCATCATCGGATCCGAATTTGCAGAACATTCCGGTGAGGTCCGAGGCGGGGCGGAAGATCCGCAAGGCGTTTGTGCCGCGGGATGGATTCACGTTGTTGTCCTGTGATTATTCGCAGATCGAATTGCGGGTGATGGCTGCGCTGGCGAATGATCCGACGATGATCGCGGCGTTCCAGAATGGGGCGGACATTCACACGACGACGGCGGCGAAGGTGTTTTCGGTGGCGGATGGCGAGGTGACTTCCGACATGCGGCGGACGGCGAAGATGGTAAACTTCGGGATCATTTATGGGATTTCCGCGTTCGGGCTTTCGCAGCGGTTGGCGATTCCTCGGACTGAGGCTGCGGAGATCATCGATGCCTATTTCCGTGAGTATCCGGCGATCCGCGAGTTCATGGATCGGACGGTGAATGAGGCGCGGGAGAATGGGTATGTGGAGACGTTGACGGGGCGGCGGCGGTATTTTCCGGATCTGAATTCCGGCAACCAGAATTTGCGGTCGAATGCGGAGCGGGCGGCGATCAACACGCCGATTCAGGGGACGGCGGCGGACATGATCAAGCTGGCGATGATCCGGATCGACGGGTTGCTACGGGAGATGCAATATCAGTCGCGGATGTTGTTGCAGGTGCATGACGAACTGGTTTTCGATTTGGCGGAAAGCGAGAAGGATGAGCTGGTGCCGAAGATTCTGGAGGTGATGCGGACGGCGCTGCCGTTGCCTAACAGCGTGCCGATCGAAGTAGAGTATGGCACCGGGCCGAACTGGTTGGCGGCGCATTGAGTGGGCAAGCTGGGTCAATCGAACCACTCGTCGTGCGGATCGAAGGCGGGGATGGGGATGTTGACGATTTTCATTTTCCCGATGGCGCGGTGGCGGCAGCCGGGGTGGATGAGGATGGTGCTCATGGGGCCGACGGGGATGCGCTCGCCATCGAGTTCCATTTCGCCGGAGCCTTCGAGGATGAGGTAGATTTCGGTGAGTTTCTTGTGGTAGTGGGTTTTGGCGTCTTCGCGGATTTCGACGAGGTGGATGGATGCGGTGCCATCGGTGGATTCGGCGAAGGCGCGGCGGGTGGAGCCGCAGGGGCAGGGGACGGGGTTGATGTCATTGAGATGGGCGACACGGAAGCGTTTGGTTGCGGTGGTTTCCATGGGTTTGAGGATGGCGGGATGGGGATGGGACTCAATTGAAAAGGTGGTGGTTCGATCGGCTATTTTTTCACCCAGCCTGGGGTGTTTTCGGCGCGGGTGGATTCCGGATAGAGGGCTGAGAGGAAGGGAAAGATGGTGCCGGGGACGGGTTGATGGGTTTGGTTGAAACGTTCGGGATTTGAGCCATACCAGTGATCGGGGTCCAAGTTCCACCAGAGCTGGCCCTCGGCATCGCGCAGTTCGAAGTGGATGCTGGGATAATAGGGTGTGCCATAGCATTCGCGGCCTTTGAGTTTTTCGTCGCACCATTTTCCGGTGGACTCGCTTTCGGGGTCTTTGTTTTCGGCGGCCCAGTAGCGCTTTTCGATATCGGCTTCGTCGTTGAGGAGCCATGGGCGGTCGATGAGATATGCCATGGCACGGGTGACGCGGTCTGCTTCCTTTTCATCGAAGGGTAGCCAATGTTCTTCGGTGATCGGTCCGTCCCGTTGGGTTGAAAATTTGCGGGTGAGGCTGGCTCCTTCGGGGTGGCGTGTGATGGATAGGGTCTCGGAGGTGACGGCATTGTAATCGCCGGAGCGGAAATGGATTTCCATGGTATAACTCGCGGGGATGACGATGGGTTCCTCCGGAATCGGGAGGTCGCGGGATTTCTTGGCGAGGTTCCATGCTTGGGGGTCTTTGACACCGCGCTGGGCTTGGAGGGCGGGGCGGTGTTTTCCGATGGTTTCCCACCATTCACGCCACTTGGCTGCGGCGGCGATGCGCTCGGGATCTGTGTGGAGCCATGGGTTTCCAAATTGCATGCGGGTGAGTGCCTGCAATTGATCGGTGGCTTGCTGATAGCCTTCGGCTTTTTCTTCAAAGCATTTGATCAGAAACGGCACCTGCTGATAGGTGGGCATCCGATCAATGTGTGGATAAGTGGAATTTGTGGAATAGGAGGGCCAGTTCCAGCGGATGAAGGTTTTATGGTCGGGGAGTTTTCCGGGTGTCCATGAGCGCCAAGTCGTTTGCACCTCGCGACGGCTTTCCGGAACTTTTTTGCCATCTTTCCATTGGGTGATTTCCCATGTTTCTTTCTTGCGATGATAGATGCTGTTGCTGGATGTGTTGCGGTGCTCGAACCAACCATCTTGTTTTTTGCCGTTTTTCCAGGTGCCTTCGAACAATAACTTGCCATCGGCGGCCCAGGTCCGGAAGGGGCCGTGGGGTTCGCCGTGGAGATATGTCATCTCGGATTGTTTGATTTGGGTGCCTTCGTAGAAGATTTCACAGATGCCGTGTTCTTTGCCATGGGCGTAGAGGAATTTGAATTGAAGCGACCCATCGGCGGAGAATGTTTCCTGGGCACCGTGTTCGATTTTTGCGCCGTCTTTTTCGTAGTAGGTCTGGCGTTCCACGATGGTTCCCCATGGGGACAGTCGCTCGGAGACCAGCAAAGGTGGCGGGTCATTTTCCGCCGCGCCGCCGCAGATGGAAGCGAGCAGGCTTCCGGCAATGATGAGGTTGCGAGTGATCATCGGGAATTCCACTTGAGGGGGACGGCGTGGTGCGCGTTTGGCGGGGCCGAGTCTTGGCTGCCTTTTGGCGTAGATGGTCCCGAACAGTTGGCCCAAGAGATTTGGATCTGGAATGGCGGAGAGGGTGGGATTTGAACCCACGGTGACATCTCTGCCACGTCCGATTTCGAATCGGGTGCCTTAGACCACTCAGCCACCTCTCCTTGGAAACGGGGCGGAAGATTTCAATGGGGGATGGGGGATGTAAAGCCTCCAGTTTGGGAGTTTGCGGATTTTGGAGGGGATCAGTCGGGGAAGACGATGGCGCGGTGGCCATCGATGAGGGTTCGGTCGTGGACGTGGTAGCGGATGCCGCGGGCGAGGGCGGCGCGTTCGCAGTGGCGGCCGAGGCGGGAGAGGTCCGCGGGGGAGTGGAAGTGTTGCACGCGTTCGACTTCCTGGTCGATGATGGGTCCGGCGTCGAGATCGGCGGTGACGTAGTGGCAGGTGGCGCCGATGAGTTTGACGCCGCGTTGGTAGGCTTGTTGGTAGGGGTTTGCGCCGATGAAGGCGGGGAGGAAGCTGTGGTGGATGTTGATGATGCGGCCGGCGTAGGCGTTGCAGAAGTCGTCCGGGAGGATTTGCATGAAGCGTGCGAGGACGACGAGTTCGACGTTTTGTTGGTCGATGAGGTTGCGGATTTGTTGGAAGCCGGGGAGGCGTTGGTCGCCGTCCATTTGGATGAGGTGGAAGGGGATGTTGGCGTGTTGGGCGATGGGTTGGCAGTGGGGTCTGTTGCCGATGACGGAGGTGATTTCGACGGGGAGTTCGCCGAGGCCGGTGCGCCAGAGGATTTCCTGGAGGCAGTGGTCGGTTTTGGTGACGAGGACTGCGGTGCGCATTTTGTAGGGGAGGCGGCGGAAGTGCCAGTGGGCGCGGAGGGAGCGGCCGAGGGTGCCGAAGCCGTCGATGAAATCCTGTGGGTCGACGTCGAGGTCTGCGGTTGCGATTTCGAGTCGGGCGAAGAATTTGGAGCCGATGGGGTCGGAGAACTGGTTGAATTCGAGGAGGTTTCCGCGATGGCCGGCGACGTAGCCAGCGATTTTGGCGACGATTCCGGGTTGGTCGGGGCAGCTGAGTTTGAGGATCAGGCCGGGGCGAGACATGTGGGGACGCTGGCTGGGAGAGGGTGCGGCGTCAACCCGGGGTGATGAGGGGGCTCAGGGGTGGCGGGTGGTGGTGACGGCCGGGGTTTCCTGGGCAGGGGGAGGGAGGATGGGGGCGCGCTCTGCGGCGGTGATGCCGGTGGGGCGTGAGTTTTCGGCTTCGAGGTCTGCGCGGTGGGATTGGGTAAGGATGAGGGCGGCGAGGATGAAGGTTGAGAGTGCGCCTGCGAGGCCGCCGATCCACCAGCGGTGGCCGCCGGTGTGGGGGAGGTCGAGGCCGGGTTCGGTGAGGGTTGGTGGGGTGGGGCGAGCGGAGAGGAGGGGCTGGGGGGCGGGGATGAAGGGGGATGGGGTGGCAACCGGGGTGTGCCAGCCGGCGAAATCGACGTCTTCGGCGGTGAGGCATTCGTGGGATGCGAGGGCCGGGGCGCGTTCGGAGACGGGTCCGGTGATGAGGCGGAGGATTTCCGCGTCGTCCACGAAGTCCAGGCTCTCGGTGCGGCCGTTTGCGGCGGCGTCCGGACTGCGGAAGATTGGCAGTGGGGAGAGTTGCATGGGGATCATGGGCTAATTTGTTTGATCGATGTAGGCTTGGCCTGATTTCTTCGGAATGTCAATCTTCAATGTTTTTTAAATAAATGCTGAGGAAGGAAATGTGATAGAGGCATTCCGGGGGTTGCAATTGAGGGAGTGTCGATGGATGCTTTTGGGCGCAATGCCTTCTTCTACTGACGATCATTCACCGTTGCAGATCCGTTGTCCGTCTTGCGGGCAGCGTTTCAAGGTTGGGGCTGATTTGCGGGATCGCACGGTGGAGTGCGGATCTTGCGAGCACCGTTTCCGGATCAACGATGAGGTGATCCAGCGGGTGAAGAAGGTTTATCCGGGGGAGCGGCGTGATGCGGGGTTGGCTAGGTTCCAGCGGGTGCCGTTGGCTTCGTCGATGCCGAGCAATGTGCAGACGGTGAGTTATATGGAGGAGCCGAGTCCGGCGATGTTGGAGCCGGCATCGCCGCAGCGGGTGATTGCGGGGGTGGTGGCCGGTGTGGGGATGGCGCTGATGGCGTTGTTGTTGATTTTCGGGGCGGTGCGAGGTGGTATGCTGGATGGGATGTCGACGTTGAACCGGCAGCTGATGGCGGCGTTTGCGGCGGTGGTGGCGACGGTTCTGTTGGTGTATGCGAATCCGCGGGCGCGGATCAAGGCGGGGATGTTCGCTTTGTTAGGTGGTGTGGGTTTGTTGTCTTTGCCGATTGTTTTTGATGAGGCATCGACGCCGTTGGCACCGGCTTCTTCGGGATCGGGATCGGGGATGGCGGATGTGGATCGGCCGGCGCTGGCGGATGACGAGCCGGATGAGATCACGATGTTGCGTGAGACGATCGGGACGGCGCCGTTGGAGCAGGAGCAGAAGCGGCTGGAGGAGGCGCAGAGCGGGAAGAAGGTTTATGGGTTGTGGTTGAGGGATTTGAGGGAGAGCAACAAGTTGCTGGTGCGGGATTATTTGCTGCGCTCGACGGGTGCTGATCCGTCCTCGCATCCTTATCCGCGGGAGAACAGCGATTATTTGATGGTGGTAACGGGGATTGATCTTTCGCTCAACGAGCTTTCGATGATGGCGTCGCGTTTCGGGACGACGGTGATGGTTTATGAGGAGATCGGTGTGGCGGAGGTGAAGGTGAACAATGATGTTTTCATTGAGAGTCCGTTAGATAAGCTGACGAACAAGGAGGACCCGGCGTATTATGATTTGAACAAGCGTGAGCTGGAGAGCATCGATCCGGAGCGTGTGAGCCGGGCGGTGGCGCGGTTGGCGGAGACTGAGCCGAAGATTTACCGGGCGGACATCACGGGGCGGATGATCGAGCTGATGCGGGAGTCGGGTCTGGATTTCAAGGGATCGTTGTGCAAGGCGTTGTTGGTGTGGGCGGAGGATTTGACGAAGGCGGCAGAGGTGGTTGCGGGTGAGGTGGAGAAGTTGCATGAGATGAGGGCGGCGATTCCGAAGGAGATGTTCGAGTTGCTGGCGAAGGCCGGGCATACGCGGACGTTGCCGATTCTTGATGCGAAGTGGGCGATCGACACTTCGGAGTGGACGGATGTTTATGCGGCGTTTGGTCCGGCGGTTGAGCCGCTGGTGATCAAGCGTTTTCCGGAGACGGGTGGGGTTTTGCGGCGTTCCGCAGTGACGTTGTTGCGGCGGGTGGGCGGAGAGGCGAGCATTCCGGTTTTGGAGGCGGCGAAGGAGTCTGCGTTGTCGGGGCCGCAGGATGCGGAGTTGCGGGTGCAGATCGACCGGGCGCTGGAGGCGGTGCGGAAGCGAGCAGGGCGTTGATTTTTGGGGGTTGTGTCATCCCGCTTGACCGGGTGCGGGGCGGGTTCTAGGACTCGCAGATGGAACCGTTGTACGAAGGCAAGGCGAAGCGCATGTGGGCGACCGATGATCCGATGACCCTGCGGATGGAGTTCAAGAATGACGCGACGGCTTTCAATGGGGAGAAGAAGGCGAGTTTTGAGAACAAGGGGCGACTGAACAATGCGATCAGCACGCTGATTTACGGGATGCTGGAGAAGGAGGGGGTACCGACGCATTTCGTGCGGCAGATTGATGAGACGAATGTGGAGGTGAGGCGGGTGGAGATCCTGATGGTGGAGGTGATCGTGCGGAATTTTTCTGCCGGAAGTTTTTGCAAGCGGACGGGCTTTGCGGAGGGGGTAGCGTTTTCGGAGCCGGTGATCGAGTTTTCCTATAAGAGCGATGAGTTGGGTGATCCGTTGATCAATGACGATTACATTCGCGAGATGAAGTTGGCGACGCCAGAGGATCTGGCGTTTTTGCGGGCATCCGCGCTGAAGGTGAATCGGTTGTTAGGAGGATTTTTCGAGCGCTGTGGGCTGCGGCTTGTTGATTTCAAACTGGAGTTCGGGCGTTTAGTTTTCGATCCGTCGGTGATTGTGCTGGCGGATGAGATCAGCCCGGATGGTTGCCGTTTGTGGGATCTGAAAACGGGCGAGAAGATGGACAAGGACCGTTTTCGCCGGGATTTGGGAAATGTGATGGAGGCTTATGAGGAGGTGTTGAAGCGGGTTAAGGAAGAGGTGGGGCGATAGGGTTCTGTTAGGTGTTTTTTTGTGGCTGGGTGGGAGGTTTAGATTCGAGAAAATTCTGTTAGATAAATCACAGCCGGACCCGGAGGTCTCGGAGGGAGAAGAGGAGGTTGTTGGCGGGTTTTGCTGGGCCTTTGAGGGGGCGGGCGCCGGTTTTGCGGGTGGAGGGGAAGCGGTGGCGGGCGGCTTGGAAGGTGTCGTTGACGAAGGCTTTGCTGCCGATG
>SYAP01000027.1 GCA_005787565.1 Verrucomicrobiaceae bacterium | reverse complement strand
GCCCCAGTTCCCGATCCGCCTCCGTCACCTCTTCCCCCGCCACTCCCACAAGAGAAACCATCAGCCTTCCCCTCCTCAACGCCTCCAGCCAATTCGGCGGAAACGAAACCCTCCAAGCCACCTCCGCCACCCTCGCTACCGCCACCCGCTCCGGCATAACCGCCGCAGCAACAATACCAGCTCCCACCACCGGCCTCAGCGCCGCCAAACCCGTCGCCACCGCATGCGCACAAACCGCACCCGTCGCCTGATTCTCCGAACACCCGCACCGCGCATCCAAATCCGTCGCCGACCTCACCCTCACCCGCACCTTGAACCCACGCTTCCCCTCCTTCACCGTCCCACTCCACCCCTCCGAATCACGAACCACACCCGACACCGCCCCGGTATCCGCCAAATGCTTCCCCGCCTTGAAAGCCTGCCACGATGCCGCACTCCGCAGCGCTGATTCATTCCACTCACTCACCCCGCCAACAAACCAGCCCCACCCACCCCACGCAAGCCCGACCCTCACCCCCGGGCACGCCGACGTCCTCGTCGGCAGCCAATGGATCGCCCATGAACCGCGCAAAGCCCTCCCAAAAAGTGTGCCGACTGTCTCAGTCGGCAAGCCAATGGACCACCAAAGACCCGCGCGAAGCCCTCTTCATCTCAGCATCTCAGCCTTTCAGCATCTACCCCAAAAACCTCCCAAATCCTCGGCACCTCCCACGCCTCCAAACACCTCCCCGCCGCCTGCTTCACTTCCTCCAGCGAAACCCCACCCCGCAGCACCACTTCCACCGCGATCTCCTGATGCCGCTCCGCATCAATACTCGCCACCCCATGCACCCGCACCAGCTCCACCAAACCCGTCCCCATCAACGCCGCCTCCACCTTCGCCGGCGAAATCTTCCGCCCCGCCACATTGATCGCCCCACCCGTCGTCCCGCTCAAATGCAGCCGACCCTCCCCATCGAAAAATCCCAAATCCCTCGTCAAATACCCACCGTCCCCCAGCCCATCGTCCCCCCGCGTCCCATCATATCCCATCGCCACCCCATCACTCTCCACCCGGATCCGCCCGTCGCTTCCCACCCTCACCTCCACCCCATCCAGCACCGTCCCCAACTCCGTCTCACTCCCCCTCGGCTCCTCCGAGAAATCAAACGCGATCCCCCCGCACTCGCTCGCCCCATAGAAATTGTGCACCTTCACCCCGCACTCCTCATACACCGCCCGCTCCAGCGCCAAAGGCAACGGCGCCCCAGCCGATACCGCCAGCGCCATTTCCCCCCTCCGCAAAACCCCAGCCCTCAACCACGCCCGCCACATCGGCGGCACCGCCGGCACCACCATCGGCCCACCCTCACGCAAAATCCCCTCCACCACCCGCGGAAACG
The DNA here is from genome assembly GCA_005787565.1 of Verrucomicrobiaceae bacterium. GTDB lineage: Bacteria > Verrucomicrobiota > Verrucomicrobiia > Verrucomicrobiales > Akkermansiaceae > Luteolibacter. Next base: position 2,570 of record SYAP01000027.1, on the reverse strand, counting down.
GCACCGCCGCCAACCACAACGGCACCCCGTGCAAAATCATCGGCAACACCAGATTCGAAAACCCATACGAATGCGCCATCGATACCACACCCAGATTTCCCACCTCCGCCCTCATCCCCATCGCCGCCACCAGCCGATCCCCATCCGCCTCCACCTGCCTGTCATTGAAAAAAATCCCCCGTGGAATCCCGCTCGCCCCCGGCGTATGCTTCATCAACACCGCCCCCTCCGGCACCGGCCCCTGCCACCTCGGCTCCGCCGCATCACGCTCCACCGGGATCACCAGCTGCCCATCCCGCCAACCCCGCAGCACCTCCAGAAAAAACCCCACCCCTCCCGTCCTCGCCACCACCGGACCCTCCACCCGCCCCATCCCATCCACCCGATCCGCCAACTCTCCAAACGTAAAAACACACCCCTCCTCCGTCACCAACGCCCTACGGCCCGAGTGACGCCCAACCGTTTCCAACCATCGGGGATACAGCATTTGACAGCGCGCGGCCGCCTGCCTAGCTACCTGCCACCCGTCTTGACGAGTCCGAACTTCCCAAAAAGCCGTGGCCTACCCTCCCCCCGCCTCCACCTCACCGCAAACCGTGGTCATCACCGGAGCAGGCATCATCACCCCCATGGGCCTTGACCTCCCGGAAAACGCCCACGGCTTCCGCACCGGAAAATCCGCCTTCTCCCCCATCACCCTCTTCGATGTCTCCCGCCAACGCGTCCAAACCGCCGGCCAGGTAAACCTCCCGGATTCCCCCCCGCCCCACATCCCCCGCCGCGCCTGGCAACGCATGGACCGCGGCACCCGCCTCGCCCTCATCGCCGCCCAAGAAGCCCTCGCCATGGCCGGCATCTCCGGCACCCACCTCTCCCACATCCCCCAAATCATCGGCACCTCCGCCGCCGCCATGCCCATCGGCGAAAACTACTTCAAATCCGCCACCTCCAAAAATCCCCCACACCACCCCCAACTCCAACGCGTCGAAACCTACCAGGCCCAACGCCAGCTCACCGACCTCGCCAAACACCTCCACCTCGATGCCCCACTCCGCATCGTCTCAAACGCCTGCGCCTCCGGGGCAAACGCCATCGGCCAAGCCTTTCAACTCGTCCGCTCCGGCCGCGCCGACCGCGTCCTTGCTGGCGGATACGACGCACTCTGCCAGCTCGTCTTCGCCGGCTTCGATTCCCTCCAGGCCCTCAGCCCCTCAGGCATCCCCCGCCCCGTCGATGCCCACCGGGACGGCCTCGCCCTCGGCGAAGGAGCCGCATTCGTCCTCGTCGAATCCGCCACCGCCGCCCGCGCCCGCCGCGCACCCATCCTCGCCACCATCCTCGGATACGGCGCCGCCACCGACGTCCATCACCTCACCCAGCCCCACCCAGATGGCGATGCAGCACTCGCCACCATGACCGCCGCCTGCCAAATGGCCCGCCTCTCCCCTTCGGAAATCCACTACATCAACTCCCACGGCACCGGCACCCCCCTCAACGACATCGCCGAAGGCCGCGCCATCCAGCGCTGGGCCGCCGATGCCGTCGCCACCATCCCCGTCAGCTCCACCAAATCCGCCATCGGCCACCTCCTCGGCGGAGCCGGTGCCGTCGAATCCGTCATCTGCATCATGGCCCTCCAAGGCCAATGGCTCCCCCCCAGCCTCCACATCCGGGAGCCGGACCCCGTCTGCACCTTCGACCTCGTCCGCACCCCGCGCGATGCCGCCGTATCGCACGCTCTCACCAACTCCTTCGGCTTCGGCGGAGCCAATGCCACCCTCATCTTCGGCCGGGAGGAAACACCATGAGCCACCCAGAAAACCACCACCCCCTCTCCATCACCGGCATCGGAGCCGTCAGCCCCGCCGGCTGGGGCGTCCCCGCCCTCATCGCAGCCATCACCACCAGCCACCCCATCCCCACCACCCCGCTCGCCCGCGAATCCCACGGAAAAACCATCACCACCCCCATCCGCCGCGTCCCGGAAAACCCCACCGCCACCCCAAAACACCCGCGCCTCCGCCGCGCCAGCCCCATCACCCGCTTCGCCGCCGCCGCCACCCTCGAAGCCCTCGGCCCCCATCGCCTCCCGGAAATCGCCAACGGCACCCTCCGCCTCGGCATCATCTTCACCCTCACCAACGGCTGCGTCTCCTACTCCAACCGCTTCTTCACCGAAGTCCTCGCAGACCCCTCCCTCGCCAGCCCCATCCTCTTCCCCGAAACCGTCTTCAACGCCCCCTCCAGCCACCTCTCCACCCTCCTCGGCACCACCTCCCCCAACGACACCCTCATCGGCGACCCCACCGGCTTCATCACCGGCATCGACCTCGCCGCAGAATGGATCACCCGCGACGACGTCGACGCCTGCATCGTCGTCGCCTCCGAAGAAGCCGACTGGCTCAGCGCCGAAGGCCTCCGCCTCTACCACCAGGACCTCGTCCCCGCCGAAGGAGCCGCCGCCATCCTCCTCGAAAAAGCCCCCTGCCACCCACAAATCCTCCACCTCCCCACCCCCATCTCCCTCGCCCACCGCACCCGCCACCAAGCCGCCTGCGAAATCCGCACCG